>NZ_JBYIPB010000005.1:0-234580 GCF_057706855.1 Microbacterium sp. bgisy207
AAGAGTCGTCGACCATAACGGTCCCCCCATCACCGCGGAATCACGCGCCAGAACCGCTATCGCATCCACTCTTTTCTGCCGCTAACCCCTTGGCCCAGGAGGCCTGGGCGAGGTCGTGCAGGCGGCCAGGCGGTGCTCCGATGGTGCTGGCGTGGTAGATCGTCTGGACGGTGAAGAGGTCTCCGAGCGGGTCTTCGAGGTCGTGATCGATGATCTCGTCATGGTCGATGAAGATGTGCTTGAAGATGGCCTGGTTGAGGCGGCGGCGGACTTCGTCGCTGGCGTTCATGTACAGCTCGTAGGGGTCTTCGAGCAGGCGCAGGTTGGTCTCGATGAACTCGACCGCGTCCTTGAGCGTGTCGACGGTGGCCTGGAGCTGGGCGGTGAGGCGTTCGCGTTCAGCGCCGATCTCGCGGAGCTTGGCGCGGATCTTCTCCTTCGGGATGGTGTCGTCGACGACCAGCTCCAGGAGGTTGCTTTCCTGGGCGTCCAGGCGCTCCAGCTGCCCTTCGAGCTGTTCCTTCAGGGCGCGTTGTGAGGCTTCTTGCTCGGCGAGGGCGTCGTCGAGGGTCTTGCGCATGGCCTGGAGGAAGTCGGGGCTGAACTGGACGGTGCGGTAGTGCTCCTCGACGGCGCGTTCGATGCGGTGGACGTTGGAGTACTTGGCGTCGCAGAACCCGTCCTGGGTGCCGCGGCAGAAGAAGTACAAGTACTCCTCGCCGCTGCGGGAGATGGTGCGGCGCACGATCATGCGGCGGATGGACCTGTCGCGTCGCCAGCAGGCGCCGCACCACAGGGTGCCCTTGAGGTAGTGGTGCACCACGCGGCGGCGTTCGCCTGCCCTGCCCCGCGAGGCGAGGAGGTCTTGCACCTGGTCGAACAGCTCCCGGTCGATGAGCGGCTCGTGCCGGCCGGGGTATTCCTCGCCTTTGTACGTGACGATGCCGACGTAGTACGGGTCTTGGAGCATCTGGTGGATCTTGGAGACGGAGATCGGGCCGGCGGGGCGGCGCTGGGTGGGGCGGGTGCGCAGTCCTCGGTCGGTGAGTTCGTTCTGGATGTCTTCGAGGGTCGCCTCGCCTGCGGCGTACATCTCGAATGCGAGCCGGACGAGTGGCGCACGCTCGTCGTCGATGGCGACAGCGCGGATCTCGCGGCCGTCGATGCGGTCGATGGTGTTGATGTACCCGATGGGTGCTTTGCCGAGCGTGCCGCCCTTCTTGGCCTTCTCGCCCATCTTGTAGGCGATGTCGGCTCCCTCTTCGGCGGAGCGGAACTCGCTGAACGCGGCGAGGATGCCGTGCATGAGCTGCCCGACCGGGGTCTCGTCGATGGACTCGGTGGCGGAGATGAGGGTGACTCCGCGCTTCTTGAGTTCGGCACCGACGATGGCATCGTCGAAGCGGTTCCTGGCCATGCGTGAGAGCTTGTAGATGATGACGTAGTCGACGTCCCGCTCGGTGCGGATGCGCTCCAGCATCTGCTGGAACGCCAGTCGCTTGGTCATCTCCCGGGCGGAGCGGCCAGGCTCGATGTACTCGTCGATGATGGTGATTCCGAGCTGGTCGGCCTTGCGGTAGCAGGCCTTGCGCTGCGCTGGAAGGGAGATACCTTCCGGGTCGTAGTCGGTGTTGACCTGGCTCGGAGTGGAGACGCGCAGATAGATCACTGCCCGTTTGCCAGTTGGGATGTCGTCCACGGGCTGCCCGGTGCCGACGTCGATCGTCTCGAAGCTGAGCTGGTCGGGATGCGGGATGGGTGGGGTCTCGTCGTAGAGCGTCATGGACGCGGCTCCTTCTTCTCGGGCATGAGCGGTGTGGCGGGCAGCAGAGACAGCGGGAACGATGCCTTGCGGAGCTTGTTCATGAGAGCAGCGTTGCAGGCTTGACGTATGACTCCCTGCCGATTCGCTGACGTGAAAATGCGCTCGCTTTGATGGATATTCGGCAGGACGGTTTGACGGCAGTAATTGACGGCAACGGAACCCAATGTGAGGCAACGTGAACGTGTGCGAAGTGCTGTGATAACAGGGGTAGGCATGTCCACCAAAGTGGTACAAATCTGGCTTTTAAGCAGGGTGTCGTGGGTTCGAGCCCCACTGGGCCCTCCAAGAAATTCCGCCGTATCGACCCCTGTGATCGGCGGTTTTTCTTTGCTTGCGCATCTTCGCTTTCAAGAGGATGAAGCTCCAGCGTCACCTGCTCCAGCACCGCAGCAACCTGGTGCCGCTGTCGTCGACGACGAGCATGTCGGAGCGACAGTGCGGGCGATGCGTCGTGTTCAGCGCACGGGGTCTGGGAGATCATCGAAGAAGCCACGCACCCGGCAGGTGCAGAAGCAGGAGACGTACATGAGATACAAGGTCGTGGTGACACGCGTGCAGGTCGCCGAGCGGTGGGTGCGTGCCACGGACGAAGAGGACGCGGCGAAGAAGGTGCAGGAAGAGTTCAACCGCCCGTACGGGTACTTCGGCTCCTGGAAAGACGTGGCATCGGAAGTCGAGGTGGTCGAAGCTGAGCAGACGACAGTGATCCGACCGAACCTGCTCTCGGAGTCCGGGCCGATGCTACTGTCTCTCAAGGACGCGGGCAAGGCGCTGGGGATTCCCTACTCGGCTGTCTACGAGCTGACGAACCGTGGGGATATTGAGCACACGAAGATCGGCAGTCGGAAGTACATCGCACGTGATTCTTTGATGGCGTTCATCAAGGAGAACACGCACCGGGGGTACTCCGGCTGAGGCCGCCGGATGGGGCTCCTACGGGCGCTTTGGGGTCGCTACTGCCGGACTGGGCTTGGCCCGGGGGAGGACGGTATGTTCCTCGTCCCTGCCCTCCCGGAAAGGAGCCTCCGCTATGCCGAAACGCCTCCACTACCTCCGCCTTGCCGACTATGGCAAGAACTCCATTGCGGCGAGTACCGCCATCTTCGATAACGACCCGAGTATCTCGACTCGGGTCGTTTCTGTTGGTGGGCACACCTCGTCATGCACCTTCATCTCGGACTTCTGCATCGACCTGGCGCACCCGATTCGGGTCATCGGCCCGATTCGGGTCATCGGGTCGACGTCGCATGCCCGGTCACTGCATGCCGAGTTCACCATCTTCGAGGGACAGACCCGGGTGGCTTGCTGGTACAAGCCCGTCGTGAAGCGACTGTTCTGGATGGGGTATCCGCTGGAGGTGCACTCGTGGCTGACGCCGGAACTGGAGGAGCGGATCGAGCTGAGCCGGCGCTTCGACCCGGGCACGCTGCCGAAGACGGTGGCGCTGGAACCGAACTACATCGCGACGTCTGCCTACTGATGAACGGCGAGCCCTATCCATCCTGGGACGAGAAGCTGAACCGGGCGCTGCAGTCGTGGCGTGACAGCGCAGCCCATCAGGCTCGTCGTCCGATGTTCGCGGAGACCGTCCGTGTGACGACTGCCGCCGTGATCCGTACGTCATCATCGCCCAACTGGAAGACGACTCCACGGCGCATCGCTGGCCACACTGGATGCAGCACACACTCCGGGAACACCTGATCGACGTGCGCGGTGAGCTCTCCGAAGCACTCGCCCTCCGGCCCTACGCCGGAGCGACGATCGCCGCGTACCTCGACGGTGCCGGGCTCCGGCCGCGTCATACGTGGGATCAGACGACGCGGCAGGCTGTGCAGATCGTGACTGACCAGGCAGCGCTCGTCGACCTGTGGCTGAGGTACCGGATGGCAACGCTGGCGCCGTGGCCTATGCGGGTGCGGCGAGCGGTGCTCGGGGTCTGAGGACCGAGAAGGCCTTCCCTGCGACACACCCTAACTTCATGTGTCTGTTCTTTTACTCAGTCTGCTACGGTGAGGTGTCGGCTCAGCCGCGAGAAGGGACTCCTGATGGCAATCCACACCCCGAAGACCCGCGAGGCATTGGCAGGCCTGCTCGCGCCCATGCGGCTCGAGGCGACTGTGTTCGAGCGTGCGGTGTCTGTCGCGGCGGCGGAGAGCCGCACCTTCAGCCCGGCTGCACCGAAGTCTGCTCCCGAGTTCACGCGCTGGGCGCGCACCATCGAAACGGTGCACGAGGGGCTGATGCTCCTGCAGCTTGGGTGGCGGCGGTTCGACCCCGAGAATCTTCCCTACTTCCTGCAACCTGAGCTCAACCTCGGGCTCATCGTCAGCAGCGGCAACGCCTTTACTGGCGTCACCTACGGTAGCCCGACCACCAAGAACCCCAAGGGATCCGCTTTCGCCCGCCGTGTGGACGAGAACGGCGCGGTCGCGATGTTTGGCCAGCCGACCGACGAGGGTGAAGTTGACGTCGACGACGTCCGTATCCTCCTTTACGACGAGCGCGACGGCCTCGTGCACCTGGAGCTGTCGCGGCCTGTTGGACGGCTCGGCAGTTTCGTGAACAGCTGGTCGGAACGGATCATCTTCCCTGCCTTCGACCTGGCGCTTGGTGCATTCAGCTTCGAAGAGGGCAACGACGAGGACGACTTCTCGTTCAAGATCGCCCGACGCTAAGACGAAGGGTTTGACCCGATGAGCAATACCTTCGTTCCCGCGCGCGTGGAGATGGCGCGCGCCATTCGACAGGTGACGGCCACCGCTCTCGCGGCTGAGGTCGGGGTCACCGCGCCGTGGATCTCTCAGACGGAGAACCTGAAACGAACTCCTAGCCCTGAGCTGATCCGCGAGTTCGCGCGGGCCCTGGACTTCCCAGTCGATTTCTTCTACCGCCCCGTCACTGCGCTGCCGCCCACGGACGCCTTCCACTTCCGGGCTACGTCTCGGCTGGCGAAGAAGGATGAGCAGACCGCGCGGTCGCTCTCTGCGCTAGCCATCGAACTCTCGGACTGGATCGAAGCGACCTACCAAGCCCCCGCTCCGGCGGTGCCGGAGCTCCAGGATCTGCTCGATGCTGACGAGGTGCTCCCAGCCGAGCAGGCCGCGGAGGCACTGCGCGGTGCATGGGGGCTTGGCGCGGCGCCGATCAAGAACCTGCTGCAGCTTCTCGAGTCCAAGGGTGCCAAGGTCTACTCAGCCGGCGGGCCGCTTCAGGCGGTCGATGCGTTCTCGTTCCGGCACAGGGCGACGCCGGTGATTTTCCTCAACGTGCATAAGTCTGCCGAGCGCCTGCGCTTCGACCTCGCCCACGAGTTGGGGCACCTGGTCATGCACGGTGGTTCACTACACGTTGAGCCTGGCAAGGAGAAGGAGCAGGCCGCAAACGACTTCGCTTCAGCCTTCCTGATGCCGCGCGCTGACGTCCTCGGCTCGATTAGGGGCAACCTCATGCTCGAAGACATCCTGGTACTCAAGCGGCGGTGGCGCGTCAGCGCGATGGCGCTCAACCTGCGTGCACACAGGCTGGGTGTGATCTCGGACTGGACCTACAGCACGTTGGCGAGACAGCTCTCTAGCGCGGGCTTCCGGCGCGGCGAGCCGGGCTCAGACCTGCTCGCGGAAAGCTCCAGCCTGCTCACACAAGTGATGACAGACATGCGCTCTCAGGGTAAGAGCTTCATTGATATCGCGCGCGCACTCGACGTGCGTGGTCAAGACGTTCGCGACCTCATGCTTGGTCTAGTCACCTTTGCTATCGAAGGCGAAGCGCAGCTGCGAACTCCGAGCCGAGCCAACCTTCGAGTGGTGTAAGTCGATCTTCACGAAAAGTCCTGATCGTGAGATAATCAGGACAGATCGCAACGTTCGGTCGAGCCGGTCAGGCTCCCCGTCGCGAGACCCCTCTCGGCACCGCCTCCGGCGCGGCACCCTAGCAGTGTCAGTGGTCGTCGGTAGCGTAGGACACGCCCCGAGAGCACAACTTAAGACGCGCCTCAGCGCGGAGGAGAACCAGCACAGCATGACAACGTTCAGCACCAGGTGGTCGCACGGCCCCAGCAGCACAACGTGTAACCGTGACGCCCATCGCCAGGAGGTCGCCCGATGACCCCGTCGGTGCCGGACGAGACCCGGGACGCTCACGAAGAGTTGCTCGCCCAGCTCCGCGACCTGGTGCCCAGTGCCTTCCTCGATGGGGAACTTGATCGTAATGCGTTGCTCGGGGCGCTTGGCCTTGACGGCGAGGTCAAGCCTGCCTTCTCCTTCAGCTGGCCTGGTATCGAGCGAGCACGCCAGGACGCGCGCGTCCCGACCACGGCAACGCTCGTTCCCGATGAGGATGCCTCCGTGCACTGGCCGGATGCTCGTGACGTCCTGATCGAGGGCGACAACCTGCAGGTGCTCAAGCTCCTGAAGAATGGCTACTCACGCGCCGTCAAGCTGATCTACATCGACCCGCCTTACAACACGGGAGACACGTTCACCTACAACGACGACTTCGCGGTGCCCGAGCGGCAGTACCTCGAGGAGACCGGCCAGGTCGACGACCAGGGCAACGCCACGACCAGCCGGATCGAGACCGGCGGCCGCAAGCATGCGCCGTGGCTGACCATGATGTTCCCGCGCCTCGCGCTGGCTCGTCACCTGTTGCGCCGTGACGGTGTGATCCTCGTTTCCATTGACGACAACGAGGTGCACCACCTGCGGCTTCTACTCGACGCGGTGTTCGGCGCAGAGAACTTCGTCGGCAGTTTCGTGTGGAACGGCGGTCGCAAGAACGACGCTCGGCAGATTTCGGTTGGTCACGACTACGTGGTGGCCTATGCACGCGACCACGCTTATCTGCGTGAACAGGACGCACGCTGGCGTGAACGGAAGGCCGGACTGGACGAGATCTACGCCAAGGTCGAAGAGCTTCGTGGTAGTCATGGAAAGGACTTCTCTGCAATCCATAGTGGATTGCTCGCCTGGTTCCGTGCACTCCCGGACGAGCATGCTTCCAAGGCGCACGAGCACTTCAACTACGTCGACGAGCGAGGGGTCTATTTCCCCGATAACTTGCGTAGTCCCAACCCGCGCCCCAATCTCGTCTACGACTTCAAGGGCTACAAGCCTCATCAGAACGGTTGGGCCTACAGCCGCGAACGCATGGAGCAGCTTGATGCTGACGGCCGCATCTACTACCCGGAGAGCGTCGACCAACGCCTGAAGATCAAGTCATATCTGCACGAGCACGAGGAGTGGGCGCCGGGGTCTGTTTTCTACAAGGATCGCCGGGCAGCCTCGAAGGCGCTCGACAGTCTCATGGGCGCCACCGTCTTCGATTACCCGAAAGACACAGAGATACTGGCCCGCCTCTTCCACGCCATCACTGACGACGGCGACCTGATCCTCGACTTCTTCGCAGGCTCTGGCTCGACCGGCCAGGCGGTGTGGGAGCAGAACCCGAGGGATGGCAAGACGCGGCACTGGATTCTGGTGCAGGTGCCGGAGAAGCCTGATGCGTCCGAGGAGTCGGGTAAGAACGCGCTCGCCGCCGGGTACGAGACGATCTTCGAGGTGACGGCCGAGCGACTGCGTCGTGCGGCGGCTTCCCTGCAACAGGAGACGCTCGATGCTCCCCAGCTCGGCTTCCGGATCTTCCGCACGCGTCCGACGAACCTCGTCATCGAGAAGCCGCTCTTCGCGCTGCCGGAGATGACCGGGCAGAGCTACCTGACGCAGGTGCTCGACCACACGGCGGGCGCTCCGGTGGTTGATGGTGCGAAGCCGCTCGACGTGGCATGGGAGGTGGCGCTCAAGGCCACGGGTACGAAGCTCGATGCGCGCGTGACGACGCACGAAGTTGACGGTGTGACGGTCTACGAGTTCACTCCCGCCGACGGCAAGAGCACGTCGGGTCGCCTCTTGATCTCGCTCGACGCGTTCTCGCTGGCGACGGCCGATGCGCTGGGCCTGAGTGATGACGACACCCTGATTCTTCGTGGCGACCAGGTCGAGGACTCGGTGACGCTGACATTGGCGCCGCGGTTGCAGTCAAAGCTGATTCTTCTGGAGCGGGTGCCTCGTGAAGTTTCGCTTTGACGATCAGCCGCACCAGTCGGCCGCCGTTTCTGCGGTGGTCGACCTGTTTGAGGGTGCCCTGGTGCCGCCGCGCTATGCGCTTGCTGGGCAGGCGCCTGGCGCGGAGGGTCACGCGGGCTTCACGCTGGAACACTCCGTTCTTACCGACAACCTGAGGACGATCACCTCCCGCGAGGCTGTCGAACCGCAGACGCAGCTGGAGCTGCTTGCGGAGACAGATCTCGAGGGCACCGACCGCGAGTTCCCGAACTTCTCCGTCGAGATGGAGACCGGCACGGGCAAGACGTATGTCTATATCTCGACTGCGCTGCGTCTGGCGGAGCTGTATGGGCTGCGGAAGTTCGTGATCCTGGTTCACTCGATCGCGATCCGTGCGGGTGTGGTCAAGACGTTCGAGCAGACCGAAGAGCACTTCCGGCTGAAGTACCCCGGCGTCCCGTACAAGTGGGGTGTGCTGGGCGAGAACTCGGCGCTGAACGACTTCACCGAGCCGTCGGGCACGGTGCAGTTCCTGGTCGCCAGCGTGCAGGCGCTCGACAAGCCGGACACGAACACGCTCTACGCCAGTGCGGAGCAGCCCCAGCTGTGGGGTGACTCGCTCAGCGGCGTGCAGCAGATCGCCAAGGCCCGCCCGGTCGTCCTGATCGATGAGCCGCAGAACATGGCGACGCCGCTGCGCCGACAGGCGATTGCCACCCTGAACCCGCTGGTTGCGCTGCGCTACAGCGCAACCCACAAGGAGCCGTTCAACCTCGTGCATCGGCTTGGCCCGAAGCAGGCCGCCGAGGCGGGCCTGGTCAAGCGGGTGTCAGTCAAGGGCATCGTCGCGGGCGAGGACGGCAAGCCCTACGTCCGTCTCGACAAGCTTCGGAGCGTCCGCAAGCGCCTGATGGCAGAGGCCGTAATCGACAAGGCCGGTGGTAAGCGGGTGCCGGTGGTGCTGCAGAACGGCACCGATCTGTTCGAGGAGTCCGGCAGTCTGCCGCAGTACCGCGGCCTGGTTGTCGACAGCATCGAGCGCAAGCCAGACCGGGTGATCTTCGAGAACGGCCTCGTCGTGCAGGCGGGAACCGAGACCGGCGTCGATGCCGAGGCTGTCTGGCGTGACCAGATCCGCCACACCATTCGAACGCACCTGGCCCGTCAGGGGCAGATCGACTCGATGAACCGTGGCGTCAAGGTGCTGTCACTGTTCTTCGTCGAACGTGTGG
The DNA here is from genome assembly GCF_057706855.1 of Microbacterium sp. bgisy207. Taxonomy (NCBI): domain Bacteria; kingdom Bacillati; phylum Actinomycetota; class Actinomycetes; order Micrococcales; family Microbacteriaceae; genus Microbacterium; species Microbacterium sp. bgisy207. The sequence continues at coordinate 9,117 of NZ_JBYIPB010000005.1, forward strand.
CCGACTATGCCGGTGACGAGGCGGTACTACCTGCGATGTTCGACGAGCTGTACCGCGAGGAGTGGCTGCGCGCCGGCTATCCCGAGAGCGACATGCCCGACCCGGCTGAACTGCGGGTCGCATACTTCCCGTCGACCAAGACGGGAATCCTGAAGGACACGTCTGGTCGAGCGTCGGATGCCGAGCTGGAGGCGCGGGCGTACCAGGAGATCATCGCCAACAAGGAACTCATTCTCGATCGCGCCAACCCGCGCGCGTTCATCTTCTCTCACTCTGCGCTCAAGGAGGGCTGGGACAACCCGAACGTCTTCCAGGTCGGCTTCCTGCGACACACCCGCTCGGAGTTGGAGCGTCGCCAGCAGATCGGCCGTGGTCTGCGTTTGCCGGTTGACCAGAACGGTCACCGTGTCATGGACCCGGCGATCAACCGGCTGACCCTCATCGTGGACGAGTCGTTCACGGAGTTCCGCGACGGTCTGAATGCCGAGTACATCGCTTCTGGCGGTGGCTCCGGCGAGGCTGGCCCCGAGGTCGACAATGCCGACAACGAGGTCATCGTCCGCCGACGCCCTGCCCTGTTCGAGAGCCCCGAGTTCGCCGAGCTGTGGAAGCGCATCCGCTACAAGGCGCGCTACCGCGTCACCGTTGAGCCGGAAGCGCTCTGCATCGTGGTTGCGGCGTCCGAGCACCTGGCCGACCTGGAGTTCATCGAGCGCCGCGCCAACGTCGTGCAGTCCGCCGATCTCGTCTACGACGACGAGGGGCACGTCATCACAGCAGATTCTGCGGTGGCCGAGTCGCGCGGCGAACGCATCGTCGTCGTGGGCCAGCGGCTGCCTGACATCGTGCAGCTCATCGAGGATCAGCTCCAGTACGGCAAGTTCCCCCTCCAGCTCACCCGACCGACCCTGGCCGGGATCGTGCGCGAGATCCTGAACTATCCCGACCGCGACTACGCCCGGCACGTCCTCGACGATCCTGACCGCTGGGCGCGGATCGTGGCAAACGCCATCCGCATCGAAACGATCGAGCAGATGGTTCGCGGTATCAGCTACGAACCCATCGACGAAACCGACTGGTGGGACGCGGAGGTCGTCTTCCTCGAAGTCGAATCCAAGAACCCGCCGCAGCCTCTGCCCGGCAACCCCGATCCGAAGAACGGCGTCATCGCTGCGCCCGAGGGCGGCGTGAACCTTTACGACCACGTCGACTACGACAGCCACGTCGAGCGCGCCTTCGCCGCCCAGCTCGAGAATAACCGCGAGCGCGTCAAGCTGTTTACGAAGCTGCCGCGCCGCTTCCGCGTGCGCACGCCGGTCGGTGAATACTCGCCGGACTGGGCCATCGTCTACGACGAGAACGGCACCCAGCGGCTCTACCTCATCCGCGAGACCAAGGACACCCGCAACCTCGACGACCTTGACTGGGACGAGGCCATGCGCATCCGCTTCGCGGAGCACCACTTCGAAGCCGCACCAATCGGGCCGGTCGACTACAACTACACGACCGACACGCACGGGCTGCTGATCGGCGAAGTTGTGAACGGCGCCGATGGAGGTGCAGTATGACCTCCTCCTACCCGCTCTGGTCAGATGAGCCCGCCACCCAGGATCTGCTGGCCTTTCGTGCTGTGGCGGAGACGGCCGCAGACGCCATCTTCGACGATGGGCTCGACCCGGTGGCAATCGGGCTGTCTGGTGCTTGGGGCAGCGGAAAGACCAGCGTCCTTGAACTGATCAAGTCCGAGATCACGGAGCGCTCCAAGAGCGGCGACCGCAAGGTGCTCGTCATCTCGACGCAGCCGTGGCTCTACGACCCGGCGGTTGGCCCGAAGGAGAGCCTCATCGCTGAGGTGCTCGGCGCACTCAGCAAGGAGTTCAAAGAGTCAGACCCGGTTGGCAAGGCTGGCCTCGAAGCCTTCAAGAAGCTCGTTCGCAAGGTGAACTGGTCGAAGGCGGTCAAGATGGCCGCGAAGACCGCCATCACCATGCAGCTGCCAAACATCGATGACGTCTTCGGGCTGGTGAGCGACGAGCCTGACAGCCTCGACGGCGAGAAAGGCATGACCGCCTTCCGCGAAGAGTTCGAGACGTTGTTGGCTGATCCCGCGCTGGCCCACCTGTCGCGTGTGGTGGTGCTCGTCGACGATCTCGACCGCTGCCTGCCGGACACTGTGGTCGAGACCCTTGAAGCGATCAGGCTGTTCCTTTCGGCCAAGCGCATGTCCTTCGTCATCGCGGCCGATGAGGATCGCGTCGCCGAGGCGATCCAGCAGAAGCTCAAGACTGCGGCTCCGAAAAACGAGGATGAGGATCCGGCCAAGCTCTATCTGCACAAGATCGTCCAGACGACCATCCCTCTTCCCGCGCTGAGCCGATTCGACACCGAGGCGTATCTTTTCCTCCTTCTCGCGAAGGCCGAGCTGAGCGAAGACGAGGCGGCATATGCGTCCTTCGTCACGAAGTGCGACGAGCTGCGCATAGGCGGCGGCAGCCTCGACGACCTGGAGGTCGAGGATGGCAGTGTGCTGGCGGAGCACCTTGTCACGGCCACACGCCTGACGCCAATCCTCTATGAGAAGTTCCACGGCAATCCGCGCCGCATCAAGAGGTTCCTCAACGACCTGAATGTACGCCAGGCCGTTGCCCGGCGTCGTGGATTCGAGCTGGAGCCGGATGAGGTTGCCAAGCTCATGGTGCTGGAGCGCATCCTCACCGATGACTTTGAAACCGTGCTCGGCTGGCTCGCGTCGAACCAGCTGCGCGACAAGCTTGACGCGCTCGACGTTGCTGCGAACGGTCGCGCAGAGACGATTGAGGAACCGGCGTCTGAAACCTCCGAGGAAGAGACGCCGAAGGAGCGCGGCGCCAGAAAGAAGCCTGCCGTTGCCGAGCCGGAGCCAGAGCCCGCTCGTGATGACGACTTCAGCGACACTCTCCGCCGCTGGGCGAAACTCCCGCCCGTACTTGATGCATCCGCCATCTCCGGGTACCTATACCTTGCTGCCTCATTCGCCAAGATCGAGGTCATCGACACCGGCCTACCCGAGCGTCTCCGCGACCTCGCGGTTGCCCTGACCTCAAGCCTCAAGCTCGACCGTGCAGGCGTCACCGACGAAACCTTGAAGCTGCTTCCAGAGGGCGACGCCCAGATCCTGGTCGGCCATCTCGGACGCCGAACTCGCGATCAGCCCGCTCTGCAGAAGTTCACCGTCGAGAGCCTGCTTCGCCTCGCGGCGCAGCAGCCCAGTACCCAGCCGAGTGTTGTGGAGGCGCTGAAGAGTCTTCCCGCCGCCCACGTCGAACCGGCAACGATCATCAAGCTTCGACCGCTGGATCAGGCGGTCTATCGGCCGGTGCTTGATACCTGGCGGGACGGGTCAGACGACCAGCAACTCCAGCAATCTGTGGGCATCGTCGAGACGGCGTGGAGCGGCAATGGGAACTAGCGGCTCATTCGGCGGCAGCGGTGGCAAGGACGCAGGCGACCTGCGCGACAACATTGCGGCGTGGCTTGATGCCGCAGGTGGGCCAGGCGCCGCCGATGGTGCTGACACGAGCGGCGCGGACGGAGCCGACCACGCTTCTGATCCGCCGCGTCCCGGAACGCCGGCGCAACCGCGTGTAGACCTCGGGCCGGCGCTTCGCGTCCTGCTCAACTCGCGCGGACGCGGTGGGCGCAGCGACGGCCCAGGTGGCGGCGGCGGGGGCGGTGCCCGAGGCGGAGGGGGTGGCCGTTCATCGGGTGGCGCCACCCGCTCTGTCGGTCGGGTATCTCGGGCAGCTGGGCGAGCTGGGCGGCTTGCGCTTGCCTACTCGTCTGGCAACCGGGAGGCCCTGCGTGAGGCTGGTCTCAACTACGACGAGCTGCAGTCGCTCGGTAACCCTGTCGCTATCGGGCTCAAGATCATCGAGGCGACCTTTGAGTCCCAGGCCGACAGCACAGTTGCGGATGCTGAGGAACGCGACATCGTCGCGACCGTTGTCGAGTGGATCTTGGAGCAGCCTGCGGATCATCCGCCGACGCCGGAGGATGTCGTCAGGAAGTCGATCGAGACAACGATCGCGGAGACCGCGTTGACCGAGGTGTCAGCGACGATCTACGCCAAGGACGCCAGCTTCGAGAAGCGCCGTAGCCTGGAGCGCCAAATCCGTGATGTGGCAGCGGAGTACGCGGCGCAGGCAACCCTGAACCCGGCAGGCGCGACCGAGCAGCAAATGGCGCAGGCTATCCAGAATGGCATCCGCGACATCGGGCAGATCTTCGGAGTCACGTCATGACCCGGCTGCTGCTCACACTCTCCGAGGCAGCTGCTGATGCCGGCCTTGAGGAAGGCGGCTTCGACGAGGTTTTCCTCTGGACGCGCAACGGCCGCACCACCTTCACTGGCGGTGTCGATCCCCACCTGGCCGGCCTCGGCGTGGTGAACCCACGAAACGTCGACCTCGTCCGGATTGCGCTCGGTGTTCTTGCCGCTGATCGATCAGTGCACCGTGAGGCCGGAGGCTCGAGCTGGAACGCACGGGACTTCGCCCTCACCGTTGAGGTGACCGATCCTGAAATCTGGGCGCCGTATGCTGAGCAGCTGTCCCGCACGGTCGGCTTCCTCTCGGGTGACAGCTGGGCATTCAGTTTCACTCAGGCTCCTTTGGCTGAGGCGACCGGGCTGCCGATCGAGGAGCAGCACCATGACCGGACGGTGCTTCTGAGCGGGGGCGCTGACTCGGCCGCTGGCGCACTGTTGTCCGCAGTTGAGCTGGGCGGGAACCATTCCCAGTCGCTGGTGTCTCAGTACAGCTCGACCGCGATCTCCCCGGTGCAACAGGGCATCGTCAGCGCGATTAGCGAGCTGGTACCCGGCATCCGGCAGGTGCATCATCAGTTCCACCTCCATCGTGGATCGAGGCGCCTTGACGGCTCATCGTTCCGCAGCGAGACATCGACGCGCTCGCGCTCACTGCTCTTCCTTGCGCTCGGGCTTGCCGTCGCTGAGCGCGCTGGCTCGACGCTCTGGATTGCCGAGAACGGCTTTGCCTCGCTCAACCCGCCGCTCGGCCCCGATCGCCGTGGCAGCCTGTCGACGCACACCACCCATCCGCGCTTCTTGCGCGAACTGTCTGCGCTGATGCGGAGCGTGGGCGGTCATGGCCTTATCGAGAACCCCTTCGAGACGCTCACGAAGGGCGAGATGTTCCGCCGTGTGGCAGATGCCGTTGGCATCGACGCCGCCTCGGCCTACCTCAGCAGCACAAACTCCTGTTCGCACACCGATGGGCGCTACAGCGGAGCGCCAGCTGGTTCCTCCTGCGGTGTCTGCTTCGGCTGCCTCGTCCGCCGAGCAGCTTTCACCGCCGCCGGCATTCCAGACGCCACGACCTATCTCTCCGAAGATGCGAGTGGCAGGTACGGCACGTTCGTCCGGCAGAAGTCGATCGTTGAGCCGCTCCGCGACTTCGTCGACCGAGGCATCCGGCCACGCGACGTGATGGCGATGTCACTGCCGGAGGGATACGCCGCGCAGGACGCGCTCGCGCTGTCCCGGCGGGGAGTTGAGGAACTGCGGGGGCTCTTCTGATGGCACCCCAGCTTCCCCCGCTCGACCTGCATGCGCATATCAACCCGAAGACTCGCCCCGCCGACCTCGAGCGGCTCGGCGCAGTCGTGTTCGCGGCGACTCGATCGTTGGACGAGTACGAGTCCGTCAGAGCTCGTCGCGATCATGTCACAATCTGGGGCGTCGGCTGTCATCCAGGCGTCGCGCAGGCGCAGCAGGACTTCGACGCAACGAGGTTTAGCTCATTGCTCGCGTCGACCGCCTTCGTGAGTGAGATCGGGTTGGACGGGCGCTCAAAGGTGCCAATTGCGGATCAGGAGCAGGTGTTCGCCTCGGTGCTTAGCGCGCTTCAGAGGACCCCCCGCGTCGCCTCTATCCACAGTTCAGGTACGTCGGGCCGCGTTCTGGGCGCGCTGGAGCGCACGCCGATCAAGGGTGCTGTGCTCCACTGGTGGCGCGGCAACGAGGCCGAGACGTTGCGGGCGATCGAACTCGACTGCTGGTTCTCGATCAACGCCGCAGGGATGAAGTACCCGGCTGACGTCTCGCTGATCCCGCTCGAGCGGATTCTTACCGAGACCGACCATCCGTCCGGTGATCGCACATCCACTTCGCCGCGACAGCCGGGTTCCGTCGACGACGTCGAACAGGCGCTGTCGCGGATCTACAGTCTCGATGTCCAAGCTGTCCGCGGGCAGGTCTGGGCGAACCTGATCCGCCTTGTGGGTGAGACGAACGTTGACGGCCTTCTCCCTGCCGCTGTTCGGCGGATGATCGCCTTCGCGCGTGCGCACGGAGCGCCGCGATGAAACCAGCCAAGGAGACCTCAGCAGTCAAGCTGCCGTTTGAGACCGGCGAGTACCTCATCACCTGGCAGGTGCCCGACCGTAGAGGTGGCCACCTGGCGATCCCGGGACTCCTGACCGTCGAGCAGGGGAAGTACCCAACCGGGATCCTTTACGGCGATCTGCCGATCGAGTGGGTGTCCGAAGGAGCTACAGGAGTCGCCTCGTTCCCACAGCGCCACGCCTTCGACCTCCTCACAGGCCGACTCTCAAGCGGGGCCTATGTGGCCCTGATGAACGGTGAACTCAGCTACAGCTTCCCCGGAAATGGGCGAGCCGTGGGAGCCTTCGCAGCACTGTCACTTGACGCATTCGACACGGCGGAACACCGGAAGTATGCCTCCATCGAGCTCCAGATCGAGGGGCTGGAATCGGTCGCGGGGGTCGCACCGATCTCGCGCGTCAAGATGCCGATGAAGGCTGGCGACGAGCCAGTCTGGGAAGCCACCGTCGACAAGGATGCCAAGTTCACCTGGAGCGTCGGCGGCCAGTCGATGACTTTCAGCTACGACTACAGCGTGCGGGCGCTCGACGGCTACGAATTCAGGATGGCCTTCGGCCCAGTCCTACGCCTCAACTCAGACGAGCCAATGACAGCTGTCGATTGGTGGCTTGAGTGGGTGCGCCCTCTCCGCCAGCTCATCTCGCTCCTGACGGGTGCTCCCCGTGAGCTTCGGTACCTTCTCGCGGTGGTCGATGAGGCCGCCCCGCGCTCGCACCGCGACCAGGTGTTCGGCTGGGACATCACCCACCTGCCCGTCAACTCAACCCGCGCTGCGGTCGAGGAGATTCGTTCGGCGGTCAACCTTGCGAACGACGACCTGAGCTTGCTCGACCTACTGCATGCCTGGCAACGACAGATCACGGCTAGGCATCCCCTCTTTGAGACCTACGGTGCAATGGCAACGGCTGCTGACCAACATCCCCGCTCGAGGTTCCTACTTCTGCTCCAAGCGTTGGAGGGGTCATACGGCTTCGAGAACCGCGCCAAGCATGATGCGGACAAAGAGAAGTACGGCCTCAAGCGGGAGAGCATACTTGCGCGTGCCCAGCAGCTTCTCGAGAAGGCCGACTTCACATTTATCAACAAGAACCTCCGTCGGGAGGCTCAGCAGGGCCTCGACTCGGCGCTCGCAGATCTGCTGAAGCGACTGCCGGACGAGGTCTCGGAGGAACTCACGAAGACCGAACTGATCAAGGCCGTTCGCAAGGCATACATCGGAAAAGGAACGCTCCCGCTTCAGACCGCTCTCACGAGAGCCCGAAACACCCTGTCGCACGGCTCAGGCTCATTCGAACCCCGGCACCTTGCGATCGTGGCCGACGTCCTCGAACGGGCGGTGCGTTCTGAGGCCATCCGATTGCTTGGTGCTCCGCTCGGCGCGCAGGAGCGTGCATCCAAGAAAGAGGGATCGTTGAGTTCATGATGGCGACTTCTTATCGCGTGATTCGACCCGCGGTTGGATTCGTGTCCGCCGGCGAAGGTAGGAACATACGCGCGGTGCTAAACAGTGTGACTGATCCGAACGTGGCGGATGCCCCCGATGACGAGGAGGCCGCGGCATGAGGGTCAGACAGCTTGAGATCGAGAACTTCCGCGGTATCACAGAGGGCCGGGTGGTCTTCCAACAGCACACTCTGCTGGTCGGCGGGAACAACATCGGCAAGTCCACGGTGTGCGAAGCGCTGGAGGTGGTCCTGGGGCCAGAGCGCCTCCATCGCAGACCGGTCATCGACGAGCACGACTTCTCCCACGGTGACTACCTCGGCGATGAGGGCGGCCCACGTGAGATTCGCGTGCGCGCAGTGCTCACTGACCTCTCGGACGAGCAGCTGCGCCGGTTCTTCCAGCACGTTCGACGCTGGGACGACGAGGCGCTCTCGTTCATCGATGAAGAACCCGACAGCCTCCAATCTGCCGACGGCGATGGAATCGTCTGGGCACTCCCCGTCATCTTCATCGGGCGCTATGACCGTGAAGAGGACGACTTCATCGGGGACACTTTCTTCGACCACCCGCTACCCGGGTTCGACGAGCTCGACGAAGATGAGCGCGCATCACTCGGAGCGGGCCGTGCACAGTTCAGCCGTGCGCACAAGCGGCTCTGCGGCTTCATCTTCTTGCGAGCGCTGCGCACGGGATCTCGTGCGCTCAGCCTGCAGCGCGGTTCGCTGCTCGACACCATTCTCCGACTCGGCGGTGAGAGCGCAGCGGAGATGTGGCGGGACGCGCTTGGCGCGCTGCAAGACCTCGATCCGGCTATCGGAGAGATCGAACAGCTCAAGGTCATCCGAGAGAACATCCGCACGCGCCTCGGTAAGTTCGTCAACCTGGCTCCAGGTGAGGACTCTGCCGCGTTCTTCGCCTCAGATCTGACGCGCGAGCATCTGCGCGAGGTCGTGCGGCTCTTCGTTGCGACGCAACCGAGCAACCACTCAGTACCGTTCGCCAAGCAGGGCACCGGCTCGATCAACCTGCTGGTCTTTGCGTTGCTGACGATTATCGCGGATCTCAAGGAAGACCAGTCGGTCATCTTCGTGATGGAGGAGCCGGAGATCGCGCTTCCTCCACACACCCAGCGGCGCGTGACGAAGTACGTGGTGCAACAGATGGGACAGTCGATCGTTACGTCTCACTCGCCCTACGTCATCGAGCAATTCGACCCGGAGAACGTGGTCATCCTCTCGCGTGACGGAGACACCGTCTCCGGCGAGCCAATCGATACCGCGAGCGTCAAGCCGAAGACCTACCGCACGCAGCGCCGCCAGTTTGCCGAAGCGATACTGAGCCGTGCCGTCTTTGTCCTCGAGGGACAGACGGAGATGGTCACCGTGCACGCCGTCTCCGCGGCGCTCGAACGCTTCCGAGACGACTACTCGCACGTCGACCTCACCGGAGTCACCCTCTTCAACGCAGGTAATGACCGCGAAGTCCCGCGCTACGCCCCGATCTTCAAGGCGCTCGGCAAGCGGGTTTACGGCATGCGCGACAAGCTGAACGCCCCGGATGCAGCGGACGCGACGGAGAACATCAAGTCGTTCGACGAGTTCTGGGAATCACCGGAGACCGGCATCGAGCAGATCCTCGTGAAGCAGGTTCCGACGCGAGTGCTGCGAAGCTTCCTTGACGAAGTCGTGCGGCGCGACGACTACCCGTCAAGCCACCCATACGTGGCTGACCAGGTTGCTGACGGCGACTTGGCCGAGTTGGCAGCGAAGGTGCTGAAGGCTCGCAAGGGCGATGCGTTCGGCTTCGGGTACACCGGAACGCTCATCGAGCAGTGCGAGACCGAGGCCGAACTGCCGGCCTTCATCCGTGATGCGCTCCTCATCATCAACGAGCAGCTCCAGGACCAGCCTGAGTTGATACTGGATGACGACACTTCTGCGCCGACGGCCGACGCCGCGGAGCCCGAGGAATAGGCACCGTGGAGGTGCAGCTCTCCAAGACCGCCCAGGAAGCGCTGGATCGCGACTGCCCTGTCCTGGTACTCGGCGGCCCCGGCTCCGGCAAGACCACGCTGTCGCTGCTGAAAGCCCAGGAGATGATTCCCGCCCTAGAACCTGGCCAAGAGATCCTGTTCCTCAGTTTCTCTCGCGCAGCCGTCCGCCAGGTCGAGATCCGCTGCCGTGACATCTTGCGCTCGGACGAGCGGCGGCAGATCGCCGTGCGCACCTACCATGCGTTCGCCATGGACATTCTTCGAGCGCACGGTCGCATGCTTACCGGGAGCGTTCCGCGCATTGTCTATCCCGGCGAGGAGAACCTCGCCAAGGCTGCCTTCGATGGTGACTGGGGCGCTGAGGCCGAACGTCTTGCGCGCGATGACGGCCGCTTCACATTCGGACAGTTCGCAGCCGCTGCCGCCCAACTCGTTGCTGGCAGCGCGTCGATTGCATCGCTGCTCGCCAACAAGTACCCCGTGATCATCCTGGACGAGTTCCAGGACACCGATGACGCGCAGTGGGCGCTGGTCAAGGCGCTGTCGACGCGGTCGAAGACCGTGTTTATGGCCGACCCTGATCAGCGGATCTTCGACTATGACGCTCGCGTGGATCCGGAGCGCCTCAATCACCTGCGCACCCACCTCAGCCCGGCCGAGTTCGATCTCAGCGGGGAGAACCATCGAAGCCCCGACGCCGGCATCCTGCAGTACGCCAACGCCGTCCTGACGAACCGGCCTCTGCCTGAGACCAAGGATGTGATCACGCGCGCCTACTGGCCGAACGCGTTCGATAGCACCGTCCACGCCGAGGTAGTCTGGATGCTCGGCTCGCTCCGCAAGGCGGGGGTCGCTCACCCGTCCGTAGTGGTACTCGCCAGAACGAACGCGCTCGTCGGAAAGCTGTCGACGGTCCTGGGGCAAGAGCACAACTTCAACGGCCAGACGATCAAACCCGTCGAGCACGATGTGCTGTGGGACGCCGACCTCACGGCAGCAGCTGCTTTGGTAGTAGCTTCGATTCTGGAATGGCCGGGCTGCCCCAAGGAAACGGCGCTCGGCCAGACCTTCGACCGCATCGCCGACTATTTCGATGCGAAGAACGCTGCCAGTGCGAGCAACGCCGCCCGGCAGACCAGCGAGCGATACCGTACCGCCGCAGACCGAGCGCGCAGAGGTGAGACGCAGCGGCTGGCCAGCGCCAAGGGTCTCACCGCCTCCTACGACAACGGTCTGGTGCTTCAGGGTGATCCTGCAAGGGACTGGCTACACGCGCGTGATCTGCTGGCGGCCGGGAACGACTTGTCGGATCTACTAGCCAACGCCAAGTTCGTCCGGCTCTTCCGAGCAACCGACGAGATCGGAAGCCGCCTCGCCTCAGCTTGGGATCTTCGCGGTAGCTACGGCCGCGCCATCGACCTGGTTCGCCGCGCGCTCGAGGCGGGCAGGCTTCAGTCCGATCAGCGCGACCCACGCGGCTGCGTCCTCATGACCATCCACAAGGCCAAGGGCAAAGAGTTCGACGGCGTCCTGCTCGTTGAAGGGCAATACCAGGGCAGCTTCTTCCGCGACACCGACACCGAGGCGCAGCGCGCCGCATCGCGACGCCTGCTGCGGGTCGGCATCACACGTGCGCGGCACCAAGTGGCGATCATTCGACCGCGGGGCGCTCCAGATCTCGTAACACCAGCGAGTTCGTCGTTCTCAAACTGAGGACGCACAATCGCCGCGCTTTCCAACCTAAGAATGTCGGTGGCCACCACTACCGTGAGTAGCCCAACACGAAGTGAGGCGCTGCTGATGACATCCCACGCGTATACGTTCCCCGTCGCGATCTCGCGGCTCAGCGAGGGGGAGACCTCTCGCGAGCCGCAGAACCTGCGTGCGATTCAGTGGCTCGCGGATCAACCCGTCATCCTGTCGTTGTCGTGACGCCGCAGAAGCAGGTGCACAGCGACATCCTGAAGCGGCTGGTGGTGGCATCGGGAGTCACTCATCTTTCATGGAGGGGCTTCTCGACGGGGTCGCTCGCGGGCCGCCGTGTGCTCTACGCCTGGCCGAATCGGAAGCACCTGAATGGCCTGTGGGGCGTTGACGCTGACGCGCTCGCGATCATCGAGTGGAATGAGGACGAGACGGCGGAGTGGATCGAAGACGCCAACCCTGTCCAACTGTTTCATGGGCGCACCGTCGAGCCTCAGCCTGTCGAGGAGCCAGCAGATCGGCAGGAACCGTTGCCGAACGGGGTGGATGGGATTCTCGAGTACATCGCGGCGATGGCGGCTGGCTACTCGTCGGGTTTGAAGTGGAATGAAGAAGACAAACTCAAAGCAGACATGATGAACAGGCCGGAGCGCTGGGTGCCGATCACCGTCGAACAGGTGCGCGCCAAGTGCCGGGCACTCGGCATGCGGCCGGACGACGTTGACACGGTCGCGGGGTTCCTGCAGCGACGGAAGGAAGGCCTCCGCTTCAACGTACAGAGCTCGTACCGCACGTTCCGTTTCAACTGATCTGAGCCGCCCGGCTACTCGTCAACGACGACGCCTTCGGTCTTGCTTTCAAAGTCAATGATCATCGGCCAGAACTGCTTGAAGAAGGCGACCCCGGACGGGCGCGGCGCGGTTGTCCCATCGGGCGGCAACGTCACCGCCGACCGATACCCCAGGGGACGGCCACCGATGACGTGCTCTGGCAGCCGTCCAACGACGAGCGTGGGGTACGGGGCGACGCCCTCCGGGAGGTTCTCGCCATAGTGTTCGCGGGCAGCAATGTGGAACATCGCGGCGTACACATTCGCCATCATCCAGGTCTCGGTCAGCACTACGGGAAGGTCGACCCGGAGGGAGACTGCTTCTAGGCCCTGTCGCAACTCTTTGGGCGGTCGGCTGAGATACGTGAGCATCGGGCGGTCGAAGAGCGGAATCGACTTGCCTTCTCCGAAGGCGCTGGTGGGGATCGTCCCGTCCTCGTTCGGTGGCGTCGTGATCAACTCGATTCGCACGTCTCCGCGTGCCGACGTCGCCAGGCCGTGCTTGAGCTTGTTGTGTGCTGCGTTGATGGAAAGCTCATCGCTTGTCAGCAACCACACGGCGTGATTCGCCCATGCCACCGCCGTCTCAGCAGCCCCCATAACCGGCCCCTCAACGACAGTGCCAGGCGGGAAGAGCAGCTGGAGGAATCGGTGTGGGTCTGCGTCAAGCGCCGTCTTGTTGGCTTCGATGACCTTGATCATGGGAGTTGGGCTGTCGGCGATGGCCAGCCAGGTGGACTTCGCATCGCCATCCCGCGGCGCCGCGGCGACTCGTGCATAGATGAAACGGGTCAGGGCTTCGGCAGCCTGATGGCGAAGAGACAACGCATCGATCGCGACCTGGACGCTGCGGTGCTGAGCATCGAACTTGAGCGCCGAATCTGCGCTGTCAAGACCAAGTGTCTTGAAGAACTCCGGTTCGTTCTCGGGGCTCGCCTCGTAGCTCGATCGAGCGGTTTCGAGCAGCATCGAGACCCGCGACGAGAAATGGCTGAGCGGATTGGAGAGGAAGAACTCGTCGTCGAGGATCTTCGCCTGCTCATCGGTCAGCGTGGTGCCCTGCGCCCGGATTGGAAGATGCATGCTCCTAGTCTGCCGAGGTAACCGGAAAGCGCCCAGCGATGTCGCCCGCTTGCGTCACCAGTTGCGCTGCGGATTCCGCTGTCTCCATTCCCGCCGCTCGTCGAAGCTCAGATCGGGGCAGTCGCCCTGGGGAAGACGGATGCGGCGGAGCGGGTCGGATTCCTCGAGGTGCGCCTCTGGCCAGCCGAGGGAGTCCGCGAGGACTATCGCGACAAGAGCGTTCCGCTCCTGGAGCGCATGCATTCGCAATGGCGCGCCGCATCATGGCGAAGGAGGGCTTCGCGCCCGCTGAGCCTTCCGGCGAGGAGTAGGTGCTGTTCATCACCGACAGCGCAGCACCCGCCTGATCGTCGACTCGCTCACGCCGTACATCTCCATGAGCTTGCGACGTGTCGTCCCGTTGGCGAACAGGCGCCGTGCCTCGGTCTTCTGCTCGTCGCTGAGGGCAGCGCGCTTCGACTTGGAGGTGAGGTCGAACCCTGCGCGACGGAGCGTGTCGCGGACTGTGTTGCGGCGCAGGTTGTACTGCTTGGCAAGCTCGTACGTGGACGCCCCGGCCTCGTAGTCCTCGATCAGGAGCTTGACGACCGACCTGTGGAGGGCGTTCTTCTGGGGGACCGTGCGGTCGTTGACCTCTCGTGTCGACTCGCGTGCCGTGGCCAGGAGCTCGGCCAGTTCCGCGGCTTTCCGGGCTTGTTGGCAGTAGTTTCGCAGGAGCCCGACAAAAAGCCCTGGTGGGAGGCAACTTTCACCAGGGCTTCGTCGTTTCTGAGGGTGGTCACTGCCTGGTCCACTCGTTCGAGCTGCTCGGTCCGTCCACCGCGCAAGTGGACCAATCTCGTTCGGCGTTGCTGCCCGCGAAGTGCACCAAAAGGTGCCCGTCGAGTGGGCCAGAATCCGCGCAGGGCGATGCTCCGACCCCATCTGGAGAGGTCGGAGCTGGGGTCTGAGTGTCGCGCGTCGGACTTTGTGGCAGGACGATTGATTGAGTTCTGAGCGGAGAGTTTGACCATGGGTAGACCACCAGTGATCCCGGTGGAGAAGAAGACGAGGATCGTGCTGAGCGTCCTCGCCGGCGAGATGACCATCGCCGAGGCGGCTCGGCGTGAGAAGGTCAGCGAGCAGTCGATCGGTCGGTGGGAGGCGGACTTCCTTGAGGCAGGAAAGACCGGCCTGGCGGCAGGCAAGTCCGGGCCGTCGACGCGGGAGCAGCAGCTCGAGGCGGAGGTCGCGGATCTGACCCAGGCGCTGGGTGAGGCGGCGGTCGAGATCCGCGTGTGGAAGAAGTCTGCGGAGGGCCGGTTGGGCCCTTCGAAGACCTCGAGGTGATCCGCATCGAGGCGGGCGTGTCGACGTCGAGGTTCTGCAGGCTGATCGACATGCCCGAACGGACCTGGCGGCGCTGGCAGGCCAAGGCACGCCAGGAGCAGCCACCGAAGGGTCCGTGGCCGCAACCGGCGCGGGACGCCGCCCGCCCTCTGGTGACCAAGCACGCTCTGGCGAAGCCGGCGTGGGGGCATCGGAAGATTTGGGCGCTGACCCGGCACGACGGCCATGTGGTGTCGCAGGCGACCGTGCTGCGGTTGCTGCGTGACGACGGGCTGATCCTGCCGTCGGAGTATCAGAAGCAGCGGCGCGAGCTGGCGAAGGATCGGAAGGCGGCGTTTGCGAAGAACCCGACGGGTCCGAACCAGGTCTGGCAGTTGGACTTCAGCGAGTTCGAGACCGCCCAGGGCGGGACCTGGCGGATCGCGGGGTGCCGGGACTGGTACTCGAAGGTCGAGCACCCGTTCCACGTGTCGCCGACCGCGAACCAGTACGACGCGATCGCGGCTATCGAGCTCGCTCTGGCCGACTATGAGGCGATGTTCGGGCACCCGCTCGTCGACGAATGCGAGGTCGACCCTCAGACGGGTGAGGTGCTGCCGGTGGTGACGATCGTCACCGATAACGGCGGCCCGTTCCGGTCGCTGAACTTCGAGCTGTTCATCATGCGACACCCCGAGCTGCGACACGTCCGCACCCGGGTCAAGAGCCCTGGGCAGAACGGGTCACGCGAACGCGGGTTCGGGACGCTGAAGTATGAGCGGCTGTTCCTCGACGAGATCCCCGACGCGTTGACCCTGATCGAGCGCGCCGAGGACTACCGGGTCGAGTACAACACCGAGCGGCCTCACGAGGCGATCGCCTGGAACCGGCCGATGGAGGTGCACCTGGGCCTGGCCGACCCCACCATCCCCACCTTCGAAAGAGAAGAAATCCTGCCAACTACTTGCCGCGGGACACTTTTGATGCTGCCGAGATAGATCTCGACAGTTAGGTGCGACAGCGATGCACGATGCATGGTTCTCGGCGCGGAGATTCTTCTGCGCGAGCGGGAATAAATCTGCGTGCTCGTGCGTCACCCAGAGTAAAATTGAGTCGAGGTGACTCAATACACGAGAGGAGAGTGATGATGCTGTTCGATACGTTCAAGGAACTGGACCGGATCAGCTCGGCGTTCTTCTCCGGGTTCCCGGAGTCTGCGCTGAGTTCCGCGCCGATCAACCTCTACCGGGAGGATGATCGTTATGTAGTGGAGGCCGATCTTCCGGGGTTCGACCCGTCGTCGATCGACGTCTCCGCTGAGGCGGGGCTGTTGACCATCCGCGCGGACCGCGATACCTCACGGGAGGACCGCGGCGAGCGCTGGCTGGTCCGCGAGCGCAGTTCCGCGCGCGTGGTTCGGCAGCTTGCACTGAGCGACGAGGTGGATCTGGATGCGATCGCGGCCGACTATCGAGATGGCGTTCTGAAGATCACGCTGCCGGTGAGAGCCGATGCGCTCCCGCGCAAGGTCGCTGTCGCCGTCGAAGGATCCTCGTCCTCTACCCCGCACGCGATCGGGGCGGGCGTGGCCGAGAAGGAGGTCGCGGACCCAAAAGCCCGACCCGCGCATTCGGTCGACTCCTGACCCGGTGGCTGCCCGGGGCCCGGAAGGGCCCCGGGCTCCGGATGCGCGGGAACGTTCCCGTTCACGTCGTCCGTTCTCGGAGAACGGGGGTTGCGTGATGGACGCCTTCGATCTGTTGGACTCGGCGACGAGCATCGAGACCGCCCCCGTCGTAGAGCCTGCGGACGATCTGGCTGCGGTTCGCGAACTCTATCGGAGCGCGCCTCCGATGGACGGATCCCGGGTGACGACGGGTCTGGAGCCGGGGACGCCGGCGCCGGATTTCGCGCTCCCGGCCGCGGACGGCACGATCGTGCGGCTCTCGGAGCTGCGCGGGTCTCCGGTGGCGCTGGTGTTTTATCCGTTGGACTGGAGTCCGGGATGCAGTGTGCAACTGGAGCTGTACCAACAGGAGTATGACGAGTTCGCATCCCGCGGCATCCGCCTGCTGGGCATCTCGGTCGACTCGATCTACAGTCATGGCGCGTGGGCTGCGGTGCGCGGCATCCGCTACCCGCTGCTGAGCGACTTCCAGCCACGGGGTGAGACGGCCCGCGCGTACAACGTGTGGCGGAACGCCGACGGGCACAGCGAACGCGCCGTCTACTTGGTCGACGCCGACGGGATCATCCGCTGGGCTCACGTGTCCGAGCGGCTGAAGGAGCTGCCGGACTTCGACGCGCTCGTTGACGCCCTCGACCTCGTCGCGGTCGAGGAGCACAACGACGACAACGAGCGCAACAACGACGACAAGGAGGTGCAGTGATGACGATCTGGGATGTCACGCCCACCCGCCCTCGGCGCGCGCCCCGCACGCGAACGGTGCCGGTGGCGATCTACGGCAACCGCTGGTGCGGGATCACGCAGCTGATCCGCCGGGCGCTGGATCGGGCAGGTGTCGGATACGATTACGTCGACCTCGACGACCATCCCTCCGTGCAAGCACGCCTGGAGGCGCTAACGGGCGGACGGCTGCGCACTCCGGTCGTGCACATCGACGGGGAGTGGCTCATGGAGCCCAGCCTCCGCCAGGTGCAGGCCGTCCTCGCGCGGCACGGGGTGTGGCTGTGAGCGTCGTGACGTGCCCGGGGTGCGCGGCGAAGAACCGCGTGCCCCAGGCGCGTCCGGGCAGGGTGCGCTGCGCCAAATGCCACACCGACCTGCCCTGGCTCGTGGACGCCGACGATGACTCGTTTGACACGGTGGTCGGGGAGGCGACACTCCCCGTGCTGGTGGACGTGTGGGCGCCCTGGTGCGGCCCGTGCCGGCAGATCTCGCCGGTCGTGGACCAGCTCTCCCGCGACCTCGCCGGACGCCTCAAGGTCGCCAAGGTCAACGCGGACACTTCGCCACGCATCTCCCAACGCCACGCCGTCTCCTCGATCCCCACCCTTCTGGTCTACCGCGACGGGAAAGAAGTAGACCGCATGGTCGGCGCCGTTCCCGCGCCGCAGCTGCGCGCCTGGGTCGAACGTTCCCTCAACACCTGACAGAACCCAATAGGCGATGGCACCCGCACGGCGGAACGCATGGCTCAGAGCCCAGTGCCGACGTCCAGCAGGAAGTTGAGCCAGGCCACGCCGGCCCCGGCCAGCATCGCAGCGCCGACCGCGGCGAACAGTCAGGTGCGGGCTTTGGTCACGGCTTGGTGACTGCCACAGGATGATGCGACCGCCCACGCGATGGCGCAGACGATGAGCATGAGCACAGCGGTGACGAGGACAGCCATGAGCAGCGCGCCGACGATCTCGTGGAGCCGGGCAGCACCCCCGACGCCACCGAGGTCGGGGAACACGTCCATCAGAGTGTGTCCGATTAATGGTGGATCTGGCCGAGCGCATGGTTAGTTGATTCGGCCTTCGAATGCGATCGCGAACGCGTTCAGTGCCGGCTTCCACCTCGTCGCCCAGCGTGCCCTGCCCCTGCCGGTGGGGTCAAGCGAGCGGGTCACGAGGTAGAGGCACTTCAGCGCCGCAGCGTCGTTGGGGAAGTGCCCGCGCGCCCTCACGGCGCGGCGGTAGCGCGCGTTGAGCGACTCGATCGCGTTTGTCGAGCAGATCACGCGGCGGATCTCGACGTCCCAGTCCAGGAACGGCACGAACTCGGACCACGCGTTCTGCCAGAGCTTCGTGATCGCTGGATACTGCCCGCCCCACTTCGCGTCGAACTCCTCGAACCGCTCGACCGCGGCCGATTCGGTCGGGGCGGTATAGACGGGTCGGAGGTCCTTGCCCATCTCTTCCCAGTAGTGCCGGACGCGAACCGGAACGTGTTACGGATCAGGTGGATGATGCAGGTCCGCACCGTCGCGAGCGGCCACGCCGTATCGATCGACTCTGGCAGGCCCTTGAGGCCGTCGCAGACGACGATGCACACGTCCTCGACGCCGCGGTTCTTGGCCACTCGGTCATCTCCTCGATGACCTTGTCGGTGATCCGGCTGATCGTGTCCTTGGACACCGAGGCTCCGTAGACTTCGTCGAAGTGCGCGGCGACCTCCCCGGTCGTCAGCCCACGCGCGGCGAGCGAGAGCACGATCTCGTCGACCCCGGTCAACCGCCGCTGCCGCTTCTTGACGATCTTCGGGTCGAACGACCCGTCCCGGTCCCGAGGAACCTCGATCTGCACGGGACCGACCTCGGTCAGCACGGTCTTCGACCTCGTCCCGTTGCGCGCATTCTCGCTGGTCGACACAGCGTGCTTCTCATAGCCGAGGTGCTCGGTCATCTCCGCCTCGAGCGCCGTCTCCGGCACCCGCTTCGTCAGTCCGTTCAGCAACCCGTCCGGGCCGCCGAGGTCGACGCCCCGTTCCTACGCTTGCTTCAGCAGCTGCTCCGCGAGCTGCTGCTCGTCGATGATCTCCCCCCGTCACAGGATCGATCATCTCGATGACATCGGTCATCACCCTTCCTTTCGGTCAGGCCCGACCAGATCCACCGCTAGTCAGACAGTCCCGTCATGTCCTGTCGCTCCGCCTCCTGGGTTCCGATGCGTCGGCGGTTCCGGTCATTGTTCGAATCTCCGCGGTTCCCTCGGCAAGCATGCGGTAGATGCGCTCGTATCCCGCGGCCATCACGGGGAGGTCGAAGCGTTGCTCGGCATCGTTCCGGCACATATGCGGGTCGATCTCCGAGGCGCGCTGGACCGCCTCGACGAGCTGGTCGGCAGCGTCGGCGATGAAACCGTTCTCCCCATGTCGCACGATCTCGGGGACGCTTCCCCGGCGCGTGGCGATCACGGGCGTGCCGCAGGCGAGCGCTTCAGCCATCACCATCCCGAAGGGCTCCTCCCACTGGATCGGGAACAGCAGGCACGCGGCGTTCGCGAACAGTTCGCGTTTGAGGTGCGTATCGGCCTCGCCGATGTATTCGGCGTCGTGGGAGAGCAGGGGGCGGACTTCTCGGTCGAAGTACGCCTTCTCCGAGGGTTCGGTGAGCTTTCCGGCGAGGATGATCTTCCGCCCTGCGCGACGGGCGGTCTCGATGGCGACGTGCGCTCCCTTGTCGGGGCTGAACCGACCCAGCCAGAGCACCGTGTCCGACTTCTGCTCTCGGAAGGGGAAGGCCGCGACATCGATGGCGTTGTGGACGGTGCCCACCCAGTTCAGCTCTGGTGCCTGTCGTCGCTGGGCGTCGGAGATCGCGATGATGCCCACCGTCGATCCGAGGCGACGGTGGTAATCACCGTTCTCACCGGCGACCGGACCATGCATGGTCACGACGGTGGGCTGTCGTCGGTGCCGCGCGAGCAGCGGGCCGGCCGCGGAATGATCGTGGACTATGTCCACGTCGAGTTCGTCCATGATCCGTCCTACTTCGGCGGCGAGCACGAGCTCGGGCATCACGCTCGATCCGAGCAGATGCGACGGAGGCGTGTCGTACACGGGTCTGAAGTCCTGTGCGCGCGTTCCGGACCTGCCGGACCCGACGAGGGTGACCTCGTGCCCGCGGTCGACCAATTGGTCGACCAGTCCGGCCACGACAGTCTCGGTGCCTCCGTATCCCGCGGGGGGAAGCTCGAACCATGGCGGCGCGATCATGCCGATCTTGAGCGGTTGCCCGCCCTCGTGCGGTGTCGCGGTGTCTTGCCGTTCGACGATGAGTGACATGAGTTACTCCCAAGAGTGTTTGTTCCCGGAATCACATCTCCCTTCCCCATCGAAGAGTTGCTCGCACTATAGGTCCATGTAACTTACCGTTACAAGTATAGGTATGGTGGTCTCGAGCGAGAGTTCGAGTGAGGAAGGAGCGCGAAGTGGCTTCCGAAGCAGACCTGGAAGCGCGAGGCCTGGTCGGTGATGATCAGCCCGGACCCCACGGGATCGGAGCGGTTCCGCAGCTCCAGGGCTCCGTGACGTTGGTGGAAGGCTCCTCGTTCTGCGTGTCGCAGCCCAACGGGGATATCGTCCCCCACCGCAGCGACGGGCTGTTCGTGATGGACACCAGAGTGCTCTCGCGGTGGCAGTTGCGTATCGACGGGCATGAGGTCGAGCCGCTCACCGTGCTGCCTGCTGAGCCTTTCGAGTGCCGTTTCGTGGGTCGTATCCCCACCCGACCGGGACAGGTCGAGCCCACGGTGATCGTCGAGCGCCATCGGATGGTCGGGCAGGGCATGCGGGAGGACATCGTGGTGTCCAACTTCGGGGCCGAGTCTGCAGGACTCGACATCGTTCTGCATCTCGATGCCGATTTCGCCGACCTCTTCGAGGTGAAGGAGGCGAGACCCGTGCGCGCTCTCGGAGTCTCGTCGACGGCGAGCTCTGATTCGGTCTCCTTCCTTGTGTCCGCGTCGTCAGGAGAGGAGCGCGGGGTGCGCGTGTACGCGCCGGGAGCGCAGGCCGTTCCAGGGGTCCTCACCTTCCGCACGGTGGTGCCTGCTCATGGACAGTGGCAGACCAGTGTCGAGGTTCTTCCGATCGTCGCAGGCGACGAACTGGCGGCGTCTTTCCCCCTTGATCGGCCGCTGGCCCATACCGAGCCTGCGCGGCGGATGCAGGGATGGCACGAGGCGGCACCGGTCATCGAGGTCGGCAACACCGTGCTCGCCCAGGCTCTTTCGACCAGCGAACGTGATCTCGGTGCCTTGCGGATCGTGGACCCCGAGCATCCCGAGGACCAGGTGGTCGCGGCGGGCGCGCCGTGGTTCATGGCCCTCTTCGGGCGTGACGCTCTGATCACCAGCTGGATGATGCTTCCCTACGCTCCCGGATTGGCGCTCGGGACCGCCCGAACGCTTGCGCGGCTACAGGGGACGAGGGAGCTGGCGATGGCTGAGGAGCAGCCGGGCAAGATTCTCCACGAAGTCCGGCGCGGCGCGGATCTCTCCCTCACCCTGGGGGGCGAAAGCGTGTACTACGGCTCGGTGGATTCGACGCCGCTGTTCGTGATGCTGGTGGGCCGGGCACTGAGGTGGGGGGTCCCGGTGGAAGAGCTGGCCGAGCTCAAGCCTGCCGTGGACGCTGCGGTGCACTGGATCCGCACCTACGGCGACAGCGATGGAGACGGGTTCGTGGAGTACAAGCGGAGCACCGACCGCGGGCTCCTGAACCAGGGATGGAAAGACAGCGGAGACTCGATCGCCCATGCCGATGGTTCCGTCGCGGAAGCGCCGATCGCGCTCGCGGAGGTGCAGGGGTACTGCTATGCAGCCTATCTCGCGGCTGCGGAGATCGAGGATGCTCTCGGTTCTGCGGCCGAGGCGCAACGTCTCCGCGAAGACGCGGAGAGGCTGCGACTTCGTTTCCACGACGCATTCTGGATGCCGGAGGAGGGTTTCTATGCCCTCGCGCTCGACGCGAAGAAGCGGCCCGTCACGGTGATCTCCTCCAACATCGGGCATTGCCTATGGACAGGCATCGTGAACGACGACGTCGCGGACGCCGTCATCGACCGGCTGGTCGCGCCGGACATGTTCACCGGCTTCGGCATTCGCACGCTCTCGGACCGTTCCGCCCGATACAACCCGGCGAGCTACCACAACGGCTCCGTGTGGCCGCACGACTCCGTCATCGCCGCTGCGGGGATGATCAGGTACAGGCGCGAAGATGCGGCGATCCGCGTGCTGTCCGGTCTTCTCGACGCTCTCGAGGCGTTCGGTGGCCGTCTTCCCGAGCTGTTCTGCGGGTTCGACCGTCGCGACAAGCCGGTGCCGGTTCCGTATCCCACATCTTGTTCACCGCAGGCATGGTCGGCGGCCACACCCTTCGAGTTGCTCAGGATCGCACTCGCGTTGGACGCCGACGAGCGTGGCGCGCTTGTGACGGTGGCGCCAGTTCCTGCGATGATCGGACAGGTGCAGATCCGCGGTTTGCCACTCGGTTCCGGGAGGGTCGACGTGGAGGCCGACCAGCATCACGCTCGTGTGATTCGAAACTGAGCGGCCGGACCCAGCCGCCGTCCGCGTGTTCAAAGATGCGTCCGTGAGATGCGCGATGGAGAAGAAGGAATGAGAGATGGCGGAGGTAAAGAGCAGCGAAGCGATGCCGCCCCTGTACCAGGACGACGCCCCCATTTACACGATCAGCCAGGTGGCTACCCTGCTCGGCATGCAGCAGGCTGCGCTTCGTCGACTGGACGACGAGGACATCGTGTCCCCAGAGCGCTCCGATGGTGGTCAACGGCGCTACTCGCGTAACGAGGTCGAGAGGCTTCGCGAGGTCCAGGACCTCACCGACGCCGGGGTCACGCTTCCTGGCGTCAGAGAGGTTCTCGCCCTCCGGCGAAGGGTCGAGGCCCTCGAGCACGAGATCAGCGAGTTGCGGTCGCGACCGACGGCCTGACGCCGACTCAGTCGGAAGATTGGGCCGGCCGACGATCTCTTGACTCGTCTCTAGAGCTCCCGCTGATCCTCATCGTCGAGGGGAGTCTCGATCCGTTGCTCCCATGCGTCAATCGGGTCGGCGTCTTCCGGCAGCGGCACCGAGGTCGCGACCCGGTCGTCCGCCGCGTCGGGGCCCGCATCTATGTCCTGCTCCAGTGCATCCTCGAGGGGAACCTCAGGATCCTCACCCGGTTGCTTCGTCATCCCCAGCTCCTCCTTATCCTCATCGCCTCATTCGCTGAACCTCAGATGCCTCGCCTGCTCGAAGTCGCCCACCGCGCTGCTGCGATGACTTCCGGAGCACGAGGTGGGACCTCGCGGCACCGGTGCGCAGCCGAGGGCAAGATCAACGCTTGCGTGCTGCACATACTGAGCCTGAAAACCTTCACCTAGAGTAGCAGGTTACTCGCAGATCGAGTTGAAGGATAGACAGAGTCAAGTTAAACTTGACACGTAGCGACGCAAGTTTAATGAGCCGGGGAGGTTGATGTCCAATGCGTCGTTGGAACGGACTCAAGACAGCTGTCCTGTTGGGTGCGCTGTCCGCGTTGATGCTCGTAGCAGGGTATGCGATCGCTGGCGGCTCGGGCCTCGCGGTCGCGGCGCTCTTGTCGCTGGCGATGAACGGTGCCGCCTACTTCTGGTCGGATCGTCTCGCGCTGCGCGCGATGGGAGCGCGTCGCGTGGGTGAGTGGGAGGCGCCCACTCTCATTGCGACGGTGCGGGAGCTGTCGGATGCTGCGGGCGTGCCGATGCCGAAGGTGTATATCAGCCCGTTGCCGCAGCCGAACGCGTTTGCCACGGGTCGTGACCCACGTCATGCGGCGGTATGCGTCACCGAGGGAATCCTGCGGCTGCTGACATGGCGTGAGCTTCGTGCCGTCCTCGCGCACGAGATGTCCCATGTGGTCAATCGAGACATCCTCGTCTCGAGCGTGGCCGCCGGTCTCGCGGGCGTGATCACGTCGCTGGCCAACTTTGCGTTCTTCCTGCCGGTGGGCGGCGACGATGAGGGTGCCCCGAACCCGCTGGCGACGCTCGTCATGCTCGTTCTCGCGCCGGTCGCGGCCGCACTTATTCAACTCGCGATCAGCCGTACTCGCGAGTTCGAGGCCGACGCTGACGGTGCCGAGCTCGCCGACGATCCGCTCGCGTTGGCGGCGGCGTTGCAGAAGATCGAGGCAGGCGTGCACAGCGCGCCGCTGGTGAGCACGCCTGCGACCACCGCGAACGCCCACTTGATGATCGCGAACCCGCTCGCCGACGACGGGCTCGGTGGATTGTTCCGGACGCATCCGCCGACGTCTCAACGTGTGCGGCGACTGCTCGAACTCGCCGACGAACGCCGAGATCACCGACGCCCGGCGTCGATTCGCTGAGTATGGCGCACCACCGATAACCGCACCTTCGAAAGGAGAAACTCTGATGACCGAGGACAACGCAACCACGCCCGCTCGTGCACTCCTCGCCCGTTACGAGGATTATCAGGCCGCGCAGGCCGCCGTGGACAAGCTCGCCGATGCCGACTTCCCCGTTGAGCACGTCTCGATCGTCGGCTGGAATGTCCGGATCGAAGAGCAGGTGACCGGGCGCATGACGTTCGCTCGCGCCGCCGGCTACGGCGCGGCGAGCGGGGCATGGTTCGGCTTGCTGATCGGACTCGTACTGTCCCTGTTCACGCCAGGGATTCTCTGGCTCTGGACGGCACTGTGGGCAGTCGGCCTCGGTGCGCTCTGGGGAGCGATCTTCGGTCTCGCAGGGCACGGCATCTGGAGGGGCGGCCGCGACTTCTCATCCGTACAGCAACTCGCCGCTGAACACTGGGACGTCATGACCAGCCCGAACCATCTCGAACAGGCCCGGACGTTGCTCGCCGAAGCCCAGCCGCAACAGTAACCAAGCCAACTCGTCAGCCACTCAACCCCGTACGCGCGCAACCCGCGCGTCCAAGCGAACGGCTCTCGCTCGTCGCCGTGCGCGTCAACTGCCGCAAGCTGCGGCTGGGCGCCGTCGACCTCTTGGCGTCGTCCGCTCATCCAGCCGAGCTGATGCTTCTGCGACGCAGCCAAGGGGGACACCCTCCTGCAGAAACCGGACGGCTGTTCACAGCGAATCCTGGTGGTTCGGATTGCGCCCTAGCGGGGACGTCGCGTGGCGAGGAGCACCGGCGGCGGTGTTCCTACAGAGAGGAAAGAGTCTTGTCGGAAGTACCCGGGACCCGATGGTGGCGCTCGAGAACCTCAATGATCTTGCGGTCTCCTGCCGCGACTCTGGTCGCTGTTGTGGTGGCCATCGTGATCGCAATCGCTGTCGCGCTAGGTCAAGCCCCAGGGAGTGGTGTAGTTCGGGTTCCTTCGATCTGTTGATGGTTCAGGCGGTGAGCTCGAGGGTGCTGTCGGTGTTCACCTCCTCCGTGCCGGTGTTGTCGACGAGGGCGAGTCGGGACTTCGCGAGGATCTCGAGCCCGAGGTAGCGGCGGCCTTCGGCCCATTCGTCGGTGATCTCGGTGAGGACGGCGCCGACGAGGCGGATGATCGCGTCGCGGTTGGGGAAGATGCCGACGGAGTCGGTGCGGCGACGGATCTCCCGGTTCAATCTCTCGTTGGGGTTGTTGGACCAGATCTGCTGCCAGAGCCCTTCGGGGAACCCGGTGAACGCGAGGATGTCAGCTCGTGCGGTGTCGAGGTGCTCGTGCGCGTCGGGGAGTTTCCCGTTGACGTAGTCCAGGAGCCGGTCGAACTGGGCGTTCACGGCGGCAGCGTCGGGTTGGTCGTAGACGGAGTGAAGCATCGCTTTCACCGCCGGCCACATAGTCTTCGGTGTCACGCTCATCAGGTTGGCCGCGTAATGGGTGCGGCAGCGTTGCCAGACCGCGCCGGGCAGATTCGCCGCGATCGCCTCCACCAGGCCTGCGTGGGCGTCGGAGGTGACCAGGCGAACGCCGCCCAGGCCGCGGGCGACGAGGTCGGCGAAGGACGAGTTCCAGGCCGCCCCGGTCTCGGACGTCGCGACGCGGAGCCCGAGGACTTCGCGGCGCCCGTCGGCGTTGACGCCGGTCGCGACGAGCACGACGGCGTTGATCACCCGACCGCCTTCACGGACTTTCATGGTGAGCGCGTCGGCGGCGACGAACGTGAACGGGCCCGAATCCCCCAGGGGTCGGTGCCGGAACTGGGCGACGTGCTCGTCGAGGTCCGCGGCCATCCGTGAGACCTGCGACTTCGACAGGTTGTGGATCCCAAGGGTCTTCACAAGCTTGTCCATCCGGCGGGTCGAGACGCCAGCGAGGTAGCAGTCCGCGACGACCGTGATCAGCGCCGACTCGGCGCGTTTGCGGCGTTCGAGGAGCCATTCGGGGAAGTACGTGCCGGAGCGCAGCTTGGGGATCGCGACGTCGATCGTCCCAACCCGGGTGTCGAGGTCGCGGTGCCGGTAGCCGTTGCGCTGCGCCGCCCGGTCGGTGGAGCGTTGGCCCCATTCCGCGCCGACGACGGCGTCCGCGTCGGCGGACAGCAGCGCGTTGATCGTTGTCTGCAGCAACCTGCGCATCAGATCGGGAGACGCGTCGCCCAGCGCTTCCTGAAGCAGGCCAGCGGGGTCGACAATATGAGGTGCGGTCATCGTGAAGATGCCTTTCGAGTGGGATGTGAGAGTTTTTCTCGAAGGGAACTACACGGTGACCGCACCCATCTCTACGACGAGACCGGCCACCGCGAACTACACCAACTTCGGCGCTTGTGGGGGTCTTCGTCAGCGCCGACGATGGATGCATGGCCACGACGCGCACGCTCACCCGACGAAACGCGGGATGGATCGCGCTTGCTGTCGCCGGTGTCCTCGTCGCGGCGGCGCTCGTCATCGCATCGATCGTCGCGTCGGGGCGGGGCGAACCGCTCGCGGCAGCGCCGACGCCCACGCCTACGCCCACAGTCGAACCCGAGCCGACGCCGACACCCACCCTGGTCGGACCCGCCGCGGACACGACCGACTACGACCTCGCCGGACTCCCTGAGGTCACCGTCTTCGCTATCGTTCCCGAGCTGCCCGTCGACGACGATCCGTTCGGAGAGCTGACCGGGGTCGCCGCTCGAGCGGCGGGCGCCGCGGTCCCCGTTTTCGCCGAGCCCGGTGGCGCTCCGGTGGCGTCGCTTCCGCGCGATTACTACTACGACGGCACCGTGGTGCCGGTGATCGAGCAGTACGACGCATGGGCGAAGGTCATGCTCGTGGGCCGCCAGGCCTATCCCTCCGGGGGGAACTCCGGGCAACTCACCGGATGGCTCCGAACGCAGGACGTCGAGTTCACGGCGCAAGAGGCGGTCGTCGAGGTCTCCCTCGGCGACCGAACCATCGACATCGTTCGTGGCGCGGACCGGCAGCGCGTCGCCAGCGACTTCGGGTCCGGCGTCGAGGCGACGCCGACGCCCCTCGGTCGTTCGTTCATCATGACGGTGCGCACCGAGCCGACCTTCGCGTACACGAGGGGCAATCCGATCACCTACCTCTCGGTGCATAGTCCGACTCTCGACGGGTTCGACGGCGGCGATGTCGCCGTCACCGCCTTCCACTATCACGACACCCGTTCCGGTCGAGTGTCGAACGGATGCCTGCGCGTCGATGAAGCGGCAGCCCACGCGCTCGCTGCGCTCCCACTGGGGACTCCGGTCATCATCCGCGAATGACGCTCGCGCGGATGCCGCGGAGGTGGTCAGCGGCGCGGTGGGCGGTCTTCGCGCTTAGCCGAGTTGCCGAATCGGTCGGGCTTCAACTCGATCAGCTTGCCGCTGATGCGGGTGTTCTCGAGTCGCCTCAACGTGTTACGCGAGAGATCCGCGGGCAGCTCGACGAGCGAGAAGTCGGGGCGGATCTGGATCGCGCCGAAATCCTCGCGGCGAAGGCCCCCCTCGTTGGCGAGGGCTCCGACGATCTGGCGCGGCTCAACCTTCTGGCGCCGGCCGACCGAGATCCGGTAGGTCGTTCGCGGTCCGCCTCCGCTGCGGGGGCCGCGATCGGAGCGTTCGTTGCGGTCGCGTCCACCACGCCCGGGTCGGTCCTGCGAGCCACGGGCGAACCGCGGCTCGCGTGCTGCATCCGGTTCGAGAAGCAGGGGAGTATCGCCCTGCGCGACGATCGCGAGCGCTGCAGCGACATCCGCCTCGGGCACGTCGTGGTGCTCGACATAGTGGGCGATGATGTCGCGGAAGATGCCGATCTGCGCCGGATCCGCGAGCGCTGCCGTGATCGCGTCGTCGAAGCGTGTGAGCCGGGTCGCGTTGACGTCCTCGACGCTCGGCAGCTTCATTTCGGTCAAGGGCTGGCGCGTGGCCCTCTCGATCGAGGTCAGCATGCGCCGCTCGCGCGGGGTGACGAAGCTGATCGCCGCTCCCGCGCGTCCGGCTCGTCCCGTGCGGCCCACGCGGTGGACGTAGGACTCGGTGTCGATCGGTAGGTCGTAATTGACGACGTGGCTGATGCGGTCAACGTCGAGGCCGCGGGCTGCGACATCCGTGGCGACCAGGATGTCGAGCTTGCCGCTCTTGAGCTGGTTGACCGTCCTCTCGCGCTGCGCCTGCGCGACGTCACCGCTGATCGCTGCAGCCGTGTATCCGCGGGCGCGCAGCTTTTCGGCGAGGGTCTCGGTCTCGTTCTTCGTGCGCGTGAAGACGATCATGCCCTCGAAGTTCTCGACCTCGAGTATGCGGGTGAGCGCATCGACCTTCTGCGGGTACGACACCAGCAGGTACCGCTGCGTGATGTTGGCCGACGTGGTGGTCTTGGTCTTGACCGTGATCTCTTCGGGGTCGCTCAGGTACTGCGCCGAGATGCGGCGGATCTGCGCCGGCATCGTCGCCGAGAACAGGGCGACCTGCTTGGTCGGGGGGGGGGGGGGTGTCGGCGAGAATCGTCTCGACATCCTCGGCGAAGCCCATCTTGAGCATTTCGTCGGCCTCGTCGAGCACGAGGTACTTCAGCTCCGATAGGTCGAGCGTGCCCTTATCGAGGTGGTCCATGATGCGGCCCGGCGTTCCCACGACGATGTGTACGCCTCGGCGCAGCGCCGAGAGCTGCTGCCCGTACCCCTGGCCGCCGTAGACGGGCAGGACGTGGACGCCGCGCAGGTGCGAGGCGTACTTCTCGAACGCCTCGCACACCTGCAGGGCGAGTTCGCGGGTGGGTGCGAGCACGAGGGCCTGCGGGGTCTTCTGCGACAGGTCCAGCCGCGAGAGGATCGGCAGCGCGAACGCGGCGGTCTTTCCGGTCCCCGTCTGGGCAAGTCCGACGACGTCGCGGCCCGCCAGCAGTGTGGGGATGGTCGCGGCTTGGATGGCGGACGGCGTCTCGTAGCCGACATCCTTGAGCGCCTTCATGACCGCGTCGTCGAGACCGAGGTCGGAGAAGGCGGGCTCAGCGCGGGGAGGCGCTGCCTCGTCGGTCACGTGCTCGGAGGAGGAGGCCATGGGTGTGACGCTAGTCGCTCGGCGGTGTCAGCGCGATTCGGCCTCAGCGGTGCAGGTGCGCCCGCTGGCCCTCACGGTCGAAGACCATCAGGAGCTCTGCAGGCGCGTCGATCGCGCTGATCGCGTGGGGGGTCATGGTCGAGAACTCGGCAGCCTCACCCTGCGCGACCTCGATGCGTCGCTCGCCGAGCTGCAGCAGCACGCGGCCCTCGAGGACGAGGAACCAGTCGAAGCCAGGATGCACGCGTGTCGCCGGCACCTCGGGCTCGGGCTCGAGCCGCATCTTCATCGCCATCGTGCGGCCATCGATGCGATTGAGGGCCCACGTCGTCCGTGCGCCGAAGCTGCGCTGGGTCGGTCGGATGACGACATCATCGTCGTCTTCGGCGTGGAACAGATCGTCGAGGCTGATCTGCAGCGCCTCCGCGAGTGGCACAAGGACATCGATGCTGAGCGCCCGTTTGCCGGTCTCGATGCGGCTGATCGTCGATGCGCTGAGATTGCTCCGCTCGGCGACCTCATCGAGCGAATACCCGAGAGTCGTCCGGACGCTGCGCAGCCGCATCCGTGCGAGCGCTTCCACATCGCTGATTGCCATGGATCCAGCATCCGTCGCTCTTGCAGATTGCGCAAGATGGCATCCGGTTATAGCAGGCGGTCGTACGCTCGTCGCATGGTCACCGACACCCCTCGCGCACACGCCGCCGTCCCTCACGCACACACCGCCGCCCCCGCCATGACGCGTCGCTGCGACGTCGCCGTCGTCGGCGGGTCTGCCGCAGGGCTGGCAGGTGCCTTACAGCTGGCGCGGCAGCGCCGCTCGGTGATCGTCGTCGATGACGGCACGCCACGGAACGCTCCTGCCGACCACATGCACGGCTACCTCGGCCGCGAGAGCGCTCCGCCCGCCGAGTTGCGCGCGATCGGCCGTGAGGAAGTGCGCTCCTACGGCGGGGAGGTTCTGTCGGGTCGCGTCGTCGATGTCTCCCGCGAAGGCGACCTGTTCCGTGTCGAGCTCTCGGGTGGGAGCGCGCTGCTCGCACGGCGGGTCCTCGTGGCATCCGGGCTCACCGACGAGCTACCCGAGATCGACGGCCTTCGCGAACGCTGGGGCCGTTCGGTCATCCACTGCCCGTTCTGCCACGGCTGGGAGGTGCGCGACCAGCGTGTCGTGCAGATCGTGACCGACCCCCTGAACCTGCACCCGACAGCCCTCATGAGGCACCTCACCGACCGTCTGTCGGTCGTGCTCCACGAGGGCGTCGATGCCCACGACACCGCTGTCCGGGCGCTCGAGGCGTCCGGTGTGCCCGTGCATGCGGCGGCGGTCGATCGCGTCACGGATGCCGACGGTGCTCTCCGCATCGAGCTGGAGGGCGGCGCGCACCTGGCTGCGGATGCCGTGCTCGTCGGCGCGCGATTCCGAGCGCGCGTCGAGGCGCTCGCCGGACTGGGCCTTGTCGCGACTCCTCACCCCAGCGGCTGGGGTGAGGTGCTCACGGCGGATGCCACGGGTCGCACCGTGGTCGAGGGCGTGTTCGCGGCGGGAAACGTCGTCGATCCGGCCCTTCAGGTGCTCCACGCCGCCGCGAACGGCAGCATGGTCGGCGCGCAGATCGCCTTCAGCCTCGCTCACGAGGATCTTGCGGCAGGTTCCCGTCCCTCGGGCGTGGAGGCCGAGTGGGATGACCGCTATGGCGAAGGGCAGATCTGGAGCGGCAACCCGAACGGCACTCTGGTCGCGGAGGTCTCGACGCTCGCTCCCGGCCGGGCGCTGGATGTCGGCGCGGGGGAGGGGGCAGATGCTCTCTGGCTCGCCGAAAACGGATGGCAGGTCACGGCATCCGATGTCTCGTCGCGCGCGCTCGATCGGATCCGGCAGGAGGCGCGGCGCCGCGGTCTGGACGTACGCACGCGGCACGTCGACGCCAATAGCGTCCACCCGTACGCAGGGGAGACCTTCGATCTCGTCTCGCTACAGTACGGCTCGTTCACGCGCACGCCGGATGGCCGCGGCGTGCGGAGCCTGCTCGAGGCGGTCGCTCCGGGCGGCACCCTCCTGGTCGTCTCGCACGACACGGCGTGGGCTCGCGATGCGGGTGATCCTGCCGAACACACCCGGATGTTCGACCCGGATGCTTACGTCGGCGTCACCGAGATCCTGGCGGCACTGGCCACGGACGAGAGCTGGCGCATCGAGGTGCACGAGAAGCGGCAGCGTCCGGCGGGGGCAGCCAGCAGTCACCATGTGGAGGATGTCGTGCTGCGGGCCGTCCGCCTCGAGGGGTGATCTGGACCTCGGGGGAACCGGTGGATATGGGGTGGGCTCGGTGGCGCGTGGCTACGGACGCGGCGTCCAGATCTCGGCCGGACCGATCGCTTCGGCGATGCGACGGCTAAGCGCGCCGAGGCTGTCGGCCTCCGCGGTCGTCAGCGGCGCGAAGACCAGTTCGCGGATGAGGGCGTGGTGGCCCGGCATCGCTGACTGCACGAGGTCGTGGCCGGCATCGCTCAGGATGCCGAGGGTGAACCGCCCGTCCGTGGCGTCCGTTTCGCGAGAGACGAGTCCGGCGCGCTCGAGCCGAGTGAAGGCGCGGGACAGGCGGGAGAGCGTGCAGTTCGCATAGCCCGCGAGGGTGCTCAGGCGCAGGGTGCGCTCGGGCGCCGTATCGAGGGCGAACAGCACGCCGTACTCGAAGTGGGTCAGTCCGCAACTTTCCTGGAGTTGCGCATCGAGCGCACGGGGCAGGCGTTCGAGGACTGTGGCAAGCGACGCCCACGTCGCGAGCTGCTCCTGACTCAATCGCATGGGACAAGCCTAGTGCGATTGACTTGCTCAGGAAAGTCATGGCGCCTAGCATTGACTTTCCTGAGCAAGTTATCGACTCGTGTCCGACCGGATCGCGCGTCAGAACGGAGCATCCATGGATCTGCAACTCGGCGGCATGACGGCGTTCGTCAGCGGCTCGACGGGAGGGATCGGATATGCGATCGCCGATGCCCTCGCCGCCGAGGGAGTCGACGTCGTCGTGAACGGCCGCAGCGCCTCGGGCGTGGACGAGGCGGTCGGCAGGCTTCGTCACCGGCATCCGGCCGTCGAGGCGTCGGGGATCGTCGCGGACGTCGCCGACGCGAGCGCTGTGAGTGACCTCATCGAACAGCTCGGCCAGGTCGACGTCCTGATCAACAACGTCGGACTCTTCGGGCTCGATGCCTTCGAGAGCATCGATGATGCACAGTGGCAGCGCTACTTCGACGTCAACGTCA
Organism: Microbacterium sp. bgisy207; assembly: GCF_057706855.1. Lineage (NCBI taxonomy): Bacteria > Bacillati > Actinomycetota > Actinomycetes > Micrococcales > Microbacteriaceae > Microbacterium > Microbacterium sp. bgisy207. The sequence goes on from NZ_JBYIPB010000005.1 coordinate 42,050, forward strand.
TGAGCGGCGTACGGCTCTCTCGCGCGCTTCTGCCCGGGATGCTCGAGCGCGGCTGGGGTCGCATCGTGTTCATCAGCAGCGAGTCGGGAGTGTCGGTGCCCGCCGACATGGTGCACTACGGCGTCACGAAGGCAGCGATGATCGCCCTGGGCAACGGCCTCGCCAAGCGCACCCGCGGCACCGGGGTCACCGTGAACACGGTGCTCGGTGGTCCGACCTACTCGGATGGCGTCGCTCGCGCGATCGACGAGATCGCCCGTTCTCAAGGTGCGCCGGTCGATGTCGTGAAGGATGCCGTCATCGGCCAGAACCGGACTACGCTGCTCGAGCGGTTCATCGACCCGTCCGAGGTCGCCGCGCTCGTGGCATACCTGGCAAGTCCGCGCGCGTCGGCGACCAACGGTGCGGCGCTCCGGGCAGACGGGGGAGTGCTCACGACGACGCTGTAGGTCACGCTCCGGCCTACGGTGGACGTATGGGAGATTCCGCCGGCGCCGGCCGCTGGATCCTGATCCGACGGAGTGCCTGCGCCGGGTCGCTGGCCGTGCTGGTGATCGCCGGCCTCGCGGTCCACACGATGCTGCCGGACACCGCGGCGACCGACATCGCGGGGGACGCGCTCTACGCGGCGGCGGTGTACGCGTTCGTTGCCGGGATCGCCGTGCGGCAGTCCCCGCTCGTTGTCGGAGCCATCGCCGTGACCTGGTGCGTGGGCATCGAACTGTTCCAGCTCACGGGCCTGCCGCTCGCCGCCGGCGCGGCGTTCCCGCCCGCCATGCTCGTCCTCGGGACCGTCTTCGACCCTCGAGACCTTGTCGTGTACGTGGTGACGATCGTCGCCGTGACCGCGACGGATGCGGGGATCGGACGCCTCCGGGACAAAGGGCACTGACGCTTCCCAGCCGCCGCCGCTAGCGTGGTGTGGATCTGGGTCTGGGGTGAGCGAGGTGTGGGAGCGATTGCGCGTACGGAGTTTCGTCGCGATCTGGTGGCGTGCTGTCACTGACGGCGCGTTCTTCAACCGGTGGAGCACGTTCCTCTCGTTCATCCTCGCCGTCATCGTGGGCGTTCCGACGATCCACGGCGCCTCGGTCGAAGGCTACCTGCAGGGCATGGTCGTCGGCGCCGTCGGATGGATTGCGCTGGTGATCCTCGCGATGCCGGCGGTCTTCGCGGAGCGGCGACTGAGGTCGCGACCCGCTCGCGGCGTCATCGTGCTCGCGACGCTGCTGACCCTCTGCACGCTCCGGACACCGCTCAACGACGCGATCAGTCGCTGGCTCTGGGATGTCAGCACGACCGGTGCTTTCGGGCCGCGCGCGGTCACCAACATCGTCTCCGGGCTCGCGATGTTCTCCCTCGTGGGCATTGCGCTGTCCGAGTATGGCCGTCGTCGCGCCATTGTGACGCGGCTCGAGAGTGCGCTCGCGCCGATGCGGGCCCGGCTCCAGCGTGCCCATGAGGAGGCGGCGGAGGTGGATGCCGTGCTGGCGGCGACGGCGCAGCGCCTTCGGGCTTCCCGCAACGTCATGCTCGCCCGCCCCATCGATTTCGAGATCGTGCGCGCCTACGCCGAACAAGTGCGCCGCGAAAGCCACCTCCTTGAGGCGCGCGCTGACGAGGCTGACGCGTCAGCGCCCGCATCCGAGCCGGTCGTCAGGCCCGCCGAACCGCGCCGAACCGTCTCGGAGCGCCTCATGCGGCCGCCGCCCCTGGTGATCGCCGCCGTGTACGGCATCGCGACCCTTCCGTTCTCCCTGTTCAACGGCGGGATCTGGGTCGCGGTCGTGGGCTTTGTCGGACTCGTGGTCATCGACCTTGCGGCGGGTTTCGTGACGGGCCGCGTGCTCCCCAAGCCGGGCGCCGGTTCGCGACCTGCGCTCTTTCTGCTCGTGTGGATGCTGGCAGGCGTCGCGGTCGCCGCAATGTCGCTGGCTCTGCTGCCGCACATCGGCATGATCGGACTCGTCGGGATCGTGGTGATCCCGGGGCTTGCGATCGTCGTCTCGGTCTGCGTGGATGCCCTGCGTTCCGCCCACCTGGCCGCCCTGCGCTCGCAGCAGATGCTCGCCACCGCGGCGCGGGATGTCGCTCTCGAGAGTGCACGCGCATCCGATCCGCTGCGCCACGCGGTCGGCATCCTGCACGGCGGAGTCCAGGGCCAGTGCGTCATCCTCGCCGCGCAGGCCGACGAACGTCAGCCCACCGTGAGGGAGGTGGCGCAGTTCCGGGAGAGAACCGACGACGCGTTCGATCGGATGCAGGGGCCGGTGAGTGAGATCGAGGTCGGGCGTGGATCCCGCCATGGTCCACTCGGTTCCCTCGGCCGGGTGATCTCGGCGTGGCGAGCCGTGCTCGACATCTTCTACATCGCGTCGGACGATGCGCGCGCGGCGCTGCGAGATCGAGACACCGACCAGCGGGCGGCCGAGGTGGTCACCGAGGCCTTCGTGAACGCCGTCAAGCATTCGGGGGCTGGCGAGGCGACAGTCACGCTCGCCATCGCGGACACCGGTCGAGTGTGCGTGCGGGTCTCGTCACCGGGCACCCTCCCGCCACTGGAGCACCGAGCATCCGGAATCGGCACCCGGAGCGCAGACACCCGCATCTTCCAGTCCGACGCAGACGTCGTGCTCGAATCCCTCCTGCCCCCGAGCGCGGATGAGTCGGCTGCTACTCCCGCGGCAGGCCGCGAAGCCACCTCCTGAGCATGTCCGTCGACGCCGTGCGCAGGCGCTCGCCGTAGCGAGCCGCGTCGCCTCGGATGGTGCGCGGATCGACGCCGTGTGATGCCAGTTCGACGGCGTGTCCGATGAGCCACTCCTCGATGCGCGCGGGGTCGGCCTCGGGGTGGAACTGCAGGGCGAGGACGTGGTCGCCGACCGTGAACGCCTGAGCGCCGCAGTGTTCGGTCTGCGCGAGGCTCACGCACTCGTCGGGGAGCTCGAAGACGTCGCTGTGCCAGTGCAGCACCGGAACCCCGTCGAGTGCCGACAGAACGCTGGACCGCCCGGCGGCAGTGAGGCTGAGCGGCGCGAAGCCGAACTCCGGTGCGGCACCGGGGTGGACGCGCGCACCGAGGACGGTCGCGATCATCTGCGCGCCCAGGCAGATGCCCAGTGTCGGTGCCCCGACGCTCATCCACGACGCGATCGAGCGCATCTGGTCGTCGAGAAACGGGTAGGCGTCACGATCGTGCACGCCGATCGGTCCGCCGAGGATCACGAGGAGGTCGGCCCCGGCGAAAGCGCCCGCGTCGAGCGCGTCGACTCCGGCACGCAGATAGCGAAGCTCGAACCCGTGACCCTCAAGGACCTCGCCCCAGGTCCCCGCGTCCTCGAACGCCACATGTCGCAGCACAACCGCGACGGCGCGGTCGGACGCGTTGGTGTCCGCCTGGCGGTCCTGAGTCTCGGTTCGGTTCACTTGCGCTCCTCCCTGACGCTGGAGACATCCAATCGAGCGGCGCGAACCCGGGAAAGATCCAATGCGGAGCCGCTGGCATCGACCGCGCCGAAGGGAACATTGTGTAACAATTTCAGGATGTCGGGAGTGATTGCGGTGCTGCTTGCAGCACTCTGCTTCGCGACGACCGGCACGGCTCAGGCGCTCGCAGACGTGGACGCGTCGCCGCTGTCGATCGGTGCCGCACGCATCCTGCTCGGCGGCGGGATCCTCGGCGCGGTCGCACTGGCGACACGATCCCGGATGCCGCGCGCACCACGTCTCGGTGCTGCGGCGACGTACCGCGCCCCCGCGTGGATCATCGTCGCTGTCGGCGTCATGGGCGTCCTCGCCTACCAACCGGCCTTCTTCGCCGGCACCCGCCTGAACGGCGTGGCCGTCGGCACCGTCATCGCGCTCGGATCCGCGCCGATTGTCACGGGCGTCCTCGACGCGCTCATCCGTCGGCGGATGCCGACCGTGCGCTGGGCGGTGGCGACCGCGATCGCGCTCGTCGGCGTCGTGCTCGTCTCAGGACTGGTCGGTGGAGGCGCCGCGACGGGAGTCGGCCTGTCGGCATCCTCGCGTCACTGGGCGCGGGTGCCTCCTACGCGCTCTACGCGCTCGCGAGCAAGCTCCTGCTCGACCGCGGATGGAGTTTCCAGGCGGCGATGGGAGTCCTGTTCGGCCTGGCTGCCGTGGCGAGTGCGCCGCTGCTGGTCGCGACCGGCCCCGGCTGGATCGTGACTCCGGAAGGCCTTGCCCTCGCGCTCTGGCTCGGTGTCGTCACCACCACGGTGGCCTACCTCCTGTTCGGATGGGGTCTGCGGCGGCTCGCCCCGACGACGGTCGCCACCCTCACGCTCGCCGAGCCGCTCGGCGCGACGCTGCTGGGCGTGTGGGTGCTGCATGAGCAGCTCACGGCGGTTTCGGCCGCCGGACTCGCGGTGCTGGCAGCGGGGCTGATCGTGCTCTCGCTCCCGGCCGTCCGGAAGGAGAAGACGGATGTCGCCCCGCCGCCGTGATCGGGACCCGGGTCCCACCCAGGCCGCCGCCCTCGCCGAGGCACTGCGTGTGCGCATCCTCTCCGGCGACATCGCCCTCGGTGCCCCGCTCCGCGAGGAGGGTCTGGCCACGCGCCACCACGCGTCCCGGCACACGGTTCGGACGGCGCTGCAGACTCTCGCTGCCGAGCGTCTGGTCACGATCGCCCCATACCGGGGTGCGCGCGTGGCCCATCTCGACGACGATGCCGTCGGCGCACTGCAGGAGCTACGCGGGGCGCTCGAGGCCGAGGCGGTGCGGCAGGTGACGGCGCGTCATGGAACCCCGTGGCCGGACGCGGTCACTCGTCCGGTTCGCGACGCGATCGCCCGTCTCGCGCTCGCCGAGGCATCCGGCGACTGGCTGGCCACGACACGGGCACACGCCGAGGTGCACCGCGTCATCGTCGAGGCGGCGGCGAGCCCTCGGATCTCGCAGGCGCACCGGCAGCTCGAGTCGGAGATCCTGTTGTTGCTCACGCACGTGAGGCCGGACTATCCGGCCGGCTCGCTGGCACACGAACACACGGCGTACCTCGACGAGGTGCAGCGTTCGGGGGGAGAGGCCGTGCGCGCTCACCTGGCCAACTCCGCCGATCTCATCCGCGCTGCTCGCGCAGCCTCGTCATGACGCGGCTGCGGTGGCGGCCCGTCACCAGGCCGGCTCCGCGGCCCCGTAGGGGAGAAGGGGAGCACTCTCGAGCGGCGCGCCATTCCACACCGGTGCCGGTGCGGCACACCGGACCGACCCGCCGCCGGCGAGGGGGATCTGGACGGTGCGATCGCGCCACGACTCGTCGGGCGTGACCGGCGGGGCCTCGGATGCCGGCGGTCGCGGCGCATCCAGGAGAGACTGCGCGACCCGCGCGAGCGACACGGCGACGTGAGATGCGGCGCCCGACAGATGCCGTGTCTCGAGCGCGTTCATGACCGCTGCCGCCAGCAGATACCCGGCAGTGTGGTCGAGGGCCTGGGCGGGGAGGGCGCCGGGCGCGGCATCCGTCCCGTGCAGTGCCGCGATCCCCGAGACCGCCTGCACGATGCTGTCGAAACCGCGTCGCTGCTCCCAGGGGCCGGGGCCCCAGGCGTCCACGGTCGCCGTGATCAGGTGCGGCCATCGCGCCCGGGCCGTCGTCGGGTCGAGCCCGAACCGCGCCACGGCGCCGGGGCGATACCCCGTGACGAGCACATCGGCGTGTGCAAGCAGGGTATCGAGCGCGGATCGGGATGCCGGGTTCGAGAGATCCAGAAGCACCGAGCGCTTGCCCTGACCGGTGTCGAGGAACTGCCAGTCGATCTCGGGCAAGCGAGGACTGTCGATCCGCAGCACATCGGCGCCGAACAGCGCGAGCGTGCGCGTGGCGACCGGCCCGGCGATCACCCGCGTGAGGTCGACGACGCGAACCCCGCTGAGCGGACGCGGTGGTGTCGAGTCCGGCAGCGGTGCAGCAGCGAGCGGCGAGGCAGCGGCCTCCCACACGTCGCGGCGCACGAGGGGCAACGTGCGCGCCGCGAGCGCGTGCGGGTGCGTTCGCCATTCGCTCTCGGTGCGGACCTTACCGACGATCGCGCCCTCCGCCGCGGCGCGGTCTTCCCCCTGCGCGGCGGTTGACGTCCGGAGGGCGGCGGCGATCTCGTCCCGGCCGGCGTCGTCGCCGAGGCCCAGCATCCGTCGCAGTGCTGCGCCGTGGTGCGGGTAGTTGCCGTGGGTCCTGACCCATCCGTCGGCGGTCTCGAAGAAGCCGGATGCGGGAGCCCACGCATCCGGCTTCGCCCCGCTCCAGGTGAAGACCTGCTCGCTGCGGTAGGCCGCCGTGATGCGCGGCCCGTCGAGCACGACGGGCGCGAGCTCGCCCGGTTCGGGCGCACGGCCCACGGAGCGGGCGTGTGCGAGGGACGCCGCGGCAAGCGACGCGGCCCCGATCGCGGCCGTGGCAAGCTCGGCCACCGGAAGCGCAGAGGGCAGCGTCACCGCACCGGAAGGGGGTGTCACCGCCGAAGCGAGCTCGGCGCGGCCAGTGGCTGCCGTGATCAGTTCGATCGTGAGGGCACCGGGAGGGGTCGACGTCATCGCTGTCCCGTGACCTCGTGCACAAAGGCGCGGAGCATCTCCCGACCCTCGGGCCACGGCCCATGCCCACTGAGGACGTTGATGTGCCCGGCATCGCCGATGTCGATCCGGCGTGCCCCCCAGCGCCGGCAGATCTCCGGGGCGCGGTGTGCGGCGCAGTAGGGGTCTGTCGTGCTCGTGACGGCGACGGTCGGCGTGGGCACGGGGCCCAGAGCGGCGGTCACGGTCGCGAAACGGAGCACCTCGGAGGGAAATGAGGGGGCATCCGGGTCGGGCGGAGCGACCAGGAACACTCCCCGCACCAGGTCGGGAGAGCGCGCGGCGAACGCCAGCGCCGTCAGGCACCCCAAGCTGTGCGCCACGAGGAACGCCGGCTCACCCGCCGTCGCCGCTGCCGCCCCGACGGCGCGGTCCCAGTCATCGAAGACGGGTTCATCCCAGGATGTCGGCGCGCTACGAACCCAGGACGGATGCTCCGCCTGCCAGATCGACTGCCAGTGGCCGGGCGAAGACCCGCCCAGGCCCGGGACCACGACGACCGCGGCATCCAGCATCGCTCTCCTCCTGTTCCCGCGGCCGTGCGCGCAGTCCGGTGTGCTGCCATCCAATCGGCGCCGTGACGTGTCGAGAAGAGCCAATGCGCGACGTGTGGCCTCGCGTCCCTGTGGCGGAGCGCCGGTCAGCGCGCGTAGCGTTCGACGAACGTGCGCAGCATCCGGCTGGGATGCAGCACCTGGCGCCGGCGGACGGCCGCGAGCGGAATGTGTACCTCGCTCGGCGCGAAGTACCCGAAGTCGGCGTAGGCATGGATCCGTGACGTGATGCCGTTGACATCGAGCTCGGGGTGGAACTGGGTCGCGTAGATGTTCTCTCGCACGCGGAACATCTGCACGGGGCACGTCGCCGACGACGCCAACAACGTCGCCGAGGAAGGAAGCGCGCGGACGGCCTCCTTGTGCCCGACGAAGGCATCGAACGTCGGCGGCATGTCTGCCAGGAGCGGATCGCCGATCCCGTCATCCGTCAGCGACACCTCGACGACACCGACCGCTTCCCCGTAGGTGCGGTCGATCACGGCGCCCTGGTGCGCACCGACCGTGCCCACCCCGTAACAGGCACCCAGGAAGGGGAAGTCGCGCGCGACCACCTGGTCGAGCAGTGCGTCGAACTCTGACTCCACGCGCCGCTGGACGGTCGACTTCTGCTCGGGCGGATCCGAGGCGTTGAACGGTCCGCCGCCGACGAAGATGCCCGAAAGATCATCGAGGTCGAGGTGCGGCATGGGTCCTGCTTCGAGCCGGACGCGCCGCAGCTCTGACTCCGCCAGACCGGTGTAGCGCAGGAAGAGCTCGTACTCCTCATCGGCTGGACCGTTCTCGGCCCGGGTCGCGAGCAGGACGAACGGCTTCATCCGCTCAGCATATGGCCGCACGAACGCGGCGGATCGGTTGCGTGGCTTGACGGCTGGGCCCCACCCCGCGTAGGCGCTTTTCGTGACGAGTGTGTAAACCTCGCATGGCGATCGGTGGATGAGGATGATTCATCCCGCCGGACTCGATATCTTCGTGTCGTGCCCGACACAGAGAAGTCCACCGCGCCGCTGCGCCCCACCCACCCCCTCGCGCTTGCTCCCGTCATGGCGCCACCGGCGTCGGTGGACGGGTTCGTCAAGCAGTTCCTCGCGAACCTCAACTTCGACCAGGGGGTCTCGCTGTCGGCATCCGACACGAACGACCAGTACCTCGCGCTCGCGGGGACTGTGCGCGACTACCTCATGGCGCGCTGGCTCGAGGACCAGACCCGGCAGCGCGAGCAGCAGGCGAAGACCGTCTGCTACCTGTCTGCGGAGTACCTGCTCGGCAAGCAGCTCGACAACAACCTGCTCGCCGCGCGCCTGACCGACATCGCGACCGAGGCGCTCGCCCAGTGCGGCATCTCGATGGACGATATGCGAGAGGTCGAGGTCGAGCCCGGACTCGGAAACGGCGGTCTCGGCCGGCTGGCTGCCTGCTTCATCGACTCGCTCGCCACGATGAGCGTCCCCAACATCGGATACGGCATCCGGTACGAGTACGGGATCTTCCGGCAGACCTTCGTCGACGGGCATCAGGTGGAGCAGCCGGATGCCTGGCTGCGCATGGGCTCGCCGTGGGAGTTCCCGCACCCGGAGGCGGCGCAGACGATCTCGTTCGGCGGACGGACCGAGACGTATGACGACAACGGCGTGACCCGGACCCGGTGGATCCCGGACTGGAACGTTCTTGCCGTGCCGTACGTGATGATGGTGCCCGGCTACCACAACGGACGCGTCAACACGCTGCGACTGTGGCGGGCCGTGGCGACCAACGCGTTCGACCTGCGCATCTTCAACTCGGGCGACTACGAAGAGTCGGTGCGGGCGCAGACGTACGCCGAGAACATCTCCAAGGTGCTCTATCCCGAGGACTCCACGCCCCAGGGCAAAGAGCTGCGCCTGCAGCAGCAGTACTTCTTCGTGGCCGCATCGATCAAGGATTTCCTCGACAACGTCCTGCCCGAAGGGTTCGAGTTGCGAGGCCTTCCCGATCGGGTGATCTTCCAGCTCAACGACACCCACCCGGTCATCGGCGTCCCCGAGCTCATGCGCGTGCTCGTCGACGAGCGGGGGATGGACTGGGACGAGGCCTGGTCGATCACGAAGCAGTGCTTCGCCTACACCTGCCACACCTTGCTGCCCGAAGCGCTCGAGGTCTGGCCGGTGGACCTGCTCGGCAGGCTCCTGCCGCGGCACCTGGAGATCATCTACCGCATCAACGACGAGTTCCTCGAGGAGGTTCGGGAGCGGTTCGGCGACGACATGATGCGCATCCGCAACATGTCGATCATCGGCGAGCACCCGTATCGCTCGGTGCGGATGGCCTACCTCGCCACCGTCGCCGGGGCCAAGGTCAACGGCGTCGCCGAACTGCACTCGCAGCTTCTGCGCGACAAGGTGCTGCACGAGTTCGCCGAGATGTACCCCGACAAGTTCACGAACGTCACGAACGGTGTCACGCCGCGACGCTTCATCCGTCTTGCCAACCCCGCCCTGGCAGAGCTCATCACCGAGGCGCTCGGCGCGGGATGGACCGTCGACCTCGAGCGACTGCGCGGACTGGAGGCGCTCGCCGAGGACCCCGAGTTCCGTGAGCGCTTCGCTGCGGTCAAGGCGGCCAACAAACGTCACCTCAGCGACGTGCTGGCACGGCGCGACGGCGTGGAGATCGATGACAGTCACCTGCTGGATGTCATGGTCAAGCGGCTCCACGAGTACAAGCGGCAGACCCTCAAGGTGCTGCACATCGTCACCGAGTACGAGAGCATCATCTCGGGTCGGGTAGCCGCCGCCGACATCCAGCCGCGGACCTTCATCTTCGGAGCCAAGGCCGCCCCCGGATACGCGATGGCCAAGCGCATCATCCACCTCATCAACTCGGTCGCGTCCGTCGTGAACAGCGACCCCCGCGTCGAGGGGCGCCTGAAGGTCGTGTTCCCGCCGAACTACAACGTGACCCTCGCCGAGAGCATCATCCCCGCCGCCGACCTGTCGGAGCAGATCTCGCTCGCCGGCAAGGAAGCCTCCGGTACCGGGAACATGAAGCTGGCCCTCAACGGCGCGCTGACGATCGGCACGGATGACGGCGCCAACGTCGAGATCCGCCAGCTCGTCGGCGACGACAACTTCTTCCTCTTCGGCATGACCGAGCCCGAGGTCGAGGCGCTCTGGGCCAAGGGATACAAGCCGGCGGACTTCTACCAGGCAGACCCGCAGCTGCGGGCGGCGATGGACCTCATCGCCTCGGGGGAGTTCTCGGGCGGCGACCGCTCGGTCTTCGAGCCGATCGTGTCGAATCTGCTCTACGACGACCGATTCATGGTGCTCGCCGACTACGCCTCGTACATCGAGGCGCAGGCGCGCGTGGACCTCGCGTACGCCGATCAGGATGCCTGGACGCGCTCGGCGATCCTCAATATCGCCCGCTGCGGCTTCTTCTCCTCCGACCGGTCGATGCGCGACTACCTCGATCGCATCTGGCACGCGCGTCCGTTGCTCTGACGCGAAGCATCCGTCGCGTGGTCAGTCGTGCGGCCACGCGGCGAGGGCGTCGTCGATGAGCGCTGCCGTCGCGTCCGAGACGGGTTCGATGAGTTCGAGCACGGGCGCTCGGCGTCTTGCTCCCCGGGGCGCGGAGAAGCGCCACGTGCCGACGACCAGCCCGTCGACGAGAACCGCGGGACGGAACACGCCGTTCCCGCCGGGAACGAGGGCGTCGAGCATCGCTCCCGAGGCGACGAGAGAGCGGTCCGCGTAGCCGAGGATCCATTCGTCGAAGGCGGGAACGAGGGTCACCCGCTCCGCGGAGCCGGTCGGGCTCGCGTCCGCGACGGCGTCCGCCGGCGAGCTCAGATACACGGATCTCTCACCGAGGTGCGCCTGCTCGATCGCATCGACGGATGCCGCGACGGCGCGCAGGGTCGTCTTGGGGAGTTTGGTCCACCACGCGAGGTCGTCGAGGGTGACCGGCGCCCTCGCGGCGACATAACCGGCGACGATGCGCCGGAGAGCGGCATCCGTGTCGGTCTCGCGCGGTGTCGCGGTGAGGGTGAGGAACTGCTCGGACCCGTCGGGAGCGAAGGCTCCCCAGTGCGCCACCCCGCTGACGCACAGATGGACGAGCAGGTGGTAGCCTCGACCACCCTTCGTCGAGATCCCGGCATCTTCCCACGTGGCCAGGATGTCGGCACGACGTTGCGGAGCGTGCTCGAGCGCCGCGACGGCGACCTCGTGCGCGCGCGCGACCGTGGCATCGTCCAGCTCGAGTTGCTCCCGGCGCCGCGCCATGGACTGCAGAGTTCTCGTGCCGGTGAGGGCGAGGAGCGACGCCAGGTGCTCGGGGGTCGTCGCGAACAGCGTGCCGCGCATGGGCCACGACCGCACGAGGACACCGCTGTCGAACGCTGCGCGCACCTCGCCGACCGTCGTTCCCGGAGCCGAGCGTAGGGCGATCGCACGCAGGACTGCCGGAAGATCCTGGCCTTGGAGGGCGACCGCGCGGTCCACCACCTCCCGTGGCGAGAGGGGCGAGCCTCCGAGCAGCTGGGCCCGGTGGCGCATCCCGCGCGCCTGGTCGGGGGAGAGGGACGCCGTCATGTCGATCACCGTAGTACCAGCCACCCCCAACTCCGGCGAGCCGCGTTTGCGGGCGTGCGACCTGGCGGACTGTCGCATCGGTCGCGCGCTGGATTCGGTGCGGATGGCAGGGATTCGAATGTCGGAACCCCCTCGTAGTGTCGCGGTATGGGATCAGTTGGCATGGGCGAGTCGGGGCAGTGGCCCGGGGTGCCGGATGCTGACGCCTTCCTCGACGACCATGATGTGCGGGAGTGGGATGGCGGGGTGGGGTGGGTTCCGCCGCGACCGGATGCTGTGGGTCTGGTGGTGGAGGTCGCTGATCTGGAGGCGGTGTTCGCTGCGCAGCGGTTCGCGCGCGTTGACGCGCTCCGGGTGGAAGCCCTTGATGACGTGACCCGGTATGGGGGTGGGTCGCGGGAGTTGGTGATGCGGTCGTTGCGGTTGGAGTTGGCGGCTGCGTTGCGGGTGACGGAGACCGCGGCGGGGATGATGCTTGCCCGCGCCGAGTCCCTGGTGCACTCGTATCCGACCGTGCTGGAGTCTCTCTCGCGCGCGAACGTGACGGTGCGGCACGTCGAGATCCTCGTCGATGATCTGGATGTGCTGGACCCGGGGGTCGCGGCGGGCCTGGTGGGGCGGGCGTTGGGGTTGGCGGAGACGCTGCCGGTGGGGTCGTTCCGGCGGGCGTTGCGCCGCCTTATCGACCGGGAGATGGCCCCGACGTTGGCTGAGCGGCATGGGTCGGCGGTGCGGGAGCGTCGGGTGGTGATCGAGCAGGTCGGGGACGGGATGTCGTGGTTGCACGCATTGATCCCGTCGGTGGAAGCTCACGCGATCCACGGCCGGATCACGCAGATCGCGACGGTGATTCGTGACCGGGACCGTGGCGCGACCCGCGGCGGGGAGCGGGGGGACGGTTCGGAGCGGAGTCTGGATGAGATCCGTGCTGACGTGTTCTGCGATCTGTTGATCGACGGGACCGTGGCCGAGCACCCCGAGCAGGCGCGGGGGATCCGCGCCACCGTTGTCGTGACCGTTCCTGCACTGGCCCTCCTCGGGGCGGACGGTGTGACAGACCCGGCGGAGGTGGAGGGGGTTGGTCCGATCCCGATCGAGCGCGCCCGGGAGCTGGCCGGTGACGCATCAGGGTGGATGCGGGTGCTCACACACCCCGACACCGGCGCCGTCATCAGCGTGGGGCGGACGAGGTATCGGCCGCCACCGGAGCTTGCGAAGCTCGTGAAGTGGCGGGCTGACCGGTGCATGGGACCGGGGTGCGGGATGCCGGCGTCGCGGTGTCAGATCGACCATACGGTCGCGTGGGAACACGGTGGTGAGACATCCGTGGCGAACACGGCCCCGCTCTGTCAGGGCCACCATACGGTGAAGCATCACGGCGGGTGGCAGATCACCCACCTCGGTGACGGGTCCCTGGAATGGGTATCCCCGCACGGGCGCCGGTATGTCGTCGCCCCCGAACGGCGCCTCCCCACCTTCCACCCCACTGCCGCCTAGCCGCGACGGCGCCGCCTGAACCCACCCCACGGCCGTCTGGCTTACTGCTGGCCCCCTGGGTGTGGCCGGTCCGTGTTTCTCATGGGTTCCTCACGGGTTCCCTGCCCATTCGGTCGCCAGGCGACTAGCGTGGACGGATGAGCGCGACCGAATCAGCCCGTGGCAGCGATGTGATCCGTCAGATCCTCGTGATCGCGGCCTTCGTCTTCATGATCATCGGCGATGCTGTCGGTCTCGGCGCCTTCGGTGGGACGCCGATCCAGGAGGCGCAGGGCGGGTCGTTCTCGCCGGACGCGTCCTACCTCACTCCCGCGACCGAAGCATTCGCGATCTGGACGCCGATCTACCTGGGACTCGCGATCTACGTCGTCTGGCAGGCGCTCCCGTCGCAGCGGACGCGCACGCGACAGCGCAGCCTCGGCTGGCTCATCGCCCTCACGATGGTGCTCAACGGTCTCTGGCTCGTCACCGTGCAGTTCCTCTCGGTGTGGGCGACCGTGGCGTGCATCGTTCTGCTGCTCGCAGCCCTCGTCGTCACCTACCTTCGCGCGGTCCGCACCCACCTGCCCTCCGATGGCGCAGTTGACGGCATCCTCATCGACGGAGTCACGGGGCTGCACCTCGGCTGGGTCGCTCTCGCCACCGTCGCCAACGTCGCCGCCGCGTTGACGGCGACGGTCCCCGCCGACTGGGAGGGTGCGGCATCCGTGCTCGGCGTGATCGTGCTGGTCGTCGTCGCCGTTGTCGCGCTCGGCGTGTCGGCAGCCGGAGGGTGGCGGATCGCGCCCGTGCTCTCGATCGCGTGGGGACTGGCGTGGCTGGCCGTCGCGCGCCTGACCGGTGACCTCGTGGACGTCCCTATCGGCATCGCGGCGATCGTCGTCGCCGCCGTCGTCCTGATCATCCCGGCCGTTGCCCGACTCCTGCGAGAGCGCACCCTCGCCGACTGACCTGCCGAAACCTGGTCGCCGCGTTCGGGTAACCGCGACCTGGCACACTGAACGACATGACTTCTGGCGGCGTCGGGCGCGTAACGGTTCTGAGTATCGGCGAGGTGCGGCTGCGGCCGCACAACATCGCAGGCAGCGGAACGCCCATGTTGTGGTGGACGTTCACCTCACGGCGGTGGACAGAGCCGCTGCCCGTCAACGTCGTCCTCATCGAGCACGACCAGGGGTGGGTGCTCTGGGACACCGGTCAGGCGCCCGAGTCCGCCGACGCACCGCGCACGTACTTCCCGCGCGGATTCGTCGGCGCGGTCTATGCACGACAGGTGGACTCCACGCTGACCCCGGGCCAGGGGCTCGGTGAACAGCTCGAACTCGCCGGCGTTCCCCTCGAGCGGCTTGCCCTCGCTGCCGTCTCCCACCTGCACTACGACCACGCCGGTAACGTCGGTGAGCTCGCGGCTGCCGGCATCCCGGTGCTCGTCAGCGAGGCCGAGCACGCGCTTCTCACCGGCCGCTCGCCCCATATGCACGGCGTCCTCGCTGAGCACCTTCTCGCTGCGGGCGTCCGGTGGCGGCCCGTCAGCTTCGCCCCCTCGGACGACCCTGCGCTGACGGATTTCGACGGCGCGTACGACATCTTCGGAGACGGTGCTCTCACGCTCCTGCCGACCCCGGGTCACACGACCGGTTCGATGAGTCTGCTCGTGCGCCGGGGAGGGGGCCGCGACCCGCTGCTACTTGTCGGGGACGCGACCTACGACCCGAGCCTCATCGACCGCGGGGTCGTTCCGGATGTCGGTGACAGAAAGCGGCAGCGCGAGACGCTGCGGCGCGTCGTGGCGCTGCGAGACAGGCTTCCGGGGCTTCGCGTGATCGCCGGACACGACCCCCGCGCGGCGGAATCCGCCGCCTGACGACGCGCCCGCGGCTCAGCGCAGCATCGCTCGTAGCTCCGATTCGACGGATGCCGGACGCGACGGGTCGATCGTCGTCCCATGTTCGTAGGCATCCACGACCCGCGGATCCACATAGCTGCTGCGGGCGATGGCAGGGGTGTTGCCGAGAACGAAAGCGGCATCCCGCATCGCTGCTGCGATGATGCGCGCCCGCCGCGATGCGCTCGTCACCGGACCCGCCTTCGCAAGGCTCAGGGCGGCAGCGGCCGTACCGTGCAGAGTACGGAAGTCCTTTGCCGTGAAGTCGCCGCCCGTTCGTCGTCGGATGTCGGCGTTGATGTCGTCCGGATGCAGGGGATGCACCTCGCCGTCACCGTCCCGCCAGGCCAGGAGCCGCGCCCGGCCGCCGCGGCGCTTGAGCGCCCGGACGACCGCGGCCAGGTCGGGGTCGGTCAGCTCGGACTCCCACGGCTGCCCACTCTTGCCGGGAAAGCGCAGCTCGACCCGCTCACCATCGTGCACGCTCGCGTGCGCGCACAGGAGTGTGCACAGTCCGAAGCTGCCGTGCACGTCCGCGTAGCGCTCCGACCCGACCCGCAGACTCCCGGTGTCGAGCATGCGGAACGCAGTAGCAAGCACGCGGGACTTGCCCAGACCCTCCGTTCGCAGATCGAGCGTGACGCCGCGCCGCGCCGCGGGGAGCGTCTGGGCGAGGTCCAGCATCCGTTCGAATTTGACGCGGTCCTGACGTTTTCGCCACGCCTCGTGATACAGGTATTGGCGTCGCCCGGCATCGTCGACTCCCGTGGCCTGGATGTGCCCGTGCGGATGGGGCGAGATCCAGACGTCGTTCCACGCGGGCGGGACCGCAAGCGCCGAGATCCGCTCGCGCGTCTGTTCGTCCGAGATCGCGGCGCCCGATTCATCGAGGTACGCGAATCCTCGTCCGCGGCGCACGCGGCGAAGTCCGGGCTCGAAGGTGCGACTGCGACGCAAGCGGGGCATGTCCTCACGCTACGCGGCCGCCAAGGGCACAGGGCGCACAGGTGTGCCCGAGTGGGGCGACGGATGCTGTCAACCCCCTCAGCGGCGCCGTGCGGCATCCGTATCGTCGGCCCCGACCGATCGCCGACCCGGCGACCGGCGCACGGTGACCACGAAGGAGACCGTCATGACAAGCACGATGACCGCTGACATCGAAGTGGACGCCCCGATCCGCGCCGTCTACGACCAGTGGACCCAGTTCGAGGACTTCCCGCAGTTCATGGGGTCGGTGAACTCCATCACCCAGACCACCGACGACCTCACGCACTGGACCGTGAGCATCGGCGGCGTCGAGCGCGAGTTCGACGCCGAGATCGTGGACCAGGTGCCCGATGACCACGTCGAGTGGGCCAGCACGGGGGAGCGGGTGCACACCGGGCGTGTGGCCTTCACGCCGGTGACCGACGACCGGACCCGGGTGGAGCTGCGGATGGAGTGGGAGCCCGAGACCTTCGTCGAGAAGGCGGGCGCGGGACTAAACCTCGACGAAGCCGCGGCCCGCATGGACCTCGAGCGCTTCAAGTCGTTCATCGAAGAGCGCGGTCGCGAGACGGGCGGCTGGCGCGGCGAGATCCACAACGGATGACGACCCCCTCGTTCCCGCGGGCGTGCAGACCGCCCGCGGGAACGAGCACGGGCTCAGCGCCCGCGACGAACCGCCGCGCGACGGGCGTTGACGATCCCGTACGCGAGCGTGCCGATGATCGCGAGGAGGAACACCGCCGAGGCGATCACGTTGGCCTGCGGGGGAATGCCCCGCTGGGCGGCGACGTAGATGTAGACCGGGAAGGTCTGCACCGAGCCCGACGTGAAATACGTGATGATGAAGTCGTCGAAGCTCAGGCTGAACGACAGCAGAGCCGCCGCGATGATCCCGGGCAACAGCAACGGGAACGTCACCCGCCAGAACACCTGCCGCGGTGAGCCGTACAGGTCGCGGCCTGCCTCTTCCATCGACGGATCCAGCGAGAGTGCGCGGGCGCGCACCGTGACCACGACGAAGCTCAGGCAGAACATCGTGTGCGCGAGGATGATCGTCACGATCCCCTTCGCGACACCCATCGTCAAGAACTGCGCGGCAAGACCCGCGCCGATGACGACCTCGGGTGTGGCCATCGGCAGGAACAGCAGCAGGCTGATCGGCCCCCGTGCGCGGAAGCGGTAGCGCACCAGAGCGAGCGCGATCATCGTGCCGAGGGTCGTGGCGATGATCGTCGCCACGACACCGACGAGGATGCTGTTGCCGAAGGCGACACAGACCTCGGGCTGTTCGCACACCGTGAGCCAGTTCTCGATCGTGAACCCGTTCCACGTGATGTTGGTGCGGGTCGTCTCGTTGAACGAGAACAGGAACGTGTAGGCGATCGGGATGAGCAGCACCACGAACGCGGCGATGACATAGAGGCCGAGGATGCGGGACCTGACCGTCCATTGTGTCTTCACAGGAGGTCATCCGTTCCCGTGCGCCGCACGTAGCTGCCGACGATGATGAGGATGACGGCCATGAGCAGGATGCTGAGGGCCGCCGCCTGCGGATAGTTCACCGTGATGAGGAACTTCGACTGGATGACGTTTCCGATCATCGTCGTCGACGGGCTTCCGAGGAAGGCCTGGCTGGCGTTGACGTAGTCACCGGATGCGGGAATGAACGTGAGGAGCGTGCCCGACACGACCCCGGGAAGTGACAGAGGGAAGGTCACCCGCCAGAACGTCTGCCCGGGCGTCGCGTAGAGGTCGGAGCTCGCTTCGAGAAGCCGAGTGTCGAGCCGGTCCAGGGAGGCGAACAACGGAAGCGTCATGAACGGGATGAAGTTGTAGGTGAGACCGAACACGACCGCGAAGCCGGTTCCCGTGATGTGATCCTGCGGGCCGAAGATCCCGATCGCTTGCAGGAACCCGACCACGGGCCCCTCGTCGGCGAAGAGCGCCTTCCACGCGAGAGTCCGCAGGAGGAACGAGATGAAGAACGGCGCGATGACGAGCACCAGCAGCAGGTTGCGGATGAGCGGCCGGTCGCGCAGCACAACCCCGATGAAGTATGCGATCGGGTAACTGATGAGCAGCGCGAACAGGGTGGCCAGCAGCGCGTACCAGAAGGAGCGCAGGAACTGCGGCCAGTACTCCGCGATGACGTCGACGTAGTTCTGCCAGTTGAAGGCGTAGTAGAACGCGCCGTACTGGGAGGTGTCGTTGACGCCGAACGAGGTCATCAGCAACGACACGAACGGGACGACGAAGAACAGCGTGAGGTAGGCCAGTCCCGGCAGCAGAAGCGCGAAGGCCACCCATCCGGCGCGCCGCTGCGGCGACGCCTTCTTAGTATCGGCGACAGCCAGCGCCGACATCGCCATGGCTAGGAGTCCTCGCTGTCGGCGATGGCTTCGGCGGCACCCGCCTGAGCATCGGCATCCAGCCCGAACGTGTGCTCGGGCCGCCAGCGAACCCAGACCTCGCTGCCCACCGAGAAGACCGAGCCGAACACCATGTTCTGCTCGAACACCCCGACCGGTCCGATCCCCGGAATCTCGACGGTGTACTGCGTGCTCACACCGGTGAAGGACAGGTCGGTGATGCGGCCGGGACCGAGGATGTTGTCGTCCGTGGTCGGCTGCTCGGCGACGAGCATCAGCTTCTCGGGACGGACCCCCACCGTAATCGCTCCCGACGTCGCGACGGCTCGATCGATCGGCATCCGTACGGTGCCGCCGGTTGCCAGGCGCGCGACGAGGTTTCCGCCGGCCGTGGAATCCACCGTCGCGGGAATGAGGTTGGACTGGCCGAGGAAGCTCGCGACGAAGCCGGTGCGCGGCAGTTCGTAGAGTTCCTGGGGTGCGCCCATCTGTTCGATGCGGCCGTGGTTCATGACGGCGACCGTGTCGGCCATCGTCATGGCTTCCTCCTGGTCGTGCGTCACGTGCAGGAAGGTGATTCCCACCTCGTCCTGGATCGTCTTGAGCTCACCCTGCATCTGCCGGCGAAGCTTCAGGTCCAGTGCGCCGAGGGGTTCGTCGAGCAGCAACAGAGCGGGACGGTTCACGACAGCTCGCGCGAGGGCGACACGCTGCTGCTGGCCTCCGGACAGCTGCGACGGCTTACGCCCGGCGACGTGGTCGAGTTCGACGAGCTTCAACGCGTCCAGCGCCCTGCTTGCCGCATCCGCCACCTTCCGCCGCCGCAGACCGAACTCGACGTTCTCCTGCACGGTCATGTGGGGGAACAGCGCGTAGCTCTGGAACACCGTGTTGACGGGCCGCTTGTGCGGCGGAACCGTCGTGACGTCCTTGCCACCGATCGAGATCGAACCCGCCGTGGGCCGCTCGAGGCCCGCGACGATCCGCAGGGTCGTCGTCTTGCCGCAGCCCGAAGGGCCCAGGAGCGCGAAGAACGATCCCGCGGGGATCACCAGATCCAGGTCGTGCAGAGCGGTGAAGCCCGGGAAGGTCTTGCGGATGCCGCGAAGCTCGAGGTCAGCGCCGGCCTCGGGTGTCGATGGTGCCATGCCGGATCAGGCGCCGAGTCCGACGGCTTCGAACTCGGCGTTGTACTTCTCCTGCTCCTGGTTGCTGAGCGCGCGGAAGATGTACGCGTTGGCGAGTGTCTCCTCGTCGGGGAAGATCAGCTGGTTCTCGACCATCTCGGGGTCGATCTCGGCCATTGCTTCCTGAGCGCCGACCACGGGGGTGATGTAGTTGACCCACGCGGCGACTTCGGCAGCCACCTCGGGCTGGTAGTAGTAGTCGATGAGCGACTCGACGTTGGCCTTCTGCTGCGAGCCGATCGGAATCATGAAGTTGTCGCTCCACAGCGTCCCGCCCGAGTCGGGGAGGGCGAAGCCGAACTTGTCGTAGCCGACCTCGGCGTTGATCGCGGTGATGTCGCCCGACCAGACGATCGCCGCCAGCGTGTCCTCGTTGATGAGGTCGTCGGCGTACGAGTTGCCCTTGATGTTGCGGATCTGACCGTCCGAGACCTGCTTGGCGAAGACGTCGATCGCATTCTGGAATTCGGTGTCGCCCCAGGAGTCGGACGAGATGTCCACGCCCTGGCTGAGCATGATGAGTCCGATCGTGTCGCGCATCTCGCTGAGGACGCCGACGCGGCCCTTCAGGTCGGGGTTCCACAGATCCTCGACGGAGGCCAGCCCCTGGGGGAGCTTCTCCGTGTTCCACGCGATACCCGCGAAGCCCGACTGCCAGGGCACGGAGTTCGCCCGGCCCGGGTCGAAGCTCGGGTTCATCAGGCTCGGGTTGAGGTTCGCGTAGACGTTGGGCATGTTCGCCTTATCGAACGCCTGCGTGTACCCGGATGCGATCCAGATGTTCGCCATCCAGTCCGTGAGGCAGACCGTGTCTGCCCCGATTCCCTGACCGAGGGCGAGCTGGTCGCGCACCTTCGCGAAGTAGGTGTTGTTGTCGTCGATCGCGACGTCGTAGTTGACCGTCAGGCCGGTCTGCTCCTCGAAGGCCTGCAGTGTGGGGTGGTTGCCCTCGTCGTCTTCGTCGAGGTAGAACGACCAGTTGGCCCACGTCAGGGTCTTCACGCTCGAGGACAGGTCTTCGGGAGCGGTCAGCGCTGATCCGCTCGTGGACCCGGAACCCCCCACGCGGCCGGTGCACGCGGCGAGGAACCCCATGAGGGAGAGGGCGCCGGCCCCCGCGAGCACGCCGCGCCGTGAGATCTGCGCTGCTCGTGCCTGCGAGATGAGCGCTCGGATCATGGGATCGGAGGGGAGTTGACGGTCGGGCATGGTCGGTCTCCTCAATCAGCTGAATGCGTGCTGTGCACGGATTGTCAGTGATCGTGCCATGACCGCACGGGAGGCGGCAAGCGTCATCCGCGGTCCGAAACAAACTTGATACAGGAATCTGTCGTTTGAGGAAACGCGGGCGACGGTTTCACGCACGACTGCTGCGGATTCCGGCGTCGCCGAAATCCGCAGCAGGTGAATCCGCTATAGCAGGGTCGCGGCGCGCGTGAGAACGTCGCGCAGGATCTGCTCGAGCTCGTCGAACTCGGACGGACCGATCGTCAGCGGCGGCGCGAGCTGGATGACGGGGTCGCCGCGGTCGTCGGCGCGGCAGTACAGCCCCGCGTCGTACAGGGCGCCCGAGAGGAACCCGCGCAGGAGTCGTTCGGACTCGTCGTCGTTGAAGGTCTCGCGGGTGGCCTTGTCTTTCACGAGCTCGATACCGAAGAAGTATCCGTCGCCGCGCACGTCTCCGACGATGGGCAGATCCAGCAGCTTCTCGAGGGCAGCGCGGAACAGCGGGGAGTTCTCGCGGACGCGTTCGTTGAGTCCTTCCTCGTCGAAGATCGCGAGGTTCTCGAGGGCCACCGCGGCAGAGACCGGATGCCCACCGAACGTATACCCGTGGAGGAATGAGGTGTGTCCGTGGCGGAACGGCTCGTAGATCCGGTCCGAGACGACCGTGGCGCCCAGCGGCGAGTAGCCGCTGGTCAGACCCTTCGCCGAGGTGATGATGTCGGGCACGTAGTCGTAGGCGTTGCACGCGAAGGTGTGACCGATGCGTCCGTACGCGCAGATCACCTCATCCGAGACCAGGAGCACATCGTGGCGGTCGCAGATCTCACGGACGCGCTGGAAGTATCCCGGGGGAGGGGGGAAGCATCCGCCCGAGTTCTGCACCGGCTCGAGGAAGACCGCCGCGACCGTCTCCGGGCCTTCGAACAGGATCATCTCTTCGATGCGGTCTGCTGCCCATCGGCCGAACGCCTCCAGACGGTCGCCGGTGCCGTCCCACACGAACCCGGCCTCTTCGGCGCGGTACGCGTTGGTGTTGGGCACCCGGAACGCGCCGGGCACGAGGGGCTCGAAGGGAGCCTTCATCACCGGGATGCCGGTGATCGCGAGGGCTCCCTGCGGGGTGCCGTGGTACGCGATGGAGCGCGAGATGACCTTGTGCTTCATGGGCTTGCCCTGAAGCTTCCAGAACTGCTTGGCGAGCTTGAAGGCCGTTTCGACAGCCTCGCCGCCGCCGGTCGTGAAGAAGACCCGGTTCAGGTCACCCGGTGCCTCGTCCGCAAGTCGATCCGCCAACTCGATGGCGGCGGGGTGCGCGTAGGACCACAGCGGGAAGAACGCGAGCTCTTCGGCCTGCTTCGCGGCAGCCTGCGCGAGGCGCGTGCGTCCGTGCCCCGCGTTGACGACGAACAGTCCGGACAGCCCGTCGAAGTAGCGCTTGCCGCGGTCGTCCCAGATGTGGTGTCCCTCGCCGCGCACGATGATGGGCACCCCGGACGAGTCCATTACGGACTGGCGGGAGAAGTGGAGCCACAGGTGATCCTGGGCCATCCGCTGAAGGTCTGCGGGGGAGTTCATTGCATGTCCTTTCGGGGCCCGGTCATTGGGTTCCCCAGTCGTAGAGCTGCTTCACGAGGCGGAGGTAGACGAAGGATTCCGTGGCGACGACACCCTCGATGGCGCGCACGCGACGATTGAGGAGGTCGATGAGTTCGTCATCCGACGCGCACACGACTTCGGCCAGCACGTCGAAGCTGCCCGCGGTGAGCACGACGTAGGTGACCTCGGGGAGCTTCGCGACCTCCGCCGCGATGCGTGTCGAATCCCCGGTCGTCCGGATGCCGACCATCGCCTGCCGGGCGAAGCCGAGTTGCAGCGGGTCGGTGACGGCCACGATCTGCATGACGCCGGCATCGACGAGTCGTTGCACCCGGTTGCGCACGGCAGTCTCGGAGAGCCCGACGGCCTTCCCGATGTCGGCGTAGGATCGTCGGCCATCAGCCTGCAGGTGCTCGACGATGGCGCGCGAGATGTCATCGAGTTGCGGTACCCGGGGAGCGCGATCTGCCACGTCTCGATCATTGCAGACGCTCGCACGGGAATCAACTGAAAGCGTCGAGATTGTCCAAGGAATCGATGGAATCCGCTGCAGATTGCGTCTTGGAAGCCGGAATACGACGGTTTCCCGCTTTCGATTCACTCACAGTGCTCTGGCTCGGCTCCCATGCGACCATGGGGGGATGAGCTTGCCGGAGCACGCACCCGCGTCGAAGCGGGCGATCTGGCATGCCGCGCAGCGGCTGTTCGCCGAGAACGGCTACGCGCGCACCTCGGTCCGTGAGATCGCGAGCGAGGCCGCCGTCGACCCCGCGCTGGTCATCCGTCATTACGGCACCAAAGAGCAGCTGTTCATGGAGACCATGGAGGTTCGGGTCGCGGCGGCGGCCTTCGATGGACCCATCGAGACGCTCGGCGAGAGGTTCATCTCGTTCCTCCTCGACGCGGATGCAGACGCTCGGGGTATCTACCTGGCGCTCCTGCGCGCCAGCGACTCCGGCGGGATCTGGACCCATCTCCGGGCGGCGCACGAGGACGGGTTCGTGCGACCGTTCCGCACGCGAATCGCCGCCCACGGTGCCGATGCGGCGGATGCGGATCTGCGGGCGCGGATGGCGGCGGCTGTCGTTGGCGGCTTGTTCTACAGCCTGTGGGTTGTGCGCGACGAGGGTCTCGCGCACGTGACGCGCGAGACCCTCGTGCGACGCTATGGCGCGTTGCTGCAGGCAGCGATCACCGGGTGATCAGATCGCCGACCAGCCGCCGTCGGAGGGCAGGATCGCCCCCGTCACGTTCGTCGCGTCGTCGCTGAGCAACCACGTGATGGATGCTGCGAGCTGCGCCGCCTCGGCGATGGGCGGAAGGATCGTCATCGCGAGCCCCACACGCTCCTGGCCGAGTTGGGAGGCAAAGGTCGCCTCGATCCCGGTCGCGACCGGGCCCGGTGCCACCGCGTTGACGCGGATGTTCTTGCCCGCGTACATGAAGGACGTGCTCTTGGTGAGTCCGACGATGGCGTGCTTAGACGTGGTGTAGGCAAGGCCGGCCGCTGAGCCACGCAGTCCGGCCTCGGAGGCCACGTTGACGATCGAGCCGCCGGCCGCCATCATGAGGGGGAGCACGGCGCGCGTGAGTCGGAAGGTCCCCTCGACGTTCACCGCCATGACCCGTGCCCACACGGCGTCGCTGACTTCGTGCAGCGGCGTCATGTCGTCCATGATCCCGGCGACGTTCGCAAGACCGTCGACACGACCGCCCGCCGCCGCAACGATTGCGGCCACGGAGTCTTCCGAGGTGATGTCGCCGGCGACAGCGATCGCTCCCGGCATCTCTACGACGGCTGCGGCCACGCGGTCTTCGGCGATGTCGACCGCGACGACCGTCCCGCCCTCGGCGGCGACCCGGGCGGCGACTGCTCGCCCGATGCCCGATCCGGCACCGGTCACGATCACCGTCTTGCCCGCGAACCTTCCGGGGGTGATGCGCTCCACCCACGGTGCGGCCATCGGGGGAGCGGCGATGTCGTCCTCATCCTCGTCATCGTCGCTGTCGGGCGCGGCAGCGAGGGCGCCGGGGTCATTGGCGCGGCGCACCATGTCGTCGATCATCTCCTGCGGCATCCGCCCCCCGCTCATGGCGGCGACGCGTTCGAGGGAGAAGAGTTTGACGGGGGCCAGTGCCGATTCGTTCTGGCCGCCCTGGGCGAGCAGATCCCGCAGAATCGGCCCGCCGACGGGATGCTTCAACCAGGCGCCGATCGACGACTTGGCGGTAAGCGCCTTGTCCTTTCCCATGTTCTCCTCCTTGAGTTATGCGGCGGTTCGGGACCGCTCGATCCCAGTCTAGAGAACGTGTCAACAAAGTTGACAGGGTTTTTCCCGGGACCTTCAGATTGAGCGAGGGCCGCTGCGGCGTGTAACTTAGGCAAGGCTTACCAAGCCTGGATGTCCTTCCCACAGCACCCCACGAAAGGAGCGCCCGTGCGCGCCTCCCGTCTCATCGCCGTCGGCATCGCCGCGGCCCTGACCGGTTCCCTTGCCGCCTGCTCGTCGTCGACGGATGCCGACACGATCCAAGCCGAGTCCGACGGTGGCTTCCCCGTCACGATCGAGCACGCCTACGGCGAGACCGTGATCGAGCAGCAGCCCGAGCGGGTGGCAACCGTCGCCTGGGCCAACCACGAGGTGCCGCTGGCGCTGGGTGTCGTGCCCGTGGGCATGAGCAAGGCCACGTGGGGTGACGACGACGGCGATGGCGTCCTGCCCTGGGTCGAGGACCGACTCGAGGAGCTCGGTGCCCAGACGCCCGTCCTGTTCGACGAGACCGATGGTCTGGACTTCGAGGCGATCGCTGACACGCAGCCCGATGTCATCCTCGCTTCCTACTCGGGTCTCACGCAGGAGGACTACGACACGCTGTCGAAGATTGCGCCGGTCGTCGCCTACCCCGAGGTCGCCTGGGGCACCTCCTACGAGGACATGATCCGCGTGAACTCCGCCGCGCTGGGTCTGTCGGCCGAGGGCGACGAGCTCATCGACGACCTGCACGCCAAGGTCGAGACCGCCGTCTCGAACAACCCCGAGCTCGATGGCGCACGCGTGCTGTTCAGCTACATCGATCCGGCCGACTTCAGCCAGATCGGCTTCTACACGAGCCACGACACCCGTCCCGGCTTCCTCGAGAGCATCGGATTCCCCGTCCCCGAGATCGTCGCCGAGGAGTCGGCCGCGACCGATGCGTTCTACACGACGGTGAGCGCGGAGGATGCCGACCGCTTCGCCGACGTCGATGTCTTCGTGACCTACGGCGAGGCCGACGGCGCGATCATCGACCAGCTGCAGTCCGATCCGCTGCTGTCGCAGATCCCCGCGATCGCGAACGGCTCGATCGTGGTTCTCGAGAACAGCACGCCGCTGGCGGCCTCGGCCAACCCGTCGCCGCTGTCGATCGGCTGGGGCATCGACGATTACTTCGAGCTGCTGGCCTCGGGAGTCGCTGGACAGCAGTGACCACCCTCCACGCGCCCGCACCGGTACCGGCCGTCGCCTCGCTGCGACGGTCGGTATCGGTGCGTGTCGTGTGGGTCATCACGGGGATCGGCGTGCTCGCCGCGCTCGCGGTCGCATCCGTTGCGTTCGGGGTGGCAGATGTCAGCGCCGGCGACGTGGTCGCGGGGCTCACGGGCGACGTGTCGACGATCGAATCGGCAGCGGTGGTCAAACGGATGCCGCGCACGGCGCTGGCGATCCTGGTCGGTGCCGCCCTCGCCCTGGCGGGTGCGAGCATGCAGGCCGTCACGCGTAATCCGCTCGCCGACCCCGGCATCCTGGGAGTCCTGAGCGGTGCCGCACTCGCGGTCGTCGCCGGCCTCGCCTTCTTCGGGATCATGGACCCGTACGGGCAGATGGGGCTGGCGATCGTCGGAGCAGCCGCCGCGGCGGTGTTCGTCTACGCGGTCGGGTCTCTCGGGCGCGGGGGAGCGACACCGCTCAAGCTCGCGCTCGCGGGGGCTGCGACCTCCGCTGCGCTCGCGTCGCTGGTGAGCGCGATCCTGCTCCCTCGCATCGACGTCATGTCGACGTTCCGCTTCTGGCAGATCGGTGGCGTCGGCGGCGCCGAGTGGGATCGCGTCGCGGTCGTCGCGCCCGTGCTGCTGGTCGGTGCGGTCATCGTGTTCGCGACCGCGCGGGGCATGGACTCCCTCGCCCTCGGCGACGACCTGGCGGCGGGGCTGGGCGAACACGTCACCCGCACGCGGCTCGTATCCTCGGCAGGGGCCGTCATCCTGTGCGGTGCGGCCACCGCGATCGCCGGTCCGATCGGGTTCGTCGGACTCGTCGTCCCGCACGGCGTGCGCATGCTCATCGGTTCCGACCACCGCTGGCTGCTCCCGCTGTCGGCGATCGGTGGGGCAGCTCTTCTGCTTGCCGCCGACATCATCGGTCGGCTGGTCGCCAAGCCCGAAGAGATCGAGGTCGGCATCATCACGGCGCTCATCGGCGCCCCCCTGTTCATCTGGATCGTCCGACGCCAGAAGGTGCGCGAGCTGTGACCGCCACCGCGACACCCACCCCGACCGTGTCGGCCATCGCCCTCGGTCGCCGCTCCCGCCGGCGGCGATGGAGCACGACCACCGGCATCCTCGCGCTGCTCGTGCTGACCGTGATCGCCGTGAGCACGATGGTCGGGCACACCTTCTACTCGCCGCAGGAAGTGCTGCGCGTCATCCTCGGCGACACGGTGCCCGGGGCATCCTTCACCGTCGGGGAACTGCGTCTGCCGCGGGCCATGCTTGCGCTCTTCGCCGGCTTCGCCTTCGGGATGGCGGGTGTCACGTTCCAGACGATGCTGCGCAACCCGCTTGCCTCGCCGGATGTCATCGGCATCAGCGCCGGCGCGAGCTTCGCGGCGGTCACGGGCATCATCGTCTTCTCGCTGAGCGATCTGGCCGTCTCGGTCGTCGCACTCGTGGGGGCCCTCGTCACGGCCACGGCGATCTACCTGCTCGCCGACCGCCGAGGGTTCGCGGGGGCACGGCTCATCCTGATCGGTATCGGCATCGCGGCGATGATCGACAGTCTCATCGCCTACCAGCTCTCGGGAGCGGCCGAGTGGGATCTGCAGGCGGCGATGCAGTGGCTCGCGGGAAGCCTCAACAACGCTTCCTGGGAACGTCTCGTGCCGCTGGCGATCGTGATGCTGCTCGTGGTCCCGGTCATGCTCGCTCGCAGCGCCGACCTCGATGTGCTCCGACTCGGCGACGACTCAGCCGCAGCCCTCGGGGTGCGGGTCGCGCCCACGCGCATGCTGCTCATCATCGGTGCGGTCATCCTCCTCGCGTTCGCCACTGCGGCGACCGGGCCGATCGCGTTCGTCGCCTTCATGGCAGGGCCCATCGCCGCGCGGCTGCTCGGACCCGGCTCGTCCCTCCTGCTTCCTGCGGGGCTCGTCGGTGCGCTGCTCGTGCTCGTGGCCGACCTCGTCGGTCAGTTCGCCTTCGCGTCGCGCTACCCGGTGGGCGTGATCACCGGCATCCTGGGCGCCCCCTACCTCGTCTATCTGTTGGTGCGCACGCACCGGTCGGGAGGATCTCTGTGAACCCGCTGCCCGTCACCGCTCCCGTCCGAGAACCGGACGTCTCTCGCGAGGTCCCGCCGATGAATGTCGCCGCCGAGCCCGCACCGGATGCCTCCCGCGACGCCGCTCCCGCGCCCGCCATCGAGGCCGCGGGCACGGCCGCCACGCATCGCCTGGCCGCCGAGGGTCTCTCGCTTGCGTACGGTGACCGCCTTGTCGTCTCAGAGCTGGATCTGCAGATCCGTGCGGGGGCGATCACGACGATCGTCGGAGCCAACGGATGCGGCAAGTCGACGCTGCTACGCGCGTGTGCCCGGCTGCTTCCGCCCCGGGCTGGCCGCGTCGTGCTCGACGGACGCGAGATCCATCGCACCCCCACGAAGCAGATCGCGCGCGAGATCGGTCTGCTCCCGCAGAACTCCGTCGCGCCGGAAGGTATCGCGGTCGCCGACCTCGTCGGCCGTGGGCGGCATCCTCACCAGCGGATGCTTGCCCGGTGGAGTCCGCGTGACTACCAGGTCGTCGCGGAGTCCCTGGAGGCGACCGACATCGCGGATCTTGCCGACCGCTGCGTCGACGAACTGTCGGGTGGGCAGCGTCAGCGCGTCTGGATCGCCATGGCGTTGGCGCAAGAGACCGACATCCTGCTGCTCGATGAGCCGACGACTTACCTGGACGTTGCGCACCAGATCGAGGTGCTGGACCTGCTGACCGACCTCAACCGCAGCCGCGGCACGACGATCGTCATGGTGCTCCACGACCTCAATCTGGCCGCGCGCTACGCCGACGAGCTCGTCGCCATGAAGGACGGCCAGGTCCATGCCTCGGGAGCGCCCGATGTCGTCGTCACCGAGGCCCTCGTCCGAGACGTGTTCGGGATGGACAGTCGTGTCATCCCCGATCCGGTCTCGGGTTCACCCGTCGTCATGCCCATCGGGAGGCATCATGTCCGTCGCTGAAACCATCGTCCTCGACGCCCCACCGTTCGTGGTGGCGCGTGCCGCCGTGAGCGCGATCGACCGGGTCTCGCCGAGCTTCGTGCGCGTCACCTTCACCGGGTCGGATCTCGACGAGTTCGGCGACCCGGATCGGATCCTCGACCAGCGCATCAAGCTCATCTTCCCGCCGAGCTCCGGGCGCCTGCCCGATCTGACCCATCCGGACGGCGACTGGTGGTCGGTGTTCCTCGCCGTGCCCGAAGAGGAGCGCGGGTCGATGCGCACCTACTCGATCCGGGAGCTGCGCGTCGAGGAGGGCGGCACCTCGGTCGTCATCGACTTCGTGCTTCACCTCGAACCGGGATTTACCGGTCCCGCGTCGTCGTGGGCCAGTCAGGCATCCGTCGGGGATGAGCTGCTGATCGTCGGTCCCCGCCGGGGCCGCCCGGCCGGGGGCGGGATCGAGTACGCGCCGGGGAGCGCGCGCGAGATCCTGCTCGCCGGAGACGAGACTGCAGCGCCGGCGATCGCCCGCATCCTCGAGGACATCGATCGGGATGCCGTCGGATGCGCGGTCATCGAGGTTCCGTACGCCGACGACGTGCTCGCGATCGATGCGCCGGCCGGTGTCGAGGTTCGGTGGGTCGCTCGGGAGGGCGCTCCGAACGGTTCGCGGCTGATTCCCGACGTTCTCGGATACCTGGGTGCGACGGCCACGGTGACCGTGATGGATGACGGGACCGAGGAGCTGCTCTGGGAGACGCCGGTCTACTCGGGGTCAGGTGAGGACCTGGACGCTCCCGTCGAGGCGATCGACCGCTATTTCTGGATCGCGGGGGAGAGCTCGGTCGTCACGACGCTGCGCCGCCATTTGGTGAAGGATCTCGGCATCCATCGCTCGCAGGTCGCGTTCATGGGCTACTGGCGCCGCGGCGTCGCCATGCGCGGCTGAGTCGCGGGGGCCTGAGTCGCGGGGGCCTGAGTCGCGGGGGAGTCAGGCGGGGAGTGCCGCTTCGATCGCCTCGATGACCTCGGGCGCATCGGGCAGGGTGCGCGGGCTGAAGCGCCACACGCGGCCGTCGGGGCTGATGACGAACTTCTCGAAGTTCCAGCTGATCTTGCCCGCCTTGCCGTCGGCGCCCGGGACGGTCGTCAGCTGCTGGTAGATCGGGTGCGCGTTCTTGCCGTTGAGCTTGACCTTCTCGGTCATCGGGAACGTCACGCCCCAGGTGGCGGAGCAGTACTCGGCGATCTTCTCTTCCGAGCCGAGCTCCTGCAGGAACTGGTTGCTCGGGAAGCCAATCACCGTGAACCCGCGCTCGCCGTAGGTGCGCTGCAGCTCCTCGAGCTGCTCGTACTGCGGGGCGAGGCCGCAGCGCGAGGCGACATTGACGACGAGCGCCGCCTTGCCGCCGGTGAGCGCGCCGAACGTGGTCTTTTCGCCGCGCAGGGTCGTGACGGGGATGTCGGAGAGGTCCATGGTGGGGTCCTTTCGGGGGAGCGGTCAGGCGGATCGAAGCTCGGGGCGGTCTGCGCTGGTGAGGTTGTCGCGTAGATCGTGAAGCGAACTGATGAGGCTGTGCGCAGCATCCGGTTCCATCTTCATCGCGTCGGCCACGCACCCCGCGACGCGGTGCAGGGACGCTTGCAGATCCGCGGATGCCTCGGTCGCCGTCACCATCACGGTGCGCCGGTCGCCGGCCGGGCGGAAGCGTTCGACGAGCCCTGCGGATTCGAGGCGGTTGACGAGTCCGGTGATCGTGCTGGCGTCGAGGTGGAGTTCGGCGGCGATGCGCCCCGGGCTGGTCGATTCGTCACGCCACAGGATGCCGAGCACCAGCAGCTGCTGATACGTCACGCCCCACGGCGCGAGCAGATCGCGGTAGAGCTGCACGGTGGCCTGCGCGGCGGAGTACACCGCGAAGCACACGGAATCCTCGAGGGTCACGGTGGGCTGGGTCACGCGAGAAGCTTTGCATGCAAGTTATTGGGATGCAAGGTAGTGAGCTTCCGATTCCGAGACTTTCCGGCCCCTCTGGGTGCCCCCGTGAATCAGTAGTGATCTCGCGCCTGCAGTATGACGATGTGGTCATCGGTCACGTAATAGACGAGCCGGTTCTTGTCGTCGATACGACGAGACCAGGCGCCTGAAAGAACGTGACGAAGCGGTTCGGGCTTTCCGATGCCCTCGAACGGATCACGAACGACATCCGCGATCAGCAGGTTGATCCGCTTCAGCGTCCTGCGGTCCTGTGTCTGCCAGTAGACGTAGTCCTCCCACCCGTTCGGGTCGAAGGCAAGCGATCGCGTCACGCCTCGAGGAGGTCGTGCTGCTCAAACTCTCCGCGACGTGCACGCTCCACGGCGTCCAGCAGTCGCTCCGCGTTCGCAGGGTTACGCAGGAGGTAGGCAGTCTCGGTCAGTGCGTCGAAGTCATCCTTGGACATGATCACGGCGTTGCCGCGGCGAGAGACGACCTCAACGGTCGTGTGGTCCTCGTTGACCTGCTGAATCAGCCCGAACAGGCTTTTTCGCGCTTCGCTCGCGGTGATGGCGGACATGGCTGCGACCCTTTCGGATGAGTAGTACGTAAAACGGTACCACTCTGGCGTTCAGTCGAGGGCCGTTCATCGCGCAGTCGGTCGCGACTTGCGCAAGGTGATCCCGCCGCTCATCCCTACTCGGCGGGCTTGCGTCTAGCGCCCCTCCCACCCTTCCGCAGTTCCCGTTCGAGGTCAGCGTCCGGGAAACCGCCTATCGGGCCCATAAGCCCCGGCGGCACCCGTCGTCGGGCCTACCCAGGGCCGAGAGGCCCACCCAACTCGCCAGGGCATACATTGGCCAGACGTGCCCGATTGCTGTCTTCAGGCATCCCGAATGGCATATCGGTGCATCGTCACGCCACCGGCGTAGGTCGCCTGCTCGAGCAGCTCCAGCCCCACCGGCGCGCTCACCTCATCGAACAGCGGGCGTCCCGAACCGAGGATGACCGGATGTGTGAACAGCAGCACCTCATCGAGCAATCCGGCCGCAAGAAGTTGCGTCGCGACATCGGCTCCGCCCACGCCGATGTCACCGCTCGAACTGGCGCGTAGCTCGCCCAGCCGCTCGATGGCGTCATCCCCGCCGAACACCGTCGTGTTGTACGGCGCCTCGGTGCGTGAGTGCGAGACCAAGATCTTCGGCTTGTCGGTCCAGATGTGGCCGTAGTCCCGGTACACCTGCGGGAACTTGGTGTTCTCGCGCGCCGCGGGCCAGAAGTTCTCCATCGTCTCGAAGACTTTGCGGCCCTGCACCATCATCGTGAGTGCCTCGGCGCGCACGTTGAACTCCTCGTGCAGCTCGTCGCCGATGCTCATCCAGTCGCCGCCGCCCTGCTCGTCGTGCGCGTGCTCGATGAACAGGTCGAGCGAGACGTTCATCCAATACACGAAGCGGGCGGGCATGCATCCTCCTCGTCGCGGCGGTCTGCACAGTCCACCACGCCGGGTGGTGTCGGTGCGAGGGGGTAGTTTTCGAGGATGGTCGCCCACAACGACAAGCCCGTGCTGCACGTCGACTCCGTCGAGGAATGGGAGCAGTGGCTGGATGCCGATCCCAGCCCCGACGGCGTGCGACTGCGCCTGCGCAAGACGGCCACGCGCAAGCCCGGCATCACCTACGCCGACGCGCTGGATGTCGCGCTGTGCTTCGGCTGGATCGACGGACAGAAGCAATCACTGGATGCCGACTACTTCCTGCAGGCGTTCACCCCGCGCCGGCCCCGCAGCCTCTGGTCAAAGATCAACATCGCGCACGTCACCCGCCTGATCGACGAAGGACGGATGCGGCCCGCGGGCCAGCGCGAGATCGACCGCGCGAAGGCCGACGGTCGGTGGGATGCCGCCTACCGTCAGAGCGATGGCGATATCCCTCCCGAGTTGCAGGCGGCGCTGGATGCCGACCCGAAGATCGCCGCCGCGTTCGCCGCCCAGTCCGCCCAGAACCGCTTCGCGATGTCGTTTCGCGTGGGCAACCTCAAGCGGCCAGAGTCACGTGCCGCCCGCGTCGCCGAGTACGTCCGGATGCTCGAACAAGGGGAGACGCTCCACTGAGTGCGACGAGTGGGCCCCTGCGCTCAGATCCATGCGCGCGCGTCGTGTGACCATGTTCTTCCGGTGACCTCACCTCGCAGCACCGGGTCAAGGAAGGAACCGATGAGGGCGACCGCGCGTTCCACGGTGCGGTAGTCGGCGCATGCCGGTATGGGTCCAGCATCCCGCGCGTACCGTCGTCCCCACGCTGCCGGCACGGTGAAGCGCTCAGGCAGTGTGAGCCCACGTGCTCGAGCCTCTGCGACGAGGGCTCGCCGGAGCTTGTCTGCGCTCACATCCTCGGTTGTCGTCAGTACGACAAGGTCGACGAGATCCCACTCGCGGCTTGACGGTCTGCCTCCGTAGTGCGCTAGCGTCGCGCAGACCTTATCGGCGATCTGATCGACGATCGGATACAGGCGGTAGTCGTGGCTCGGCAGCTTCGGGATGTCGAGTCCGTTGGCGGGCGACGTCACAGTCGGTTCGTCAGTGATGACGATGTTGATGACGAGATCAACGCTCAGGCTGCCGCGCTTGTTTGCGCCTACGTAGACGTCAAAGCTGACGTGATAGCCCTCGGCATACGGCTGCTGGCCACCGACCGCGTCGCCGTGTTCTCTGTACTCGAAGCGGAAGAAGTCGCCAAGGTCGATGGCTGCCAGCCGTCGGAGATCGGCGAGGGCGCCGTCGAGCGAGTGGTCGGCGCGAAACAGGTCAATGTCTTTCGTTGCGCGAGCGGACCCCACCCGCGCGAGGAGGCCGGTGCCGCCCTTGAGCACCCATCCTGACTCACCTGCCTCAGAGAAGATTCGGCTGAGGAAGCGGCGGAAGTACTCCTGCGCGATCAGATCGCCGATCGTCGTTGACGGGTCGCCCGCTGCGGTCCTTCGTGCGGCTTCGCGGATCGCCGACTCTACGCTTGCAGCGGAGGCGTACCGCTCCTCAGTCACCTTTGCTCCGTGTCGGCGGGAGAGGCCTCGATCTGCTTCGCTCGTTGGGCTAGCGCTGCCCAGTTCACTGAGCTGATCACTTCACTTAGCCGCGAGTCGACCGCGGCCGCAGCTGCCGCTATCGACTCAGCAGGAATGTCAAGCACGGGTAGCGACGGCATCACGATCTTGGTGAGCTTCTCGGCGAGTTCAGCGTGTTGCTGGTTCACGGTTTCGAGCATCGCTCGAAATTCAGGGCCTTCGAAGAGTGCTGACGTGTCGATCGTGGCCAGATAGTCGCGAGCGACGAGCGCCGCCAGATCCGGCATCCGCATAATCTGTTTCGAGAGGCTGCCGAGGTCGATGTGCGCGACTTCGAGCAGTTCCTCAAGCAGGGCAGCGCCGTCTCCCTTCGCGTGTCCATTTCGCTCAGCGAGGGGGGCGAGCATCTCGGTGAGTCGATCGGTGTCGAGTCGGGACGTGCGCGCGGCATCCCGGAGAGCATCCCCAATGTGGTCGAGCTGCGCGCGCTGCTCGACGAGATCAGCGATGGTGCGCTCTACGGTCATGACCGGCAGACCCTCCCGAACGGTGGACTCGTCGGGTGTCAGCATCCGAGTTCGGTAGCGAACATCGGGACGCTGGGTCTGCTTTCGAGATGGGGTTGTGAACTCGCTGCGTGTGGCCCGGAAGTTTCCGATGCCGTGCAGCGTGGCCGCCGATTCACCCGCGATCACGACCGCGGGCGGCTTGTCTTGAAGTCGATCCCAGGCAAGGCGCGCGGGTTCGGAAGCTAGCCACGCCGCGCGCAGTTCGTCGTGGTCGCCCCCGGGTGCACCGGCATCCTTGTAGACCCCGTGCGACAGCCGCACGAGGTCTCCGGACTCAGCGAGGCGCGTGAGGTTCATGTGGCTCACGCCGCGCGCATTGGCCTGAGCCGAGGTGATCATGCCCCACTGGGACTCTGACACCTCCGCCAGAACCCTGAGCGCTTCGCGTGATCGCATGCTTGGATTCTAACGTCCATATGGTTAGTTTCCAAGCTCTGATTCTGTGTCGTTCGAGACGACGATCAAACTCAGCGCTGGCTCTTCACCCGTTGCTCCGGATCAGTCCCCGCCGACGCGGGCGGCGTTGAAGGCATCCCTGATCGGATGGGTGTCATAGACGATGTGCAGTCTCTCGACGAGGCCGGCTTCGTTGAGTTCGGCGACGTCGACGACCG
Source organism: Microbacterium sp. bgisy207 (assembly GCF_057706855.1). Taxonomy (NCBI): domain Bacteria; kingdom Bacillati; phylum Actinomycetota; class Actinomycetes; order Micrococcales; family Microbacteriaceae; genus Microbacterium; species Microbacterium sp. bgisy207. Next base: position 77,226 of record NZ_JBYIPB010000005.1, read on the forward strand.
TGAAGGGCGCGGGTTTTCCCGTGGAGAGGATCCAGTCGAAATCGAACCAGAAGCTCACGATCGTGCGCCCCTCGGTCGATCCGGTCATGGTGGTCCGCAGCGTCAGCCGTGAGCTGGCGGTGTCGGCGAACAGGACGGGATAGAACTCCGCGGCGGGCATCGTGCCATAGAGGGGAGACTCGACGATCCCATCGGGCGTGAAAAGCGCGATCACGCGATCGGCATCCGCAGCCTCAAGGCTCGCGAGGTACTCATTCACCAGGTGGTCGACATCCGCCCGTATCCCGTCGTCGTGCACAGCCATGGCTCGACACTAGCGAGCGCCGAAGTCGACGGGACCACTCACGCCGCGGGGACCATGGTCCCTATATGTGGTCTGACCACAATGCCACGATGGTGTCAGGACGAAGGCGTGGACACCGGGTCCATGCCAGGTAGGAGGATCCGATGTCCACCACCATCGATGCACTCGTCGCACGAGCACAAGATGCTCTGGCCGAGTACGCGTCGTTCACGCAGGAGCAGATCGACCACATCGTGCGCAAGGCATCGGTGGCAGCTCTCCACCACCACGGCGAACTGGCCGTCATGGCCGTCGAAGAGACCGGTCGCGGCCTCTTCGAAGACAAGGCCGTCAAGAACATGTTCGCGTGCGAGCACGTGACGCACTCGATCATCAAGCAGCGCACCGTCGGCGTCATCAGCCACGACGAGATCACGGGCATCACCGAGATCGCCGACCCCGTCGGCGTCGTCGCGGGCATCACGCCGGTGACCAACCCGACCTCGACCGCGATCTTCAAGTCCCTCATTGCGCTGAAGACCCGCAACCCGATCGTCTTCGCGTTCCACCCGTCAGCGCAGAAGTGCTCGGTGGCCGCAGCGACGATCGTTCGGGATGCCGCGGTCGCGGCCGGCGCGCCCAAGAACTGCATCCAGTGGATCGCGGAGCCCTCGCTCGAGGCATCCGGCGAACTGATGAACCACCCCGGCGTCGCGCTTATCCTCGCCACCGGCGGCAACGCCATGGTGCGCGCCGCGTACTCCTGCGGCAAGCCCGCCCTGGGTGTGGGCGCCGGAAACGTGCCCGCCTTCATCGAGCGGTCCGCCAAGGTCGGCCGCGCCGTCAACGACGTCGTGCTGTCCAAGGCGTTCGACAACGGCATGGTGTGCGCGTCCGAGCAGGCCGTCATCCTCGACGAGCCGATCGCCGCCGAGGCGCTGGCCGAGTTCACCCGCCTGCACGCCTACATGGTCAACGCCGACGAAAAGCGCAAGCTCGAAGAGTTCATCTTCGGTGTCCACGCCAACGCCAAGAACTGCGGCGAGGCCAAGCTCAACGCCAAAGTCGTCGGCCAGTCCCCGGTGTGGATCGCCGAGCAGGCCGGCTTCACGGTCCCCGAAGACACCTCGGTGATCCTCGCCGAGTGCGCCGTCGTCGGACCCCAGGAGCCCCTCACGCGCGAGAAGCTGGCACCCGTGCTCGCGGTGCTGCGCGCCAAGAACGCCGAAGAGGGCATCTCGCTGTCCGAGCAGATGGTCAACTTCGACGGCCTCGGCCACTCCGGTGCGATCCACAGCAACGACCAGAGCGTCATCGACGAGTTCGCCAAGCGCGTCCGCGCGGTGCGCATCATCGAGAACGCGCCTTCTGCCCTCGGTGGCATCGGCGACATTTACAACGCGTTCATGCCGTCGCTGACCCTCGGCTGCGGTTCCTACGGACGCAACTCCGTCTCCAACAACGTCTCGGCGGTGAACCTCGTGAACGTCAAGCGCGTCGGCCGGCGCAACAACAACCTGCAGTGGTTCAAGGTTCCGGCCAAGACCTACTTCGAGCCCAACGCCATCCGCTACCTCATCGACATGAAGGGCGTCGAGCGGGTCACGATCGTCACGGATGCCACGATGACCAACCTCGGCTTCGTCGACAAGGTCATCGACGTCCTGAACCGTCGTCCCGGACGCGTGCACCTGCAGATCATCGACCAGGTGCTGCCCGAGCCGAAGCTCTCCACGGTGCAGGCCGGTGCCGCCGAGATGCGCGCGTTCAACCCTGACACGATCATCGCGCTCGGTGGGGGATCTCCGATGGATGCCGCCAAGGTCATGTGGCTGCTCTACGAGAACCCCGACGTGCAGTTCTCCGACATGCGCGAGAAGTTCTTCGATGTCCGCAAGCGCGCGTTCAAGTTCCCCGACCTCGGCAAGAAGGCCAAGCTCGTCTGCATCCCGACGACCTCGGGCACGGGTTCGGAGATGACGCCGTTCGCGGTGATCACCGATGACGAGACGGGCATGAAGTACCCGCTCGCCGACTACGCGCTCACCCCGTCGGTCGCGATCATCGACCCGGTGCTCACCGCAGCACTGCCGGCGAAGGTCGTGGCGGATGCCGGATTCGACGCCCTCACGCACGCCACCGAGGCGTACGTGTCGGTCTACGCGAACGACTACACCGACGGCCTGTCGCTGCACGCGATCAAGCTCATCTTCGAGAACATCGAACGCAGCGCCAAGGCCCGCCCCGGCAGCACGGACCCCGCCGACATCCAGGCCCGCGAAAAGATGCACAACGCGGCATCCATCGCCGGCATGGCCTTCGGCAACGCGTTCCTCGGGATCGTGCACGCGATGGCCCACGTCACCGGATCGAAGTTCCACCTGATCCACGGACGCACCAACGCCATCTACCTGCCGCACGTCATCCGCTACAACGGCCGGGTCCCGTCCAAGCTGACGAGCTGGCCGAAGTACGAGCGCTACGTCGCTCCCGAGCGGTTCCAGCAGATCGCGCAGCACCTCGGGCTCAAGGCATCGACGCCCGAGGAGGGCGTGGAGTCCTACGCTCGCGCGGTCGAGAAGCTGCGTGACGCGGTCGGTATCGAGCGCTCCTTCCAGGCGCAAGGCGTCTCGGAGGCGGCCTTCATCGGCCGGCTCGACGAGCTCGCGATGGCAGCCTACGAAGACCAGTGCGCACCGGCCAACCCCCGGATGCCGATGCTCGCCGACATGAAGACCCTCATGGAGGCGGCGTACTACGGGACCTCGTTCGACGAGGTCCGTGCCCACCGCGGCGAGGTCGCGGTTGCGGGAGAAACCACGGCAGAGGCCCCCGCAGCCCCGGTCGCCGGGCGCCGCGCGTAGTACGAGATCACCGAATCCCCGCCGGGTCGCGTTTCCCGGCGGGGATTCGGCGTGCGTGCCCCCCGCTATTCGGCCACGAGGGGAGCGTTATCCGCCCGGTGTCGGTTCGGGCGCCGCGATCCGTGCGCTGCCCCCGCCGATCACATCGCCATCGGCATCCATCGCTCGAACGCCCACGTACGCGCCCAGTGAGCCGGTGTCGGGGATCGGAATCTCGGTCTCGAATCCCTCGCGCGGCACGCGTGCGATCTCGACCGCGGACGCCTCGTCCGCTCCGCTGACCAGCTGCCATGACGACACGTCGGTCGCGCCGTTCCAGGACGCGAACACACTGGCCGTCGAGCCATTCTCGATCAGCTGCGCGTCGGGCGCAGTGGCGGGCGTCGCCGTCCACGGCGAGGCGTAGACCCGGTAGCTGGTTCCGGCCGTGAAGGTCGCGTCGTAGACGAGGTCGCCGTCGCGATCGAACTCGGAATAGAAGGGCTGCGAGCCCCATCCGATCACGATGTTTCCGTTCGGAAGCTCCTGAAGGTTGCCCTGGGTCGCCGAGAGCCGATCATCCGGCGGCAGATACTCCGCGACCGCCGACGCCGTCATCGCCTCCTCGTCGAGGGCGAGCCGCAGACCTCGTGACCTGTCGGCATCCGCTTCCGACTGATTGTCGAAGAGGGTGATCGTGCCATCGGCCCGGCGCTGAGCGTCATGCTGCCACGCGAACTGGGTGTCGGCATCCATCGTGAAGTCGCTGTCTCGCCCACCCAGCCGCCAGTCGACGGTCGCGGTCGCTCGATCGAGGCGATACACGGTGCCCGTGTTCCGGGCCGACACCAGCAGTCCGTCTCCGTCGAGCGAGACCCCGTTCAGGTGGATGTAGTCGTACGGCTCCGTGCGGGTGCCGCCCCCTTCGGGGAGCTCGTGCACCGACTCCGTCACCGGCACCTCGTCCAGCGACGCCCAGTCGAACACGACCTCACCTGTGGCGATGTCGACCTCCTGCACGTGACCCTCGAGGACGTAGCCGTCGCGCGGACCCCCGACCGCCGTGAGATCGGCGGGTGCGGTCACATAGGCCAGCAGCAGCATCGTGCCCTGCGGAGTGATCGTCGTCTCGTGCATGTCCGCATTCCCCGGCCCGAGGGGGTCCGCGGTCGTCACGCGCCCGATCTCCGAATAGGTGTCATCCAGGATGACGATCTCGCCGCGCCCGTGAAAGCCCGAGCGACCCACCCAGTACGTCAGGACCGGCTCGCCCTGGTGCTGCTGTACACGAAGGTCGAACGCCGAGTTCTCGCCGGTGTTGGCGATCCACACCGGGTTGCCCTCGGCATCCACGATCATCGCCCCCTGCATCGCCGACCCGCGGTCGAGGTCCTTCGGGCCGAGGAAGGCGTACATGTCGTCCCGCACGAGACTGGCCGCATCGTCGGCAGTGCTCACCGTCACGATCGGGGGAGTGAGGTCTGGCCGGCTCACGAACGACCATGCGTCAGCCGGCGTGACATCGGCGTCATCGTCGCCGCCAGAAGCCCTCTCCCCGGCGCATCCGGCGAGCGCGAGCGTCACCGCGACCGCGAGCCCGGCACCGGTGAGGGTTGTGTGACGCGTCATCCCGGGAGTGTCCCACGGGATCCCGCGCAGACGCCCGTCGCTGAGAGGACTCTCACGCAGCAGCCGCGCCCCGCACCTCAGAGCAGGTTGACGGTTCCGATCGTGACGAGTACTGCCCCGACGAGCGCGACCGACAGGTTGAGCACCAGGGAGGAGTTCGCGACCAGCCAGTCGCTCAAGCGCTCCAAGCGGGGCCGCACCGACCGGCTCCCGAACACATACGCGAGCACGAGCGCGGCGACCGTGGAGGCGGCGGCGGCCGTGAAGACCAGCACCGCGAGGCTGCTGCCGACGATGTCGAGGGAGGCCGACCCGATCGCCAGGCCCGCGGCCAGCGCGATCGTGAGGTTCTTGGGCCGAGCGTTCATCGCGAGTCCGAACACGAACGCCCGGCGCGGCCCGACGTGATCCATCGCCTTGGTCCACGACGGCGGATCCGTCGGAACCGGTCGCCGACGGTCGGCAATCGCCCGCCAGATCCCCGCGACCACCAGCCCCACGCCCAGGGCCAGCTCGACGACATGAGCCCACGGCGGCATCTGCTCCCGTGTCGACGGCGGGATCAGGCGAGCGGCGAACGAGAAGAGCGTGACCAGCACGAGGACGCCCGACGACCACCCGGCCAGGTATCCGACGCTGGCCGGGATCGGCCTCGGTGAGAGCAGCAGCAGCACGACTGCGAGGATCGGGAACAGGCTCAATGCGGCGGCCATGCCCAAGGGCACGACGTACCAGAGAACCGAGACCACGCTTCGACTCTAGAGCCGAGCGCGCGCTGTCAGGGAACGATCAGGACGGGCGCGTTGAGGTTCATGAGCACGTCGTGGACGACGCTCGAGATGTTCGGCGGCGCCTCGGTGTGACCGCGGCCGATGACGAGCATCGCTGCATCCACGGATGCCGTCAGCAGCGCCGGGGCGACGTTGTCGGCGACCACTCGCGAACTGAGATCCAGGTGGGGAATGTCGATGAGAGCGCGCGCGCTGGCGCGGGCGACGACATCCCTCGCGGCCGACGCGCGATACTCGCCGTTGCTCGACGATTCCTCGTGGGGAACCGGGGGACGTGCGTGGATGAGGACCAGCTGCTGGTCGGCACGCGCCGCCTCGCGTGCGCCCTGCATGAGCGCCGCATCCGACGACGGCGACCCGGTGACCCCGACGACGACGCCGTGCCGCCCTTCGAGCGGCAGGTTGGGCACCACGACCACGGCCGAACGCGCGGCAGCGACGACGTAGACGGATGCCGCGCCGAACGCGCGTCCGCGCAAGAACCCGGTCCGGTGGGAGCCGACGATGAGCAGATCGTGCGGGCGAGCGGCGCCCGACAGCACGCTCGGCGCCCGCCCGTGCACGAGCTCGGTCTGGACGTGGGGAGCTCCGGCCTGAACGGCCCGTCGACGAGAGGCATCCAAGACATGGATGCCGCGCCGCTGGGCGTCTGCCATGTAATCGTCCCCGGCAACACCCCAGGTGTCGTCGATGACGTGAACGAGCAGCAGCTCACTCCCGTGATCGACAGCGTAGGAGATCGCCCAGGAGAGCGCTCCAGCACTGGGACCTGAACCGTCGACACCGACGACGAGTCGGTCGTACGGAGACACCCGCCAGAGCACGTCGTGCGCCCGGTCGCTCCTCGCAGCGGCCTCCGACGAGTCCACCTGCGGGTCGTGGATTGAATTCCGCATCCGCCTGCACCTCCTGTCATCCCAGCTTCGGTGCCGCCCGGCGGTCGCCACAGGGCCGAAGGTCCCGCGCTAGAATCCAGGCGAGAGAGCCAACGGACAGGGACGGTGGGGCCGGTGGCCGATATCGAGGCGAGACTTCGCAGCCTGTTGGCAGCGAACGCCGCCGTGGTCAGTCAGCTGGAACTGTCTGCGGTGCTCCGACGGATCGTGGAGTCTGCGGTCGAACTGGTGGGGGCGCGCTACGGCGCGCTCGGAGTCATCGGGCCCGACGGCATGCTCGAAGAGTTCATCCACGTGGGGCTGAGCACCGAGGCGGCCGACGCGATCGGGCCGCCACCGCGTGGCCGGGGCGTCCTGGGCGCCCTCATCCACGATCCCCACCCCATTCGGCTGGAGCACATCGGTCGGGATCCGCGATCAGTCGGATTCCCCCGCAACCATCCCCGAATGGACAGCTTCGTCGGCGTCCCGATCCGCGTGCGAGGCGAAGTCTTCGGCAACCTGTACCTCACCGAGCACCCCGATGGGGCGTTCACCGAGGAAGACACCGAGCTCCTCGAGGCCCTCGCGGCAACCGCCGGTATCGCGATCGACAACGCGCGTCTGTACGAGGACTCCGTGCGGCGTGAGCGGTGGGCGGCTGCGGCGGCGGAAATGAGCGCCGCCATGTTCTCGGACGAGACCGGCCGGCCGCTGCAACTGCTCGCCGACAAGATCCTCCAGCTCACGGATGCCGCAACCGTCCTGGTGATCTCCTCGATCAGCGAGACGATGATGTGCGTCGACGTGGCCCGAGGACAGCATGCCGACGATCTCACCGGTGCCGTGCTTCCGATGGCGGGCAGCCTCGCGGGCCGCGTGTTCGACAGCTGGCAACCGCTGCAAGTCAGCGGCGACACTGTCGAACTCGGCGACGAGCTCATGGCGTGGGGGCCGACAGCCGTCGTGCCGATGCTCGGTGCCGCCGGCGCCCCGATGGTGCTCGCGGTGGGTCGCCCGGTCGGCGCGGCGCGTTTCACCGAGAAGGATGTCGATCTCGCTGCCGACCTCGCCGCCCAAGCCACGATCGCGCTCGAGCTGGCGCGCGGGCGCTCGGACCGTCAGGCGCTGGCGCTCATGGACGAGCGCGGCCGCATCGCCCGCGACCTTCACGATCACGTCATCCAGCGCCTGTTCGGTGCGGGGCTGTCGATCCAGGCGGTCGCGGGGCGAATCGCCGACCCGTCGGCCAAAGGCGAGTTGGCGGCACAGGTCGACGCGCTGGATGCCGCTATCGCAGAGATCCGCACCGTGATCTTCGCGCTGCGCGAGCGGCACGTCGCGGCGGGGTCCGTGCGGCACCGCATCGTGGATGCGATCAGCGAATTGTCGCCGTCGTTCGCTGAGGCGCCCCGCCTGGTGTTCCAGGGGCCGCTGGATCTGCGCACCCCCGCCGACGTCGCGGACGACGTCGTGGCCGTCGTCCGCGAGGGAGTCAGCAACGTCGCCCGTCACGCGCAGGCGCGAGAGGCATCTGTCAGCGTCGGCATCACCGACGAGATGCTGATCGTCGAGATCCTCGACGACGGCGTCGGCGTGCCGGAGGCGCCGACCAGACGCAGCGGTGTCGGTAACCTTGAGCATCGCGCCGCGCGGTGGAACGGCGAATTCGTGCTCACCGGCCGTGACGGCGGCGGCACCCGCTTACGGTGGGCGGTGCCCTTGGCGCAGGGAGAGACGACATGATCCGAGTTTTCGTGCTCGATGACCACGAGATCGTCCGCCGCGGTGTCGTCGATCTCATCGACGGCGAGCGCGACATGGAAGTCATCGGCGAAGCATCCACGGCCCGGCAGGCGCTCGGCCGGATCGCCGCGACGATGCCGGATGTCGCGGTTCTCGACATGCGGCTTCCCGATGGCAGCGGCATCGACGTGTGCCGCGACATCCGCTCGAAGCATCCGAGCGTCACCTGCCTCATCCTCACGGCATACGACGACGACGAAGCCGCCTACTCGGCGGTGCTGGCGGGAGCGTCCGGGTACGTCCTCAAGGACATCAAGGCCAACGGTCTGCTCGAGGGCATCCGCGCCGTCGCCTCGGGCAAGAACCTGCTGTCGTCGGCAGCGGCCACGCGCGTGCGCGAGCAGGCGCGCGAGACCCGCACGAGCACGCCCGGTGTGGACCTCACCGATCGCGAACGCCAGGTGCTCGAACTGATCGCCGAAGGATTGACCAACCGGCAGATCGGCGAACGCCTGGACCTCATGGAGAAGACGGTCAAGAACTATGTGACCGGGCTGCTGCGCAAGCTCGGCATGGAACGGCGCACCCAGGCTGCCGTCTACGCCACGTCACTTCGTACACAGTGACGCGGGCACAGTGAGGCCGTCGCGGCGCCCGGTGACGAGTCGGGCGCCGCGACGGCATGCGTGGGGGAGGCTCGCAGATCGACGGCGGGCCCTCTGCACCAGGTTCGGGTGATCCGCCGGATACCTCTCCCCACGTGCGTCGCCGAACATCGTCCAGCGACGAAACCAGTCATCCTCAGCGGGGCTTCGGACGAGCTTTCGTGGTCTGACATCAGAGTGCACCACGGCGACGAGAGCCCATAGGGCCTTTGGTCCCAACCGCTACCGGGTCCCGGCCGGAACCGCATCAGTGCCGGGCATGGTCAGGCACGCGCAGCGATGGATGCGGCATCCGTGCCGGCCGGGAGTACCCCGTAGAGGTGAGCGCCGCCGGCGATCCGCGAGCCGATGAACGCGTCGGCGACGGCCGGGGGAGCGTGGCGGACCAACAGCGAACCCTGCAGCGCGAGCGCGAGCGCCGTCACCAGCTCGCGCGCGCGACCCTCGCGAGCGTCGTCGTGCGCCAGCTCCGAGACGAGCTCCCGTGTGCGCCGGAGATGGGCGTCGAGCCGCCGGTCCACGCCGCTGGTGTGCGCCAGCTCGGCGTCGAAGGCTTCGAAGCTGTCCGGATCCCGCACCAGAGCGCGCAGCACGTCGAGCGCGATGACGTTTCCCGATCCCTCCCAGATCGCCATCACGGGCTGCTCGCGGTACCGCATCCCGAGCGGAAACGATTCGGTGTACCCGTTGCCCCCGAGACACTCCATCGCCTCGTACGCGTGGCCGGGCCCGCGCTTGCAGACCCAGTACTTCGCCACAGCGGTGCCGAGTCGCCGAAACGCGACCTCCTGCGCCGTCGCATCCTGGTCGTAGGCCCGCGCGAGCCGCATCGCCGTCGCGGTCGCCGCCTCGGTCTCGAGCTGCAGGTCGGCGATCACCTGCGTCATGAGCGGCTGGTCGATCAGCCGAGCACCGAACGCCGCGCGGTGGCGCACGTGCCACGCGGCCTCCGCGGTCGCCTGCCGCATCCCTGCGGTCGTTCCCAGAACGCTGTCGAGACGCGTGCGCGTGACCATCTCGATGATCGTGCGCACCCCTCGCCCCTCCTCACCGACCAGCCGCGCCCGCGCTCCCTCGTATTCGACTTCGCCGGACGCGTTCGCCCGGTTTCCGACCTTGTCCTTCAGGCGACGGATGCGGATCTCATTGCGCGCACCATCCGGAAGCAGCCGCGGCAGGAGGAAGCACGACAGGCCGCCGGGAGCCTGTGCGAGAACGAGGAACGCGTCCGACATCGGCGCCGAGCAGAACCACTTGTGCCCGGTCAGTTCGTACTCGCCCCCACCGACGGGCCGTGCGAGCGTCGTGCCCGCCCGCACGTCGGAGCCGCCCTGCTTCTCCGTCATGGCCATACCGAATACGGCACCCGCCTTGCCCGGCACCAGATCAGGCTCGTACTGCGTGCTCAGCAGTCGCGGCATCCACACCCCGGCGAGGTCGTCGTCAGCGGCGATGACCGGAACTGCCGCGTGTGTCATCGACACCGGACACGCGTGACCGGGCTCCACCTGCGCGTACAGCATGAACGCGGCAGCGCGTGCCACGGATGCCCCCGGCCCGGGTTCCCGAAACGCACCAGTGTGCGCGCCGTCGGCCAGTGCCGCCCCGATGATCCGGTGGTACGCGGGGTCGTACTCGACCTGGTCGATCACACGCCCGTACCGGTCGTGGGTGCGCAGCACAGGCTCGATCCGGTTCGCGCGGGCCGCATCGTTCTGAAAGGCAGCGGAGCCGACACGCCGCCCGATCCGGTGCAGTCGTTCCGACGCGCCACCGGCATCATGTCGCTCCACCGCCTCGCGCAGCGCGGTATTGGCCTCGTACTCGTCGAGACCGGTGCGTTCGGGGGCCTGGTTCGTGACCTCGTGCGTGTTCATCCGACTCCCTCGTCCGTTGCTCCACGGTAAGCCTGTGCCCCGCGCGAAGGCCATCGAATCCCGGATGCGGCGCTCCCGGCATCCGGGATGGCCGCCGGTAGGGTGAGGGGGTGACATCGGCGCTGCGCATTACTGTCGTGATCCCGTGTCGCAATGACGCCGAGTTCCTCCGGGAATGCCTGCGGGCGCTGCAGAAGCAGGAACGCCCTGCCGACCGGGTGATCGTCGTCGACAACGGCAGCACCGACGACACCGCCGCCGTCGCGCGAGAAGCCGGCGTCGAGCTGATCGACGAGCCGCTCGTGGGGATCTGGCCTGCTGCGGCCCGCGGGTACGACGCGGCGCTGCCCACGAGCGAGATCATCGCCCGCGTCGATGCCGACTCTCGGCCGCACCCCGACTGGCTCGCGCGCATCGAGGCCGCGTTCGAGGCCGACCAGACCCTCGGTGTGCTCACCGGCGGCGCGGAGTTCTACGGTGCGGGCAGAGTCGTCCGCTATCTCGGCGAGCACTGGTACATCGGCGGGGGCAGGTTCTGGGTCAACCTCTGGCTCGGCATCCCGCTCGTGTTCGGATCGAATTTCGCCATGCGCTCCGCCATCTGGGAGCGCGCACGCGAGGTCGTGGACCGTGACAACGCGCGCATCCACGATGACCTCGATCTGACCATCCACCTGCGCGAGAGCGACGGCGTGCGGTGGGACCGCACGCTGACGATGCCGGTCTCGGCCCGGCCCCTCACCTCGGTCCGTGGCCTCGCGCGCCGCGTGGGACGGGTCGTCCCGACCTTCGCCGCCAGTTGGCCGGAGGGTGCGCCCTGGCGGCGCCGAGAAACCGACTATCCACAGGAAGGCCCGGGCGGCGACGACGCAGGAGTCGCGGTCACCTAGGCTCAGGCTCCATGCCGACGATCTCGACCGCGCTCACCGTTGCGGCGTTCGCGGCCTTCGCGGTGATCGGAACGATCCTCGCGATCATCGACATCCGTAGCCACCGGCTTCCCAACCGCCTCGTCGCGCTCGCCGGGGCGACCGGACTGCTGGGGCTGTCGGCGGCCGCTGCCACGGGCGGGCACCTCGACGTCCTCGTGCGTGCCCTGCTGGCGGCCGTCGTGCTGCTGGGCGCGTACCTCGTGCTCCGGATGCTGTCGGCGGGCGGCGTCGGCGGTGGTGACGTCAAGCTCGCCGCGGTGATCGGTCTGCACCTGGGGTGGCTCGGCTGGGGGAGCGTGCTCGTGGGAACCCTCGCGGGGTTCGTGCTGGGAGGAGCGTTCGCGGCGGGGATGCTCGCGACGCGGCAGGCAGACCGCCGCACGGCCATTCCGTTCGGACCGTGGATGATTGGCGGCGCGTGGGTGGCGATCGCCCTCGCCGTGTCAAGGCCCTGACATTCCCCGGCCGTCTCGACGCCTGCCGGTTAGCCTGGACTCATGCCGGCCGCCCTGAAGACGTTCATCGCCGCCGCGATCAGATGGGCGTTGTCGCTGCGCATCGTTCGCACCCTGCTGCTGTACGCCGAGCGCCGCGGCCCGGTGCTGGCCGACAGCGTCACGTACCGCGCGCTGTTCTCGGTGTTCGCTGCTGCGGCGCTGGGGTTCTTCTTCGCGGGGCAGTGGCTGGCAGACAACCCCGAGGCGTGGGATGCGCTCGTGGAGGCCGTGGATTCGGTGATCCCGGGGCTCATCGGCGAGAACGGCGTCATCAGCACCGACACGCTGGAGTCCGGTCTCACGATCGCGGGAATCGTCGGTGGCATCGGGCTCGTCTTCGCTGCGATCGGCGCCGTCGCCACGCTGCGCTCGGCGTTGCACATCCTCGGGGGAACCGTCTTCGACGACGGCTTCTTCGTCTGGGTGATGCTGCGCAACCTCGCGATGGCTGCGGGCGTGGGAATCGCGGTGATCGCCTCCGCGGCCGTCACCTACTTCGGCACGGCAGGCGTCTCGCTCGTGGCCGGATGGCTGGGGCTGTCGTCGGGGGAGTTCCTCGTCGACGCGCTGACCAGAGCGATCGGCATCGCCACGGTGTTCGTCCTGGATGCCGCTCTCATCGCGGCGATCTTCCTGGTACTGGGCGGCATCCGGGCGCCGGCGCGGGCGCTGTGGGCCGGCTCGCTGGTCGGCGGCCTGGGACTCACGGTGTTGCAGCAGCTGTCGGGGCTGTTCGTGCAGGGCGCCTCCGCCAATCCCCTGCTCGGCGCATCCGTCACGCTCATCGCGCTCCTGCTGTGGCTGAACTTCTCGGCGCAGGTCATCCTGATCGCGTGCACCTACATCATCGTCGCCGCAGAGGAGTCCCAGGGCGTCGTCCCGGCATCGGCCCCTCTCACCTTCGCGCAGCGGCGGCTGCGCCGCGCGGTGGCGACCTCGCGACAGTCGACGCAGGAACTGCTCGCCGCGCGCGCCGCGGCGATCGAGGAGAGCGCGGACCTGCGGGACTATGCTCGGGGCATGGCCATTGCACGACTTCACGGAGGCCCGCTCGATGGGCAGGTCCTGCCCCTGGATGCCCCGGACGCGGACACCATGATCGTTCCTTATGGCGAGGGACAGGTCATCTACGAACGCCGCGGTGCGCTCGAGCACACGGGCGATCACGACGGCCCCACCGAGGGGGAGTTCTACTTCGTGGAGTCCACCGATGAGATCGGACCCGCCGACGACTGACGAGGCCGCGGGGTCGACAGATCCGTCGCGAACTCTGGAAGTCGAGGTCACCTTCGACGTCGATCCGTCCACGCCGGTGCCCGACTGGACGGCGGTCGCCGGCATCGACCGCGTCGGAGAGCCGGAACTGCGAGAACTCGACGCCGTCTACTACGACACCGCGGACTACGCGCTCGGTCGCGCCGGGTACGCACTGCGGCGCCGCGAAGGCGGGCCGGACGCCGGCTGGCACCTCAAGGGGCCCCGCGAGGGCGCGGGCCGGATGGAAACCGGCTGGCCGCTCGATACGGGCGGGGGATCGGCATCCGTCCCGGGTGTTCCGCCCGAGATCGTCGCACACGTCGGTCACCTCGTCTCGGATCCGCTCATCGTGATCGCTCGGATCCGGAACACGCGCACCGCCTACGCGCTGACGGATGCCGACGGCGGTGTGGTCGCGGAGATGGTCGATGATCGTGTCCGCGCCCGCGACGAGGTGCGCGGGACGGAACGGGCGTGGCGTGAGTGGGAGATCGAGGCGGGCCCCGCGGGTCCGGTCGGCACCGCAGAGCGGACGGCGTTCTTCGACGCGATCACGATCGCCGCGCACCAGGCTGGCGCGCGCGAGGCGTCGAGTGACTCGAAGCTCGCGCGCGCCCTGGGCCTGTGACGCCTGACCCGCGGGTCAGATGTTGATCATGTGGCCGGCGAGGCCGTGGAATGCTTCCTGAACCGCTTCGGACAGCGTCGGGTGCGTGTGCACGTTGCGCGCGGCTTCGAGGGCCGTGAGGTCCCACTTCTGGGCAAGGGTCAACTCGGGCAGCAGCTCCGAAACATCCGGCCCGATCATGTGCGCGCCGAGGAGTTCGAGGTGCTCGCCGTCAGCGATGACCTTGACGAAGCCGACCGCCTCGCCCAGCCCGTTCGCCTTTCCGTTCGCGCTGAACGGGAACTTGGCGACGCGGACGTCGTAGCCGGCATCGCGCGCCTGCGCCTCCGTCAGACCGAAGCTTGCGACCTGCGGCGAGCAGAACGTCGCGCGCGGCATCATCCGGTAGTCGCCGAGGGGCATCGTCTCGGCCTTGCCGATCGTCTCGGCGGCCACCACGCCCTGTGCCTCAGCGACGTGAGCGAGCTGCAGCTTGGCCGTGACGTCGCCGATCGCGTAGATGTGCGGAACGTTGGTGCGCATGTAGTCGTCGATGTCGATCGCGCCGCGGTCGGTGAGCTTCACGCCGGTCTTCTCCAGGCCGAATCCTTCGACGCGGGGGGCGAAGCCGATCGACATGAGCACCTTGTCGGCGTCGATGGACCCCTGGGATCCGTCGTTGTTGCCGGTGTAGGCGACAGTGACGTGGTCGCCGTGGTCGGTGACGCTCTCGACCTTGGTCGAGGTGAGAATCTCGATGCCGTACTTCTTGTACTGGCGTGCGATCTCCTTCGAGACCTCGGCATCCTCGTTGGGAAGCGCGCGGTCCAGGAACTCGATGATCGTCACCTTGACGCCGTAGTTCGACAGCACATAGGCGAACTCCATGCCGATCGCGCCCGCGCCGACGATCACGATCGACGTCGGCAGCTCGCGGGTGAGGATCTGCTCCTCGTACGTGACGACGTTCTCGCTGAGGGACACGCCCGGGAGCAGCCGCACCGTCGAACCGGTCGCGATGATCGCGTTGTCGAAGGTCACCGTCTCGGTGCCGCCGTCCGAGGTCTTGACCTCGATCGTGTGGTCGTCCATGAACGAGCCACGGCCGTCGTACTCCGTGACCTTGTTCTTCTTCATCAGGTAGTGGATGCCCTTGACGTGACCTGCCGCGACCTCACGGCTGCGGTCCCAGGCGACGCCGAAGTCGAAGTGCACATCGCCCGAGATGCCGAACAGATCGGCCTTCGCGTGGAACGTGTGCGCGAGGTCCGCGTTGCGCAGCAGCGCCTTCGACGGGATGCATCCGACGTTCAGGCACACCCCGCCCCAGTACTTCTCTTCGATGACGGCTGTGGACAGACCCAGCTGAGCGCTGCGGACGGCCGCGACATACCCGCCGGGGCCGGCACCAAGGATGACGACGTCGTAGTGAGGCATGCTGCCAGCCTATCGCTCGGCACCAATCCCACGGCGACAGTTCGGCGGATGAGCATACGGGTGATCGACTCGACATTCGGGGAGCGAATCGGACTATCCTGGGGAGCCTGAGGAGGCACCCCGTGGAACAGAATGCGCCCGCTGAACCCGACGAGATCCGTCGCGCCTCCGGCGACCCCGCCGCGTCGGCTCTCGGTGGCCGTGGGGCCGACACGACGGTGTCGTTCGGACACGATGCCGACCTGTCGTTCGTGCCGTTCGGCAGCGACCTGAGCGAGGTCGAACTCGAGGCGATCGATGCGCTGCCGTCGGGATCTGCGCTCATGATCGTCCGCTCCGGCCCGACTGCGGGTGCACGCTACCTGCTGGATGCCGACGTGACGACGGTGGGTCGCCATCCAGAAGCAGACATCTTCTTCGACGACGTGACGGTGTCGCGTCGGCACGCCGAGATCACCCGCACCGGCAAGACGTTCGAGTTGGTCGATCAGCGTTCGCTCAACGGCACCTACGTCAATGGAGAGCGGGTTGATCGCGCCGTGCTCACCAACGGATCAGAAGCCCGGGTCGGCAAGTTCCGACTGAACTTCTTCGTTTCGCCCGCCGACCTCGAGCCCGCGGCGGAGCAGTGATGGCGGGCGTTCCCGCCCGTGATCGCGCCTCCGCAGCGGGGCTTCTGAGCATCGGTCAAGTTCTCGCGCGGCTGTCTCCGGAGTTTCCGGGCTTGAGTTCGAGCAAGCTTCGCTTCCTCGAGATGCAGGGCATCGTGACGCCCACGCGCACCGAGTCCGGATACCGCAAGTTCGCTCCCGCCGACGTCGAGCGCCTCCGGCTCGCGCTCACACTGCAGCGCGACCACTACCTGCCGCTCGTCGTGATCCGCGAGTACCTCGATGACGTGGATGCGGGGCGTGACCCGGTCACGCCACTGCCGGCACCGCCGACCTCGATCGTCGCAGCCCCGCGCCGATACCGTCGTGAAGAGCTGTTGGCCGCCGCGGGTGCCGCTCCGCAACTGCTCAACGATGCCATCAGCACCGGAGTGATCACGGGATCCGAGACCTACTCCGAGCAGACCGTCGCGTTGTTGCGGTGCCTCGTGGCACTTGACCGCCACGGCATCGAGCCGCGCCACATCCGCACGCTTCGGCAGAGCGCGGAGCGCGATGCCGCTCTGGTAGAGTCAGCCGTCGCGCCGCTGGCTCGACGTACGGACGCTGCCTCGCGCGGGCGGGCGGAGGAACTCGCGCCCGAACTGGCGCGGCGCCTGGAGGAAGTGCGCTCGATCTTCCTGCGTTCCGCTCTCGAACGTTTTCTCTCGTAGCGCGACACGCCGAGGCGCAACGGCCGGATGTCGTTGCCCGAGACACGTGGCTGATCTAGCGTTGACATGTCCGATCGAACTGGGGAGGTTGCCATGACGGCACGCGAGGCGGAATCGACGCCCAGCCTGACGGCAGATCTCCTGTTCACCGATGGTCTTCCTGCGCTCGACGACGAGGTGGGCTACCGCGGCGCGGTCGCTGCCCGCGCAGCGGGGATCACCTACCGGCAGCTGGACTACTGGGCCCGCACCGAGTTGGTCGAACCGACAGTGCGCGGCGCATCCGGGTCGGGATCGCAGCGACTGTACGGCTTCCGCGACATCCTCGTGCTCAAGCTCGTGAAGCGGCTGCTCGACACCGGCATCTCCCTGCAACAGATCCGCACGGCCGTCGAGCAGCTTCGCGCTGCCGGCATCCGGGATCTGGCCGGCACGACGCTCATGAGCGATGGCGCATCCGTCTACCTCTGCACGTCCAACGACGAAGTGATCGACCTCGTCAGCCGCGGTCAGGGCGTGTTCGGTATCGCCGTCGGCAAGGTACTGCGTGAGGTCGAGTCCACCCTCGTCGAGTTCGACCCGCAGGCTCCGGATGCCGTCGACGAACTCGCGGCGCGCCGCGCCGCTCGCACAGCCTGACCGGCGCCGCAGCACCTGATCCGGCAGTACCCGCTCTGCAGCACCTGCTTCGCAGGGGATGCGGTTAGGACGCGGCGTCGGGGGAGGGGATTCGGCCCGTGCGCATGACCCGGTCGAGGATCGCGTCGAAGTCGGCCGCCAACTCCTGTGCCGAGTCGCCGGGCCAGATGTGGAGCGGCTTTGCCGCACCCTGCGCCTGCTGCAGTGACGTGCGCTCGGGAAGCTGCGGCGACAGGACGAGAGGACCGAACATCTCCCGCAGCTCCTTGATGCGGAACTGGTGCTCGATCGACTGAGGCCGCACGCGGTTGACGACGATGCCGAGCGGCTGAAGACGAGGGGACAGGCCGCGGCGGATCTCTTCGATCGCACGCAGCGCGCGGTCGGCAGCGGCGACCGAGAACAATCCGGGCTCGGTGACGACCACGACGCGGTCGCTTGCCGCCCAGGCGGTGCGCGTGAGTGCGTTCAGCGAGGGTGCGCAGTCGATCAGAACGAGGTCGTAGTCAGCCTCGATCGTCGCGAGTGCTTCCTCGAGCTTCCACACGTCGCGAACACTCGGATGCGGGCCGTCGAAGTTGATCGCGGACGGCGACCCGATCATGACATCGATCGTGCCGGGGTGGACCTTCGCCCATCCGCTGGAGGTGATCGCCTGTCGAACGACCTTCTCTTTCGGGTTGGCCAGCACGTCGGCGACGTTGAGCTTTCCCGCCACCTGGATATCCATGCCCGTCGAGACGTCCGACTGGGGGTCGAGATCGACCACAAGGGTGCGGACACCGCGGGCGAAGGCGGCGGAGGCAAGCCCCAGCGTGACAGTGGTCTTGCCGACACCACCCTTGAGCGAGCTCACCGACAGTACGTGCACGAGGCTCTACGTTACCGTCCCCTAGGCTGGGTGCACACTCAGGCAGGCCCCCTCACCCACAGCGAGGTGTGATGTTTCGCAAGATCCTGGTAGCAAACCGTGGCGAGATCGCGATCCGAGCCTTCCGGGCCGCCGTCGAACTCGGAGCCCGCACTGTCGCGGTCTACCCCTACGAGGATCGGTACTCCCTGCACCGGCTCAAGGCCGATGAGGCCTACCAGATCGGTGAGCGCGGTCATCCGGTGCGCGCGTACCTCGACGTCGACGAGATCATCCGCGTTGCCCGCGAGAGCGGTGCCGACGCGATCTACCCCGGCTACGGGTTCCTCTCGGAGAACCCCGAGCTGGCTGAGAAGGCCGCAGCCGCCGGAATCACCTTCATCGGACCGCCCGCCGCCGTCCTGGAGATGGCAGGCAACAAGGTCACGGCGAAGCAGCACGCCGTCAGCGCCGGGGTGCCGGTGCTGCGCTCGACCGATGCCTCCGACGACGTCGACGCTCTTGTCGCGCAGGCCGCCGAGATCGGCTTCCCGATCTTCGTGAAGGCCGTCGCCGGCGGGGGAGGCCGCGGCATGCGCCGAGTCGAGACCGCCGAGGAGCTGCCGCCGGCGCTGGCCGAGGCGATGCGCGAGGCAGGCAGCGCCTTCGGTGACCCGCGGGTCTTCCTCGAGCAGGCCGTGCAGCGTCCCCGACACGTCGAGGTGCAGGTGCTCGCCGACAAGACCGGACACACGGTTCACCTGTTCGAGCGCGACTGCTCGGTCCAGCGCCGTCACCAGAAGGTGATCGAGATCGCTCCGGCGCCCAATCTCGATCCCGTGGTGCGAGACGACCTGCACCGCTACGCGGTGGCCTTCGCCGAGTCCATCGGCTACGAGAACGCCGGCACAGTCGAGTTCCTGCTCGAGACCGCGGGACCGCGCACCGGCGAGGTCGTGTTCATCGAGATGAACCCCCGCATCCAGGTCGAGCACACCGTCACCGAAGAGGTCACGGATGTCGATCTCGTGCAGTCGCAGATGCTGATCGCGTCGGGGTCGAGCCTGGACGAGCTCGGCCTGACGCAGGACCGCATCCGTCTGCGTGGGGCGGCGCTGCAGTGCCGCATCACGACGGAGGACCCCACGCAGGGGTTCCGCCCCGATACCGGGAAGATCACGACGTATCGCTCGCCCGGCGGTGCCGGCATCCGTCTGGACGGCGGCACCACGGCCGCCGGCTCGCAGATCAGCCCGCACTTCGACTCCATGCTCGCCAAGCTCACCTGCCGCGGGCGGGACTTCGGGGCCGCGGTGCTTCGCGCTCGGCGCGCGCTGGCGGAGTTCCGCATCCGTGGCGTGTCCACCAACATCCCGTTCCTGCAGGCTGTGCTCGAAGACCCCGCCTTCCTCGCCGGCGACCTCTCGACCTCGTTCATCGACGAGCGCCCCGAGCTGCTGCGTGGACGGGAGTCCAAGGACCGCGGCTCGAAGATGCTCAACTGGCTCGTCGACGTGACGGTGAATCGCCCCCACGGCGAGAACCCGCTGACGGTCAGCCCCGCACTCAAGCTCCCGACGATCGACCTGACGGAGGACCCGCCGGCGGGCTCGCGTCAACGACTCCTCGATCTCGGTCCTGCCGGGTTCGCGCGAGCGCTGCGCGAGCAGACCCCGCTCGCGGTGACCGAGACGACGTTCCGGGACGCGCATCAGTCGCTGCTGGCCACACGGGTGCGCACCAAGGATCTGGTCGCCGTGGCGCCCTACGTCGCGCGCATGACTCCCGAACTGCTCTCGGTCGAAGCGTGGGGCGGAGCCACCTACGACGTGGCGCTCCGGTTCCTCGGCGAGGACCCCTGGGAACGTCTCGACCGACTCCGCGAGGCGCTGCCCAACGTCGCGATCCAGATGCTGCTTCGCGGACGCAACACGGTCGGCTACACGCCGTATCCGACCGAGGTGACGGATGCCTTCGTCGCTGAGGCCGCCGCAAGCGGCGTCGACATCTTCCGCATCTTCGACGCGCTCAACGACGTGTCGCAGATGCGTCCCGCGATCGATGCCGTGCTGTCGACGGGCACCGCGGTCGCCGAGGTCGCGATGTGCTACACGGGAGACCTCCTGAACCCCGCTGAGGATCTCTACACCCTCGACTACTACCTGCGACTTGCCGACCAGATCGTGCAGTCCGGCGCGCACATCCTGGCGATCAAGGACATGGCGGGTCTGCTGCGCCCGGCTGCAGCATCCGCTCTGGTGAGCGCGCTGCGCGAGCGGTTCGACCTTCCCGTGCACGTGCACACGCACGACACCGCCGGCGGGCAGCTCGCGACCCTGCTCGCCGCGTCCGCGGCCGGTGCGGATGCCGTCGACGCGGCGTCTGCTCCGATGGCGGGAACGACGAGCCAGCCGTCGCTGTCGGCGCTCGTCGCCGCGTTGGCGCACACCGAACGCGACACCGGCATCGACCTGGCGGCGGCATCCGATCTCGAACCGTACTGGGAGGCCGTTCGTCATCTGTACCGCCCGTTCGAGTCGGGGCTCCCCGGCCCGACAGGTCGCGTGTACCGGCACGAGATTCCCGGCGGTCAGCTCTCGAACCTGCGCCAGCAGGCGATCGCCCTGGGTCTTGCCGAGGACTTCGAGTTGATCGAGGACCTGTACGCCGCGGCCAACGACATCCTCGGTCGGGTACCGAAAGTGACCCCGTCCTCGAAGGTCGTCGGCGACCTCGCGCTGCACCTGGCCGCCGTCAAGGCCGACCCCGCCGACTTCGCCGCCCACCCCGAGCGCTACGACATCCCCGACTCCGTCGTGGGGTTCATGGCAGGTGAGCTCGGCGATCTGCCGGGTGGATGGCCTGAGCCGTTCCGCTCCAAGGTTCTGCAGGGGCGCGAACCGCGCGCCGCCACCGCTCCGCTGCGCGCCGAGGATGCCGAGCGACTCGCCGGAACCTCGAGCGAGCGTCGTTCCACCCTCAACCGGCTCCTCTTCCCGGCGCCGACGAAGGAGTTCGAGCGTGTACGAGACACGTTCGGCGATGTGAGCGTGCTGGACACCGTCGACTACCTCTACGGACTCGAGCACGGATCCGAGCACGTCGTGGAGATCGAGCGCGGCGTGCAGCTGTTCGTCGGGCTCGAAGCCATCGGTGAGGCCGACGAGAAGGGCATGCGCACCGTCATGACCACGCTCAACGGCCAGCTTCGCCCCGTGTTCGTGCGCGACCGCAGCATCTCGGTCGAGGTGCGCCAGGCGGAGAAGGCTGACACGTCGAAGCCGGGTCAGGTCGCCGCGCCGTTCGCCGGCGTCGTGACACTGAAGGTCGGCGAGGGGGAGGCGGTTGCAGCCGGTCAACCGGTCGCCTCGATCGAAGCGATGAAGATGGAGGCGGCGATCACGTCGCCGGTCGACGGCATCGTCGAGCGACTCGTGATCGCGTCCCCGCAGCAGGTCGATGCGGGGGATCTTTTGCTCGTCGTGCGACCCGCCGGATAGCCTGGAGGGCGGCGCAGCGCCGCCACATCGACGGCAGGGAGAGCACGTGGCAGATCGACCGGACTCGGAACAGCCGGAGAACGAAGAGCACGGCATCCTCGACGAGGAGCGGGTCGACACGTCGGGGATCTTCCTCGGCGGCTCGACGGCGCAGGTCGATGTCGCGTTTCCCGTTCCCGCCGACGACGATGACGCGATCGACGAGGACTTCGACGAGTCGTCCGCGCAGGAACGCATGACGCAGCCCGCGCCCGCGGAGCGAGCCGACACCGCTGAAGCCGAGATCATCGACGATGCCGTCGCGGATGCTCCGCAGGAGCGCCACGACATGGATATCGAGGATGCGGTCGAGGCGGACGAGCCCGAGCCCGCACCGGCATTCACCGACCGTGTCGCCGTTTCGGTGGCGCAGCCGGTCCGCGCGGTGGAGCCGACGGCCGCGGTGTTCGACGTCACCCTCGCCTCGAAACGCCTCGGTGAACTGGAGGTCAGCCGTGAGGGCGCGGACGTCCTGACCGCCGACCGACTGCTGGACCCGCATCATGTGGCGAAGGTGGAGCCGGAAGGATTCTGGCAGAGCACCCTCTACCGGGCCTCGGGCACACTCATCAACCTCGGCGACAGCAAGAAGGCGCGTGCCCGTAAGGAACTCAGCCGGAGGATCGCGGCTCCGCTGCCCGGCGGCGCGCGGTTCGTTCCGGTGCTCAGCCGCAAGGGTGGCGTGGGCAAGACCACTGTCACGACGCTGCTCGGGATGGCGCTCGCCGATGCCCGCGATGACCGTGTCGTCGCGGTCGACGCCAACCCCGACCGCGGGACGCTGGCGGAGCGGATCGGACGCACCAGCGGCAAGACGATCCGAGACCTCGTGCGCATCAAAGACGAGGTGGTCGGATACAACGACCTGTCGACGATCGTCGCGCGCGACGAAACGCGGCTCGACGTCCTCGCCTCCGACGCCGATCCTCGCGTCTCGGAGGCGTTCGGTGATGACGACTACCGTGCAGCTGCCGCCGTCGCCGCACACTACTACTCGGTCGTGCTGACCGACACGGGGACAGGCATCGTGCATTCCGTGATGTCGGCGACCCTGGAGCGTGCCGATGCGCTCGTCGTCGTGGCGGGCCTGAGCATCGACGAGGCGCGTCTCGCATCCGAGACTCTCACCTGGCTCGAGACGAACGGGTACGGCGATCGTGTGCGCGAGGCCGTCGTGGTGCTCAACACCACGCGACCCGGGTCACCGCTGGTTCGGGCGGACGAGGTCGAGGCTCACTTCCGGACTCGCGTACGCGCCGTCATCCGGATGCCGTACGACTCCCACATCGCGTCAGGAGCGGCGATCGGGTTCCACGAGATCCATCCTGCGACGCGCGAGGCCGCGCGCCAGCTCGCGGCAGCAGTCGTCGAATCCCTGCGCACCCCCGCGGTGGTGTGAGCGCTCATGGCTGTTCGACCCATCCGCGTGTTCGGTGACCCCGTGTTGCGCGCACCGAGCGTTCAGATCGACACGATCGACGAGGGGACACGGGCGCTGGTCGCCGACCTCCTCGACACCGTCGCGCTCCCCGGACGTGCCGGCGTCGCCGCGCCGCAGATCGGCGTCGGCGTTCGCGCGTTCAGCTACAACATCGACGGAGAGATCGGCTACGTGCTCAACCCGGTGCTCGTGGCGGTCTCGGGCGAGCCGGAACTCGTGGGGGAGGGGTGCCTGTCCGTGCCCGGACTCTGGCACGACACGCTGCGGCATCCTCACGCGGTCGTGCACGGCATCGACCTGGAGGGAAAGCCCGTCATCCTGGAGGGCGACGGCCTGATGGCGCAGGCCCTGCAACACGAGACCGACCACCTCGACGGGAAGCTCTACCTGGACCGGCTCGACCCGGAACGCCGCAAGCGCGCAATGCGCGAGGTCCGTGAGTCCGACTGGTTCTGACACGTCCGATCGCGAACGGCGGGGTGCCTGCTCCTGCAGGAACCCCGCCGTTGTGCGTCACGGTCTCAGGGTGAGGACTAGGACAACGACACGTTGGATGTCGTGACCGGCACCGCGTAGAGCTCCTCGATGTGGTCGCCGAAGTCCGCCATGATCACGTTGCGCTTGATGCTCATCTTGGGTGTGAGGTGGCCGCTTGCTTCGGTCCATTCCGTGGGGAGGATGACGAACTTGCGGATGGACTCGGCGCGGGAGACTGCTGCGTTGGCGCCGTCGATCGCCCGCTGCACTTCGGCGCGGACCGCCTCGTGGGACGCGGCATCGTCGAGAGACATCTCGCTGGGCAGCCCGTTGTTGGCAAGCCACGTCGGCAGCATCTCGGGATCGAGGGTGACGAGGGCCGAGATGAACGGCTTCTGGTCGCCGACGACGACGACCTGACCGACGATCGGGTTGGCGCGGATGGGATCCTCGAGAGCGGCGGGCGCGACGTTCTTGCCGCCCGCGGTGACGATGATCTCCTTCTTCCGGCCGGTGATCCGGAGGAATCCGTCCTTGTCGAAGGCGCCGATGTCGCCGGTCTTGAACCATTCGCCGTCGAAGGCGGCCGCGGTCGCCTCGGGGTTTCGCCAGTACTCCTTGAAGACGTCGATGCCGCGGACCTCGATCTCGCCATCCTCCGCGATCCGCACGCCGACGCCCGGCAGCACGGGCCCGACGGTTCCGATCCGGGACTTGCCGGGGAGGTTGACGGTTGCGGGAGCGGTGGTCTCGGTCAGACCGTAGCCCTCGAGGATGTCGACGCCGAGGCTGTGGAAGAAGTGGCCGAGACGCTCGCCCAGGGGAGCGGATCCCGACACGGCGTACTCGACGCGCCCGCCCATCGCTTCGCGGAGCTTCGAGTACACGAGCTTGTCGAACAGGCGGAACTTCAGCCCCATCATGAACGGGACCTTGCGTCCTTCCTGGATGTACTTCGAGTGCTCGATCGCGGTGTGCGCTGCCGCCCGGAAGATCTTGCCCTTCCCGCCGGCCTCCGCTTTCTGCTCTGCCGAGTTGTAGACCTTCTCGAACACGCGGGGCACCGCGAGCAGGTAGCTCGGCTTGAAGGATCCGAGCGCGGGAAGGAGCTGCTTCGTATCGGGCTGGTGCCCGGTCTTCACGCCCGCGTGCACGTTGAGGATCGAGATGAAGCGCGCGAAGACATGGGCCGTCGTGATGAACAGGAGTGTCGAGGCGCCCGGCTTGGCGACAACCTCCTTCAACGCCTCCGCGGAGTTCCGGGAGAGCTCGACGAAGTTGCTGTGGGTGAGGACGCAGCCCTTGGGGCGGCCTGTTGACCCGGAGGTGTAGATGAGCGTCGCGATGTCGGCACCCACGGCGAGCGAGCGCCGTCGCTCGATCTCGTCATCCGTGATCGCCGCGCCCTTCTCGACGAGCGCGTCGAGGTCTCCCTTGTGCATCGCCCACGTCGACCGGACGTGGGGGAGGTCGGCGAGGGCCTCCTTGACCCGAGCCTCATGGTCGGCCGACTCGCAGATGCAGGCCACGGCGCCCGAGTCCGACAGGTTCCACGCGATCTGCGTCGGGGAGCTGGTCTCGTAGATGGGGACCATGACCGCGCCGGCGAAGAAGATCGCAAAGTCGACGAGTGTCCACTCGTACGTCGTGCGGGCGATGAAGCCCACCTTGTCGCCTGGCTCGATCCCGCCGGCCACGAGTCCCTTTGCCAGCGCCACGACCTGGTTCAGGAAGTCGGATGCGGTGATGTCTCGCCAGCCGGTGCCGTCGGGAACCGCGAACAGCGCGAGTTGTGGTGTCTTCTTCACCCGCTCCACGAGCAGATCGGTGATGTTGGCCTGCGGATCGGGGGCCACGACCGCGGGTGTATCGAACTGGACCACGGCAACTCCTTCGGTACCGGTGAAAAGCGGATCGGTGTGACCGCCAATGCTACCCGATGAGACTCGATCTCACCCTGGATGACACCTCGTTCCAGATGGTTTTCGGGGGGTGTCTCGCCGGGATCGCCACGCTCAGACCGCCGGCCCGTCGTGACTAGACTTCAGAAGCGCCGGTGAGGGAAGGAGCGTGCGAGCGGTGTTCTACTGGCTCATGAAGTACGTGGTCATCGGCCCCATCGTGAAGGCGATCTTCCGCCCCTGGATCGTGGGTCGACGCAATGTGCCCAAGACCGGCGCGGCTATCCTCGCCAGCAACCACCTCTCGTTCGCGGACTCGATCTTCCTCCCGTTGATGATCGATCGCCCGGTCACGTTCTTGGCCAAGAGCGACTACTTCACCGGGAAGGGCATCAAGGGGTGGGCGACCCGGGTGTTCTTCAAGGCGACCGGTCAGCTGCCCATCGACCGCTCCGGGGGCAAGGCATCCGAAGCGTCGTTGAACACGGGCCTCCAGGTCCTCGGCCGGGGTGACCTTCTCGGTATCTATCCCGAGGGCACTCGCAGTCCCGATGGCCAGTTGTACCGCGGGCGCACGGGAATCGCCCGGATGGCGCTCGAGGCTCGCGTACCCGTCGTGCCGTGCGTCATGGTGGACACCGACACGATGATGCCCATCGGGCGAAAGATCCCGAACGTTGTCCGGGTGGGGGTGATCATCGGCGAGCCCCTCGACTTCTCGCGCTTCCACGGGATGGAAGGCGACCGATACATCCTGCGTTCCATCACCGACGAGATCATGGTCGCGCTGCAGCGGCTGGGGGAGCAGCGGTACGACGACGTGTACGCCTCGACCGTCAAGAACCGTGCGGTGCCGCCGCGCTCTGCGCCCGTGCCCGCCCCGATAGACTGAGGGGATGCTCTCGAAGACCGACCCGCTCGACCACTGGCGTACCCTCCCGATCAAGCAACAGCCGTCGTGGTATGCGCCTGAGGCTGCGGTCGAGGTGTCTGCGGAGCTTGCCACACTCCCGCCCCTGGTGTTCGCCGGAGAGGTCGACATCCTCCGCGAGAAGCTCGGCCGCGCCGCCGCGGGCGAGGCGTTCCTGCTTCAGGGGGGTGACTGCGCGGAGACCTTCGCGGGCGCGACAGCAGAACAGATCCGCAACCGCATCAAGACCGTCCTGCAGATGGCTGTCGTCCTGACGTACGGCGCATCGATGCCGGTCGTGAAGATGGGGAGGATGGCGGGTCAGTTCGCCAAGCCCCGCTCGTCCGACACCGAGACCCGCGGCGATGTCACCCTGCCCGCCTACCGCGGCGACATCGTGAACGGATACGACTTCACCGAAGCCTCGCGGCGTGCAGACCCGGCACGGATGCTGAAGGCGTACCACACGTCCGCGTCGACGCTGAACCTCATCCGTGCCTTCACGCAGGGTGGTTTCGCCGACCTGCGCGAGGTGCACAGCTGGAACAAGGGCTTCGCGCAGAACCCCGCCAACCAGCGCTACGAGCGCCTGGCGACCGAGATCGATCGGGCGATCAAGTTCATGGAGGCCGCCGGCGCTGACTTCGACGAGTTGCGCCGGGTCGAGTTCTACACCGGGCACGAGGGCCTGCTCATGGACTACGAGCGCCCCATGACCCGTATCGACTCGCGTACCGGGACGCCCTACAACACGTCCTCGCACTTCCTCTGGATCGGGGAGCGTACCCGCGACCTCGACGGCGCACACGTCGACTACTTCTCACGCATCCGCAACCCCATCGGCGTCAAGCTCGGTCCGACCACGACCGCCGAGACGGCGCTCGCGCTGATCGACAAGCTGGACCCCGAGCGTGAGCCCGGTCGGCTGACCTTCATCACCCGGATGGGTGCAGGGAAGATCCGCGACGCGCTGCCGCCGCTGCTGGAGGCTGTGAAGGCGTCCGGCGCGACTCCGCTGTGGGTGACCGACCCGATGCACGGTAACGGGATCACCTCGCAGACCGGCTACAAGACGCGCCGTTTCGATGACGTCGTCGACGAGGTGCGCGGCTTCTTCGAGGCCCACCGCGCGGTCGGAACGCATCCCGGCGGCATCCACGTCGAGCTCACGGGCGACGATGTCACCGAGTGCCTCGGTGGTTCCGAGATGATCGACGAGGCTGGTCTGGCGACACGGTACGAGTCGCTGTGCGACCCGCGACTGAATCACATGCAGTCTCTGGAGCTGGCGTTCCTCGTCGCGGAAGAGCTCGAGAAGCGCTAGCGGCGGTCAGTCGTCGCCGCCCCCGCCGATCCCGATGTCGGTGATGGTGATGACGGTGCCGGGAACGTGGAAGGTTCCCGCCCGAGGCTCGATCGCGTTGACCCGGAAGACGTCCCAGAGGCTCCCCTCGGGCAGTGCCGTCTCGGCCTCGAAGCCCGCGTCCTTGAGGACCGTCACCGCGTCGCGCACCGATAGTCCGACCACGGCGGGAACTTCGACGGGCTGGACTCCCTTGGAGACGATGAGGGTCACCGCGTCGCCGGGGCGCCACGAGCCGCCCTCCGACCGCTCGGCGATGCCGATGACCTCTCCGGCGGGGACGTCGTCGTCGTACTGCTCGATCTTCTCGCCGGAGACGCTCAGGCCTGCGGCCTCGAGCGTCTCGGTGGCGGCAGCCACGGAGAGGCCGCGGACATCGGGCACCGGACCCAGCGACACGGTCATCGTGACGGTGTCGCCTTCGAAGGCGGTGCACCCGTTCGTGCAGTCGACGACGTCGCCTCCCTCACGGGGCGTGAGCGACACGGCGACCACTGTCCCCGCGGCGGCATCCGAGAACACCTCTGCGTCGGGCTCGGTGATGATCAACTGATACCCCGCCAGCGTCACGCGTGCGTCGGTGGCGGGCTGGCCCGACACCGACGGGATGTCGTGCTGCGCGGGCCCCAGGGAAACGATGACGCGGACCGTTGACTCCTTGTCGACACGCTCGCCGGCCGGAGGGTCGGTGCGGATAACGAGCCCCTCCTCGACCTCGAGGCTGTTCTCGCCAGCCTGCTCGGGAAGGAGATTCTGTGCCGCGAGCTGGGCTGCCGCACCCTCGTAATCCAGGCCCGCGACCGACGGCACGACGACCTGCGACCCCGGCCCGGATCCGAACCACCAGCCGATGCCGGCCGCCAGCACCGCGAGAAGGATGACGATCGTCACGATCCAGGCGGTACGCGTGCCCTGGCGCTGCGCCGAGCGGCGCAGCAGGGCGGCATTGTCGACCTCGCTGGCGGGCACGGTGAGGTTTCCGGTCGTCGCCGGGAGGACCTTGGTGAGCTGGCTGGGATCGTCGTCGCGATCGATCATCCCCGACGTCGCTGCCGTGACGACCTGCGGTGAGATCCCCAGGTGCCGCTCGATCTCCCGCAGCCGCTGCAGCATCTCCATGGCATCCGCGGGGCGATCGTCGGGCTTCTTCTCGGTCGACCACAGCACGAGCTCATCGAGCTGCTCGGGAACCCCCGGGTTCTTGACGCTCGGTCGCGGCACCGAGTCAGTGGCGTGCTGGAACGCGATCTGCATCGGCTGCTCGCCGCGGTACGGCTGCTCACCCGTGAGCATCTCGTAGAGCATGATGCCGAGACTGTAGATGTCGCTGCGGGCATCCGCGGTGCCGCGCGTGACCAGCTCGGGGGCGAGGTACGCGATGGTGCCCATCAGCTGGGCGCCGGTCGCCGTGTTGGCACTCGTTGCCCGGGCGAGGCCGAAGTCGCCGATCTTGATGCGCCCGTCCTCGGCAAGCAGGACGTTCTCGGGCTTGACGTCGCGGTGGATGATGCCGGCCCGGTGTGCCGCGGCAAGGCCGGAGAGCACGGCATCCATGATCGAGATCGTCTGCGGCACGGTGAGGCGCTTCTGTTCGCGCAGCAGCTCGCGCAGCGTGATGCCGGGCAGGTACTCCATCACGAGGTAGGCGATCTCGCCATCGCTGCCCTGATCGAAGACGTTGACGACATGCGGGTCGGCCAGGCGTGCCGCCGCACGCGCCTCCTGGATGAACCGGCTTTGGAAAACCGTGTCATCGCTCAGGTGCCCGTGCATGACCTTGAGCGCGACGCGGCGTTCCAGGCGCAGGTCGGTGGCGACGTACACCGTCGCCATGCCACCGCGGGCGATGCGAGCGCGCACCCGATACCGGCCATCGACGAGACGGCCGATCAGGGGATCGGTCTGCGCGCTGGTGCTCACGAACCGAGTCTACGGAGCGTGAGCGGCCCCGCCTGGGAGCGGCTCACAGAGTGAGCGCGACCGCCGGCCGGCTGCAGAGCGTGGAGATGGCGGTGAGGATGGTGCGACGTGGTGAGATCATGTCTTTCGTGACCACCCCTACCTCCGCAGCAGACACCGCTTGGCTCACGATGCCCGAACTCGTCGAGGTGCTCGGCGAACCGCTCGGTCGGGTGCGTCGGCTCCTGGACGAGTCACACCTGATCGGCTCGAAGCGTCACGGTGCCTTCGCCGTTCCGGCCGTGTTCATCGACGGCGGTCGACCTCTCGCCTCACTCCGGGGCACGATCATCGTCCTGCACGACGCGGGATTCACCGACGACGAGGCGATCGACTGGATGCTCGCGCACGACGACACGATCGGAACCGCGCCCATCGAGGCGCTCCGGGCGGGGCGCAAGAGCGAGGTGCGCCGAGTCGCCCAGACGCTCGCCTGACCGGCCCTCAGGTGATCCGGACCGTCGCCGCCCGCGCGAGGTCTCGCAGCTCTCCGACCGCTCGGTTCCCCAGCGGCGCGCCCGAGAGGGCACGCTCCGCCGTGCGGGTGTACTCGAGGATGAGCGCTTCTGTCCGCTCCAGCGCGCCGGTCTCGCGGATGGTCTGCTGCATCGCCGCGATCTGATCCGGCTCCAGCTGCGGATCTCCGAGCATCTCGTCGAACAGGCGCCGAGACCCGGGTGAAAGCGCCTCCCGCGTGTAGGCGACGAGGACGGTCCGTTTGCCCTCTCGCAGGTCGTCTCCGGACGGCTTGCCGGTCGACTCGGCGTCGCCGAAGACCCCGAGGACGTCATCTCGTAGCTGGAAGGCCATGCCAATGGGGTGCCCGAAGGCGACCAGCGCCGCGCGCTGTGCCGTGCTCGCTCCCGCGATCGCCGCGCCGATGGCGAGCGGCTGCTGGATGCTGTAACGCGCAGACTTGAGTGAGGCTACGCGCAGCGCCCGCTCGGCGTGGCGATCATCGGCATCCGTGACGTATGCCGATTCTTCGGCGACATCGAGGAATTGTCCGACCGTGACCTCGCGGCGCATGACGGCGAACTCCTCGCGGCCGGCGGACGCAGCCTCTCGATCCGCGTGCGCCAGACCCTCTTCGAGGAGATCATCGCTCCACGCGACGAGGAGGTCGCCGAGCAGAAGCGCTCCGGAGCGCCCGAACCGAGCCGCGTCGCCGACCCACCCTCGTGCCCGATGGGCGGCCTCGAGGGCGCGATGGGCGGCGGGACGGCCACGGCGAGTGTCGGAGTTGTCGACGATGTCGTCGTGCACGAGCGCAGCGGCGTGGAAGACCTCGAGAGCGGCTGCCGCAGCGAGCACGTCATCCGTGGGGGTGAGGGAGGTGCCGGCATACTCGCGGACGGCTCGCCACCCCGCGAAGCAGAACCGCGCGCGAAGTCGCTTGCCGCCGCGCACGGCGTCGGCGGCTGCCTCGTGCAGCAGGATCGCTTCGTCCCCGAACAGTGCCGCCTCGGCTTCCCTGACCGCGAGGAAGTCCTCGACTCGCTGGGAAACTGCCGCAACCGCATCACTACCTACTGACACGGGCCTAGCCTAGTAATCGACGGCGCGCGTAGAATCGTGCCACCGATCCAGCCCGAGGGGGATCTCATGCCACTCTCCGAACAGGAGCAGCGTCTGCTCGACGAGATGGAGCGCCATCTCATGCGCAACGACGCGGATGTCGTTTCGGCATCCGGCGGCGGTGGGAGTCTCTCGTATCGCAACGTCGTCTACGGCACGATCCTCGTGCTCGCCGGCATCGGCGCCCTCATCGTGGGCGTCGCCATTCAGTTGATCGTCGTGGGAGTCCTCGGCTTCCTGGCCATGATCGCCGGCGTGATCGTCGCGGTCACGCCTGCCAAGCGCACCGAGGCAGAGCGGGTCCGCGATGAGCAGCGCCCGGCCGCCAGCCGCACCGGGGCGAGCTTCATGGACCGCATGAACGAGCGGTGGGACCGCCGCCAGGAAGGCCGCTGACCCGAGGGGTCATCGGCCCTCCACTCCGCTCCACGCGGATCTCCACCTCCCCCCACGGCCCCCCAGCGGGAGCCACCGAACGCCGACCTTCGGGTCGGCGTTTCGTCGTTAACGCCCAGCGTCACGCCTTCACTCCAGCGCCCCGCGGGTGCTTTCACCACCGCGCCCTGCCCGGCGAAACAGGCGTTCCGGCCTGCCGGGGGAGCGGCGTGCCATCGAAGTGGTGACAAAGTGGAGGGAAGTGGAGTAAAGTGGCGCTCAACCTGGAGGGGCCGGACGAAGGGGGGGTGACGCGGATGCTGCTGGGGACTCACACTCCGAAGCTCGACGACAAAGGACGCGTCATCCTGCCCTCGAAGTTTCGCGACGACCTCGGCGCGGGAATCGTCGTCACCCGCGGTCAAGAACGCTGCCTCTACGTCTTCTCGGCCGAAGAGTTCGAGCGCGTCCACGACCGCATCCGCGAAGCCCCACTCACCAACAAGCAAGCCCGCGACTTTCTGCGCATGTTCCTGTCCGGCGCAAGCGCCGAGACCCCCGACAGCCAGAACCGCATCACGATCCCCCCGCCGCTGCGGGCATACGCCGGCCTCGAGCGGGAGCTCGTGGTGACGGGTGTGGGCGCCCACGCCGAGATCTGGGATGCCAAGGCGTGGAACGACTACCTCGAAGGAAACGAGGAGACCTACTCGGAGATGGAGCAGGAGGTGATCCCCGGCCTGTTCTGACCCTCGGTTGTGATGCCCATCTGCGGGGCCCTGACGCACTTCCCCGGCGCCAGGTCTTCAGCGGATGGGGATCAGAGCCCAGCGGTCCGGCCCGACATCATGAACCTGCGCGACATCCACACCCCCGTCCTTCTCGAGCGCTGCATCGAGCTCCTGGCTCCTGCACTCGAGGGGGATGCGCCCGTTCTCGTCGATGCGACACTCGGGATGGGCGGGCACACCGAGGCCCTCCTCGAGCGGTTCCCGTCGTTGACCGTGATCGGGCTTGATCGCGACACGGATGCTCTCCGCATCGCTTCTGAGCGGCTCGCCCGCTTCGGCGACCGTCTCCGCCCCGTTCACACCGTCTATGACGGAATCACCGACGCGACCCGCGGCGAGGGGTTCGCGCGGGTCGACGGGATCCTGTTCGACCTCGGCGTCTCCTCCCTGCAGCTGGATGTCGCCGATCGGGGATTCGCGTACGCGCAGGATGCGCCGCTGGACATGCGCATGGACCAGTCCGCGGGGATCACCGCGGCCGATGTGCTCGCCACCTACGGGGAGGGCGATCTGCGTCGGATCTTCGAGCGCTACGGCGAGGAGAAGCTGGCTGCCAGATACGCCCGCGCCATCATCCGGGCGCGCGAGCAGCGGCCGATCGAGCGGTCCGGAGAGCTCGTCGAGATCCTGCAGGCTGCGACACCGGCCGCGCTCAAGAACGCCGGTCACCCCGCGAAGCGCGTCTTCCAGGCCCTGCGGATCGAAGTGAACGGCGAGCTCTCGGCGCTCGAGGTCGCGCTGCCTGCCGCGCTGGACGCTCTCGTGGTCGGCGGGCGACTCGTCGTCATGTCCTACCAGTCCCTCGAGGATCGGCTCGTCAAGCGCGTCCTGGCCCAGGCGATCCGATCCACCGCACCGGCAGGCCTGCCGGTCGAGCTTCCCGAGCACGCGGCGCAATTCCGCCTGCTGGTCAAGGGCGCCGAGCTCGCATCGGATGCCGAGAAGGCGCGCAACCCGCGCGCCGCCCCCGTTCGCCTGCGGGCGGCCGAGCGAGTGAAGGACGCCGCATGAGCGCGGACCTGTTGGCAGCGATCGATGAGTTCGCGCCGAGCGTACGCCCGGACACTCCGGCCACCCCGCACTTGCGTCCCGTGGAGCGCCCCGCGGCCCGTCGTCGTCCGCGCGTGCTCTATGGAATCGTGGCGGTCTTGGGAGCGGCCGCGATCGTCGCGGCCCAGATGGTCGTCTCGATCCTGACCACGCAGGACACCTATGCGCTCTCGACACTCACGGCGCAGCAGCGGCAGCTCACCTGGGACCGCCAGATTCTGTATGACGAGGTCGCGGGTCTCAGCTCGCCGCAGTACCTCGCAGCGAACGCGTCGGCGCTGGGTATGGTCATCAGTGAAGCGCCCACCTTCCTCAGACTCTCGGATGGGGCACTGGTGGGAGCGTCGCAGGCGGCGAGCTGGCAGTCATCCATCGATGCCGTCGGAAGGGGAGCCGTGGCCAACGCGCTCATCACCGATACCCCGCTGATCACCGATCCCGCCGCGACGATCGAAGGGGTGCCTGTCGACGTAACCGATGCCGCCGGCCAGTCCGTCGTTCCCCCCGCGCTCACCGACGGCCTGCCGACCCCCACGACGCGATGACCGGACGCAGCACGCGAAGCCCCCGGCGCCGCACCGTCGTCGCGATGGCCGTTGTACTCGCGGTGCTCGCCGCTTTCGTCATCCGTCTCGTCGACATCCAGGTCGTCAATGCCAAGGAGCATGTCGCGCAGTCGCTCGAGCTCGGCCTCTCGGGCTCGCAGAAGACCTATGGGACGCGCGGGGCCATCATCGACGAGAACGGGGCGGTCCTTGCGGGCAGCATCGTGCTCTATGACGCGCAGCTGGACCCCATGCTCGTCGGCCCGGTCGAACGCGAGATCGACGGCGAGGAGGTCGATGTCCCGTGGGAGACGATCTCCGCCGAGATCGGTGCGATCACGGGCCAGCCCGCCGAGGAGATTCAGGCGATCGTGACGGCCGCTCTCGACGAGAACCCGGAGAGCCGGTACGCGATGCTCAAGCGGGGCCTCACGACAGCGCAGTACCGTGAGCTCGCCGCGTTGGGGCTTCCCTATCTTGCCTTCGTGCCGCACCCCGCGCGCACGTACCCGGATGGCGCCGTCGGCGGGAACGTCGTCGGGTTCGTCGGCTCCGACGCGACACCGCTCGCGGGCTTGGAGGCGGCGCAGAACTCTTGCCTCGCCTCAACGGACGGCGAGATCCGCTATCAGCGCGGCGGCGACGGAGTCATCATCCCCGGCACATCGACCGAGATTCCCGCGGTCGACGGGGGCACCCTGCAGCTGACGATCAACCGAGACCTGCAGTGGTATCTGCAGCAGCTGATCGCCGAGCAGACCCAGAACACGGGAGCCAGGTCCGGGACGATCTTCGTCGTCGAGGTCAAGACCGGGGCGATCCGTGCGGCAGCCGAGTACCCGACCGTTGACCCCAACGCACCGGGGGCGGTCGACCCCGCCGATCGGGAGAGCCGGATCTTCCATGCCACCTTCGAGCCCGGCTCGACGTTCAAGGCGCTGTCGGCGGCGATGCTCGTCGATTCCGGAACTGCCAGTCCCGGCTCTGTGGTGCACGTGCCCTTCCGTCAGACGTTCGACAATGGCGCCAGCGTCCGAGATGACCTGCCCCACCCCGACTACCAGTACACCCTCAACGGCGTTCTCGTGAACTCCTCGAACGTCGGTATCTCCACGTTCGCGGGGATGATGAGCGACCAGGCGCGCTATGACTACTTCACGCGCTTCGGGATCGGGCAGGGGACGGATGTCGACTTCTGGGGCGAAGCGCAAGGTCTCGTGCGGGACCCGCGGGAGTGGGACAACCAGACGAAGTACAACACGTCCTACGGGCAGGGTCTGACGACGACGGTCCCCGAACTGGCCAGCGCCTACCAGGCGATCGCGAACGGCGGTCTGAAGCTGCCGCTTCGGCTGGTCGAGTCCTGCACGGCCGCCGACGGGACGATCACCACGCCCGAGACCGGGGAGCCCACCCAGGTGATCGGCTCGGCTGCCGCCCGGCAGGTCGCCGACATGCTCGAGAACGTTGCCAGCAAGGGATCGGTGTCCGACCAGGTCGGGATCGCGGGATACCGCCTGGCGCTCAAGACCGGTACGGCCGAGAAGGTCGACCCGGGTGCGGGCACCTACAAGGTCGGTTCGTACTTCACGACCATCGCCGGATTCGCTCCGGCTGATGACCCGCAGTACGTCGTCGTGGTGACACTCGATGAGCCGACCACGGTAAAGTCGTCTAGTGCCAACGCGCCGGCGTTCCGTGAGGCGATGACCCAGGTGCTCAAGACCTACCGGGTGATGCCTTCGAACTCCGCCTCGCCAGATCTTCCGACCTTCGGCTGATCGCGACGGCACGTCACTTCGCGCATGATCAGCCTGCCCCTCTCCCGCATCGCCGATGTCCTCGGCGGTACCCTCATGCTGCACGGCGGCGACACTCCCGAGACCGTCGTCGCGGGGATCGTCGATACCGACTCCCGCCTGATCGAGCCCGGCGGGATCTTCGTCGCCAAGCCCGGTGAGCATGCCGACGGGCACGACTTCGCCGCCGCCGCGGTCGAACGCGGCGCGACGCTCGCGATCGTCGAGCGGCCCGTCGACGTCGCCGTCACGCAGATCGTGGTGCCGGGTGCGGTCCACGCCCTGGCCGATCTCGCCCGGTACGTCGTGGCCGAGGTTCGCGCGCGGGGGAGCCTCCGGATCGTCGGGATCACCGGATCCAACGGCAAGACGACGACGAAGAACATGCTGGCGCGGATCCTCGAGGCCGAGGACGAGACCGTCGCACCGCAGGCGTCGTTCAACAACGAGGTCGGCGCGCCGCTGACGATGCTGCGCATCACCGAACGCACCCGCTACCTCGTCAGCGAGTTCGGGGCGAGCGCGCCGGGCGAAATCGCGCGTCTGGCAGGGCTGGTCCTGCCTGACGTCGGCGTGGTGCTGATGGTGGGCATGGCTCATGCCGGCGGATTCGGCGGTATCGAGTCCACGTTCGTCGAGAAGTCCCAGCTGATCCACGCCGTCCGCGAGGGGGGCGTCGCGGTCCTCAACGCGGATGACCCGCGCGTTGCTGCGATGGCAGGCATCGCTGCCGAACGAGGCGCGTCCGTGCGATGGTTCGGACGAGGCGCGCGCGCAGATGTTCGCGCGGACGATGTGGAGGTCACGCCCGAGGGGACACGGTTCCGCGTCGTCATCGATGGCGAGCCCTATCCCGTGGTGCTGCGTGTGCTCGGCGAGCACCACGTGATGAACGCGTTGGCGGCCATCGCTGCGGCGACAAGTCTCGACGTCAGCCCCGCCGCGTGCATCGAGCGGCTCGAGACGATGGAGCTCGCGGAGCGGTGGCGGATGCAGCCCATGGGCTCGGATCGCGTGCGCATCATCAACGACGCCTACAACGCGAGTCCCGATTCGATGGCGGCGGCGCTTCGCACGCTCGCCCAGATCACCGCGCCGCACCAGCGAACCGTGGCGGTACTCGGGGCGATGAGCGAGTTGGGCGAGTACGCGGGGGAGGAACACGACCGCGTGGGTCTGCTCGCCGTGAGGCTGCGCATCCAGCGCATCGTGGTGATCGGTGCCGACGCGCGCCGCCTCTACCTCGCCGCGATCAGCGAAGGGTCGTGGGATGGCGAGGCGGTGTTCTTCGAGACGGCGGACGAGGCCTACGCCTACCTGCTGACCGAGCTTCGTGACGGTGACCGTGTCCTGGTCAAGTCCTCCAATTCCGCGGGGCTGCGGCACCTCGGCGACCGTCTGGGAGAATCCTTCTCGTGAGATCCCTTCTGATGGCGTCGGCGATCGCCCTGTCGTTCTCGCTGTTTCTCACACCGGTCTTCCTGCGGCTGTTCCGACGCTGGGGCTGGGGGCAGGTCATCCGCACTCCCGAAGCCGGCAACAATCCGCAGCACGCGCTCAAGCGCGGCACACCGACCATGGGCGGCGTCATCTTCGTCCTCGGCACGGCCCTGGGATACCTGATCGGGACGTACGCGGGCGGCACACCACCCACGCTCTCGGGTTTCCTCGTGATCTGGATGATGGTCGGCTTCGCCCTCGTCGGATTCATCGACGACTACATGAAGCTGCGCAGTCAGCGCAGCCTCGGGCTGTCCGGATGGCGCAAGATCGTCGGTCAGGTCATCGTCATCGTTCCGTGGGCCCTCGTCGCACTCCAGTTCCCGGATGCTCAGGGTCAAACGCCCGCGACAGCATATGTGTCGGTGTTCCGCGATATCTCTGTGCTGAACTTCCTCGCCTTGCCGGTGGCGCTCGGCATCCTGCTGTACGTCGCCTGGATCTCGTTCATCGGCGTCGCCTGGTCCAACAGCACCAACGTCACCGACGGCCTCGACGGGTTGGCCGCCGGCGTCGGCGTGTTCACGATCGGCGCGATGAGCCTCACGACGTTCTGGCAGTTCCAGCAGCGATGCGACGGCGCAGACCTCGTCGCCGCCTACCAGCAGGCCTGTTATCAGACGAGAGATCCTCTCGATCTGACCATCATCTCCGCCACGTTCGTCGCCTCCCTGGTCGGATTCCTCTGGTGGAACGCGCCGAAGGCGCAGGTGTTCATGGGTGATGTGGGGTCCATGGCGATCGGAGGTGTCATCGCCGCCGTCTCGATCCTCTCCCACACCGAGATCCTCACGGTCCTCACCGCCGGCGCCTTCATCATCGGCCCCGGCTCGGTCATCCTGCAGCGCGTGTACTTCAAGCTCACGAGGGGGAAGCGCCTGTTCCTCATGAGTCCGTTCCACCACCACCTCGAGATGCGAGGGTGGTCGGAGACCAACATCGTGATCCGGATGTGGATCATCGCGGCGGGACTGGCCGTCACCGGGGTCGGTCTGTTCTACGTCGAGTGGCTCGCACGTACATGAGCGAGAGGTCATCGACGTCCTCACGGCTGGACGCCCTCACGAGCTGGCACGCCGACTGGCGTGGACTGCGCGTCGCGGTGCTGGGACTATCCGTCACCGGATTCTCCGTTGCGGACACCATGGCGGAGCTCGGAGCGGACGTGCTGGTCGTCGCCGAACGGGCCGATCCCGCCTACGAACGGCTCCTGCCGGTGATCGGAGTCCGGTCGGCGATCGGGCCGCTCAGCGCTCCGCCCGCGGACCTGGTCGAGTTCGCCCCCGAGGTCGTGATCGCCTCGCCGGGGTTCAGTCCGACCCATCCCGTCGTCCGCTGGACGCAGGAGAGCGGCATTCCGCTGTGGGGCGACATCGAACTGGCGTGGCGGGTCCGGGACAAGGTTGTCCGTCCCGGCGGCGATCCCGCCGACTGGGTCTTGGTGACGGGGACCAACGGGAAGACGACCACCACGCGTCTTGCCGCCACGATGATGGTCGCGGGCGGCCTGCGCGCGGTGCCGTGCGGGAACATCGGGACTCCGATTCTGGATGCCGTCCGCGACCCCTCGGGATTCGACGTGCTCGTCGTCGAGCTCTCCAGCCATCAGCTCTGGTATCTCGGTCTGCAGTCATCGCCCGAGCCGGTCTCACCGCATGCCGCAGTGTGTCTGAACCTCGCCGACGACCACCTGGAGTGGCACGGCTCGTTCCAGGCCTATCGTGACGCGAAAGCACACGTGTACGACAACACCCGCGTCGCGTGCGTCTACAACAAGTCGGATACCGCGACCCGCGAGATGGTCGAGCAGGCTGACGTGATCGACGGGGCCCGCGCGATCGGGTTCGATCTGGGGGTACCCGGCCCCAGCGATCTCGGTGTCGTCGACGGCATCGTCGTCGACCGGGCCTTCCTCGCTGAGCGCCACCGCAGCGCGCTCGAGCTCACGACCGTGGCGGAGTTGCAGGAACTCGGGCTCGCGGCTCCCCACGTCGTCGCCAACATCCTCGCCGCGAGCGCGCTGGCCCGCTCCCTCGATGTGCCGCCCGCAGCCATCGCCGCCGCGCTGCGCGAGTTCCGCCTCGATCCGCACCGGATGGAGGTCGTCGCGACGGTCGCCGGGGTCACATGGGTGGATGACTCGAAGGCGACCAACCCCCACGCGGCGGCGTCGTCGCTGGCGGCGTACCCGGGATCGGTCTGGATCGTCGGCGGACTGCTCAAGGGAGTGGACATCACGAGCCTCGTGTCAGCGCGCGGCCCCCTCGTGAAAGCCGCCATCGTCATCGGCGAGCAACGGGACGCGGTGCGAGCGGCGTTCGAGCGACACGCGCCCGACGTGCCGCTGCACGAGGTCGTTGCCGATGAGACTGGGGATGTCATGGCGCAGGTCGTGGACCTGGCGATCGGAATCGTGGCGGACGGGGACGTCGTACTCCTTGCCCCCGCTGCCGCATCCTTCGACCAGTTCGCCTCCTACGCCGACCGGGGCGAGAAGTTCGCCGCCGCGGTTCGAGACCGAGTGGGAAGGGGCGCCGATGGCGACACCGACGCCGATCCGTCCCCTCCCGCAGGAGCCTGACGAGCCCACGCCCCGACGCGGGCTCGCTGCCCGCGTCTCCCTGGGTTCGCTGTTCCGTCCCGTCGCGGGGGAGTTCCTGCTCATCTCCTCGACCGCGGTGCTGCTGACCGTCTTCGGTCTCGTGATGGTCCTCTCGGCCACGAGTGCGACAGCCACGGCGGCGGGGCAGGCGCCGTACGACGCCGTGATCAAGCAGGCGGTGTTCGCCGCGATCGGTCTGCCGCTGATGTTCATCGCAAGCCGGCTGCCGGTCAGCTTCTGGAAACGGATCGCGTGGCCGGCGCTCATCGCCACGACAGCGTTCCAGCTGCTGGTGTTCACGCCCCTCGGTGTGGAGGACGGCGGGAACCGCAACTGGATCAGCATTGGGGGGATGCAGGCTCAGCCGTCCGAGTTCCTCAAGCTCTCGCTGGCGCTCTGGCTCGGGTTCATCCTCTTCCGCAAGCGCACGCTGCTGGGGGACTGGCGGCACGTGTTCATCCCCGTCGTTCCCGTCACCGCGGCGGTGATCGCCACGGTCCTGGCCGGCCACGACCTCGGCACCGCCATGGTGCTGTTCCTGCTGTCGCTCGGTGCTTTGTTCTTCTCGGGCGTCAAGCTACGGGTCTTCATCATCCCGGTGCTGGGTGCGATCGTTGCGGTGGCGGCGTTGGCGGTAACCAGCCCGAACCGGATGGAACGCATCCTGAGCGTCTTCAACACCGATTGCGCCGCCGACTACCTCGACACGTGCTACCAGCCCCTGCACGCGATCTGGGGACTGGCCGGCGGTGGCATCTTCGGCCTCGGCCTCGGGAACTCGAAGGAGAAGTACGAGTGGCTTCCCGCAGCCGCGAGCGACTACATCTTCGCCATCGTCGGTGAAGAGCTCGGCCTCATCGGCGCGATCGTCGTGCTCGGGCTGTTCGCGATCTACGCGATCGGCGCTTTTCACATCGTCCGCAAGACTGACGACACGTTCGTGCGGATCGTTGCCGGCGCGATCACCGTGTGGATCGTCGGCCAGGCGCTGATCAACATCGGTGTGGTCCTCCGCCTGTTCCCGCCGCTGGGTGTCCCGTTGCCGTTCATGTCCCAGGGGGGCACATCCCTCGTCTCCGTGCTCGTTGCCACAGGTGTTCTCTTGGCGTTCGCGCGTACGATCCCGATGAAGAGCGTCGCTTCTGCGCGACCTGCCGCGGCCCGGCGCTGACCGCGAACTGCGGCCTTCGGCGCGCGACACTCTGGCCGAGATAGGGTCGGACGGTGACGACCTACCTGCTGGCCGGTGGCGGGACCGCCGGGCACGTGAACCCGCTGCTTGCGGTGGCTGACGGACTTCGCGCACGGCAGACGGATGCCGACGTCCGCGTCCTCGGGACGGCGGAGGGTCTGGAGTCCCGACTCGTGCCGCAGCGAGGATACGACCTGCTCGTCGTCGACAAAGTGCCGTTCCCGCGGCGTCCGGATCGCGCCGCCGTCGCGTTCCCCGGACGATTCCGGCGCGCGGTCGCCCAGGTGCGGGCACACATCGCGACCCACGGGGTGGAGGTCGTGGTCGGCTTCGGCGGTTATGCGTCGGCGCCCGCCTACGTCGCGGCCCGGCGTGCCGGCATCCCGTTCGTGGTCCACGAGGCCAACGCGCGTCCAGGGCTCGCGAACCGGCTCGGCGCTCGGCGCGCCGCGGGTGTCGGCGTCGCGTTCGAGGGCACTCCGCTCCCGCGCGCGCGGGTCGTGGGAATGCCGCTTCGCCGCGAGATCGAGGATCTCG
The DNA here is from genome assembly GCF_057706855.1 of Microbacterium sp. bgisy207. NCBI lineage: Bacteria > Bacillati > Actinomycetota > Actinomycetes > Micrococcales > Microbacteriaceae > Microbacterium > Microbacterium sp. bgisy207. Next base: position 119,037 of record NZ_JBYIPB010000005.1, read on the forward strand.
ACCGTGCGGCCCACCGTGCCGAAGGAGCCGCTCACTTCGGGCTCGACCCCGACCGTCCGACTCTTCTCGTGTTCGGTGGCTCCCTCGGGGCGTTGCGGCTCAACACGGCGTTCGCGGGATCGTGGCGCGATGTTCTGGATGTCGGCTGGCAGCTGCTCCATGTCACCGGCGATCGTTCTGACCTCGAGGATCCGGGGGAGCAGGGCTACGCGCTCCGCCGCTACGTCGACCGGATGGATCTCGCCTTCGCCGCGTGCGATTTCATCGTCTCGCGTTCGGGCGCGGCGACCGTGAGCGAGATCAGCGCTCTGGGCATCCCCGCGGTCTATGTTCCCTACGCCGTGGGCAACGGTGAGCAGGCGCTGAACGCGGCATCGGCGGTGGAGCACGGTGCTGCGCGGCTCATCCCGGACGCCGAGTTCACCGCCGACGCTGTGCGCGAGCGGATCCTGCCCCTCCTGACCGACACCCGGGAACGGCAGCGCATGGCCGAGCGGGCCGCCGCGATCGGCATCCGTACCGGCACGGAGAACGTGATCGCCATGATCGACGAGGCTCTCGGCTAGTCCCCGCGGCGCCGAGGGTCACGTCGCCGAATGCGGCGGACCCGGCATTCGTGGGACGCCGCTCGATGCGACTGAGAGTGCCCCGGCCGGGCCGACGCTCACGTGTGGGTCTGGTCCGCTCCTGTGCTCCTGAGTGCCGCACTCACAGCGGCGAGAGCTTGGTCCGTGTCCACGCGCAGACCGCGGACCTGTTCGGCAAACGCGGCCGCGGCGCGTTGGATCTGGCCGAGAGCAGCGTTCTCGTCAACGGAAACGAACGTCCCATGACGGCCACGCGTCTCGATGAGGCCGGATGCCTCGAGTTCCCGATAGGCCCGGGCGACGGTGCCCGGTGCAACGCCCAGGTCGCCGGCGAGCCGACGCACCGTCGGGAGCCTCGACCCCGGCGGGAGCTCACCGCTCGCAATCGCGGCGACGTACTGTGCGCGGAGCTGTTCAAACGGCGGTGTGTGCGAGGTCGGGTCGATGACGATCATGCGCCGTCTCCCTGGGGGAGGGTGCCCGACATGGCGGGCGAGCGCCGGCCCTGCGGGCGGAACGCGGCCGGGTAGCGCGACGCCGCCATCCTGCCGAGCCCCAGGGAGTAGGTCACCTGTGTCGCGCCGATCAGCACCGGGGTCCATGAGCTCATGATCGTGGTGAGCTCGGGCGGCGCGACGGCTATCGGTGTCAGGGTGAGCGTTCCCGCAGCCATTCCCAGAGGCAGCGCCGCGGCCATCGTCGCGGCACTGCGCAGGGACCATAGCGCGTCCGCGCGGAACAGGTCGTCCCACGCCAGCTGGAGGTCATCGCTGGCGACCTGGGGCTGGGAAAGGACGACGCGCTCCATCACGCGCATCACGACGAAAACGATGATCGCGAAGGCGAGAAACCCGACGCACCACAGCACGGTGTCGGTCGCGATGCGGCCGGGCTGGGCAATCCACCACGCGAGGACTGCCGTCACGCCCGCGGACGCAGCACCGAGGGCCACGGGGGCGAGGGCGCAGCGCCAGGGCTGAAGGTAGTCCTGTGTGGTGAGTCGCCGCGAGTGTGCGACGCGCGGGGTATCCGCGCTCGGTGCCCGCAGCTGATCGTGAACGGTTTCAGCCACCGAAGAGACGGTCAGCACGCCGATGACGATCGAGAGTGTGATCAGCCAGAGGAACAGCGATGAGCCCCACGACGCACCCCAGAGGACGAAGGGGCTCCAGACGACGAGCGCGGCGAGCACGCCCCACATGGCGGTGCGACCGCGTCGAGTCAGCCGCTCACGCACCCGCACGTAGTTCTCGCCCGTTCCGAACGGCAGCTTCGCTACTCGCTCGTAGCGCGCGGCTTGTTGTGCGCTCAGGTCGAGCCGCCGGCTCCTGACGAGGTAGACGATCGGCACGAGGGCGAGTGCGCACAGGAGCGCTGCGCTGAACCAGACCAAGCCGAACTCCACAGACATGTCTCCTTTGTATCAACATTGTCATAATGTGTCGATACAGATGCAAGACAGGTTCAGGCGGCGTCGACCTGCACTCGCTGCGGCCCGGGTGCCGTCACGCGCAGGCATGCCACCACGATTGCGACGATCGGCGTCAGGATGCCGAGAACCGCCGCAAGGAGCTGCCCGACTAGAGGTAACGACACCCCGACGACGAGGCTGATGGCCAGGGCGAGGGAGCGGTTTCGCCACGAAGCGGCCCACACGACCCAGACGATCGCGGCCGCCGGAAGAAGCCAGACCACGGCGCCGATCAGGCGGGGGTTGCCCGACGGCAGGAGCGTTCCCCACGCTGTCATCACGAGGACGAGGGTGAGTGCGCCCAGCGTCGCGGCTCCCCAGACCGCCCACCGCTGGGTCGAGCTGCCGCGGGGGGCGCGCAGGGCCAGCGCGAGGACCACGAGGATGCCGCATCCGGCCGCGGCTCGCATTCCGACGATCATCGCCTCGGTGCCATCGAGGGTCGTGTACAGAGGCCCCGAGACCGCGAAAGCGATCCCCAGGAGTGACATCACGCTGGCGGCAACAGCGAGCGCCCGCGCTGCGCGCCGCCGACCGCCCACGTCCGCGTCGGAGTCGCCAGCTGAGGCTGTCGCACTGGTGCGCTCGCGGTGGTCGGGCCAGGCGAGAGCGACGATCACAACCGCGGATCCGGAGACGAGGAGTGTCGTGATCGGTGACATGAGCATGACGGCTACGAGGGGAAGCGACAACGCAGCGCCCATCATGCTCGTGGCGACGATCAGCATCCGCATCCCACGGTGACGCGGGAGGCGGTCGCTGACCGCGATGAGCACCGCACATGCGGCTGCCGTCGATCCGAGCGCAAGGAAGGCAGGAAACAGCGCCGAGAAGAGGGAGCGCGGGCCGCCAGCGTCTGCCTCATCAAACCCGACGCTCCAGGACGCGAAGGCGAGTGCGGCGCCGGTTGCCGCGATCATCGCGATGCCCAGCGCGAGCAGCGTGCGTGTCGGATCGAGATGGAGACGGTGCCGCGCGCAGGCGAGAGCGACTGTCCACCACAGAGCCGGAACCAGGCCGACCTGGATTGCGAGACTCGCCGTGAACAGCCACGGGGCCGTGAATGGCCACCCGAACTGACCTGCCGCTGCGACGAACGCCGACAAGACCAGAGCTGCAACGCTGGCGACGCGCGCGGTGGTTGCGTCGAGTCGGGTGCCCAGGCCCGCCAGCGCTGCCGCCACTCGCTCACCGCGCGATGGCGTGCGCAGACCGGCTGCTTCGGCAGCATCCATGGCGGTTCCCACGAACGCCGCCGCGTTCGCGTCGCGCCACCAGCGCGGGTACCAGCGGACGAGGCGATCGAAACTGTCTCGGTCGCGGCTCATGCCAGAGCGCTCCGCGGATGAGCGGGGCGCGGTGTCGCGCCGCCGCTCGCTGCGGGGCCCAGCGCCCTGCGTGCGGCGGCGACCCGCTGCTCAAGCTCGGCGGTTTCGCTCTCGAGCTGAGTCCGTCCCTGGGGTGTGAGGCGAAAGTAGCGGCGAGCGCGCCCATCCACGATCTCTTCGCCCGAGACCTCGACAGCGCCGCTCGCGGTCAGGCGATCGAGCGTCGCGTAGAGGGTCGCGGTCTTGAGGGACGCTGTGCCGCTGGATGCCTCGGATACGCCCCGAAGGATGCCGTAGCCGTGCTGCGGTCCGCTCGCGAGCGCCGTCAGAATCCAGAAGGCAGTGTCAGGTCGGGAAGTAGCCATGGATCAAGAATATTCCTGAAAATGGAATATCCATAGCTCAAGCCCTGCGAGAGGCCGCGCGCCGAAGGAGATCCTCAGCGGCGCCGACCTAGGATTGACGGGTCATGATCAGACCCGACCTGAGTCTCCCGATTCCCGAATCCATCGAGGCCGCGCACTTCATCGGTATCGGCGGATCGGGCATGTCCGGCCTTGCCGGCATGTTCCTCGATCGCGGCATCCGCGTTTCGGGATCCGACCGCGCCGACAGTGCTGCTCTACGGGCGCTCGCCGCGCGCGGCGCGCGGGTGCACGTCGGCCACGATGCCGCGTACCTCGGTGACGCCGACACCGTCATCCACACCGGCGCGATCTGGCCCGAGAACCCCGAGTTCGTCACCGCGAAGCAGCGGGGACTCCCGGTCATCCACCGGTCGCAGGCGCTGTACTGGCTGATCGGCCGTCGTCCGCTGGTCTCCGTCGCAGGCGCGCACGGCAAGACGACCTCGACGGGCATGATCGTGACGGCGCTTCGGGCGCTCGGAGCCGACCCGAGCTTCGTCAACGGGGGCGTGATCGCTGACCTCGGCGTCTCGAGCGGAACCGGTGTCGACGACCTGTTCGTCATCGAAGCTGACGAGTCGGATGGCACGTTCCTGCTCTACGACACGGCGGTTGCGCTCATCACCAACATCGACCCCGACCACCTGGATCACTGGGGCACCCGAGAGGCCTTCGACGCCGCATTCGCGAGCTTCGGCAACAAGGCCCGGGAGGCGATCGTGCTGTCCTCGGACGACGAGGGCACCCGCCGCATCCTCCCGCACCTGACCCACCCGCGCGTCGTGACCTTCGGGAAGTCCCCCGACGCCGACGTCCGTGTGCACGGGATCCGAACGGACGGGCCGGTGTCGTTCGAGCTCACCCACGCCGATCAGACGGTCTCGGCGACCCTGGCGATCCCCGGCGAGCACAACGCCGTCAACGCCGCCGGGGCTGTGGCTGTTCTACTCACGCTCGGTCATGCCTTCCCGGATGCGGTGCGGTCGGTGGCGACCTTCGCCGGCACCGTGCGGCGTTTCGAACTGCACGGAATCGAGCGCGGTGTGAGCGTGTACGACGACTACGCCCACCATCCGACCGAGGTCGCTGCGGCTCTCGCCGCCGCCCGCACCGTCGTCGGCGACGGGCGCATCATCGCGCTGCATCAGCCGCACACCTACTCGCGAACGCAGCAGATGGCCGCAGAGTTCGCCCAGGTGCTGGAGACGCACGCGGACCACACCGTCGTCCTCGATGTCTACGGAGCACGGGAAGACCCGATCCCCGGCGTCACGGGCGAGCTCGTCTCGCGCCGGTTCACGGATGCCGACCGCGTCCACTTCGAAGCGGATTGGAGCGCCGCCGCCGCCTACACCGCCTCGATCGCGCGGGACGGCGACTTCGTGATCACCCTGGGGTGTGGGAACGTCAACCTCATCGTCCCCGACGTGCTCGCGGCGCTTCGCCGCTCAGACGCACCGGGGGAGTAGCCGTGCGCCGGCCGACCCCGCTTCCTCCCTCCGGTCGACCGCCGGCGTCCGAGAGTGACCCCCGTGATCAGCTCGGTCGCGAGAGCGCGGATGCGGAGATGACCGCGCCGATTCTGCCGTTGACGCCCGACGCGCGGAGGACGGATACCCCCGTGACCGACACGGGGGCGACGGATGACTCGCCCGCGCAGGCGGTCCCGGGAATCGGATCCCCACCGGCGTCGGGAAACGATCCGGGCGGCGGTTCAGAGGCCGTGGGAGCACGCGAGGTGTGGCGCGCTGCGCGAGCGCGCCGGCGGGCGTTGAAATCGGAGGTGCGTCGGTTCACGGCTCGGGCACGACGTCGCCGGGCGGTCTGGCTCGGTTCCCTCGCCGCCGTCGTGCTCGTGGCGCTCGGCAGCGTCGGTGCGGCCTACAGCCCGCTCTTCGCCGTCGAGACCATCACCGTCGCGGGCGCGGAGCAGTTGGACGCACAGGCCGTGTCTGACGCGTTGTCGTCGCAGCTGGGCACTCCGCTGCCTCTTGTCGATGAGAGCGCCATCAAGGCTGCGCTGGTCGCTTTCCCCCTGGTCGAGTCGTACACCGTCGAGGCGCGGCCGCCGCACGATCTGATCGTGAGGGTCGTGGAGCGCACCCCGATCGGGGTCATCGCCTCGCCCGCCGGGTTCACGCTCGTGGATGCAGCCGGTGTCGCGCTGTCCACGACGCAGACGCCGGCCGCCGGTCGCCCCGTGCTCGAGGTCACCGGGGGGACGGCATCCGATGCCTTCGCCGCGCTCGGCCATGTGCTTCGATCGCTGCCCGCAGAGATCATGCTCCAGGTCACCGAGGCCTCGGCGACGACACCGAACGATGTCACCCTGACTCTGGGCGGAACCGGTACGCAGATCGTCTGGGGCAATGCCGATGAGTCGGCGGACAAGGCGATCGCGTTGTCGGCAGCGATGCGATCTCGGCCCCCCGAGACGGTCTCCCGATACGACGTTTCGTCGCCATCGGCCGTGGTGATCCAGTGAGGCGCTAGCCGCCCGACGTCGTAGGCGCGTGCGCTGACGCGTGATGTGACGACACGCCACCGACGCGCGCCGAATCGGCGACATCGACGCTTAGCTTCGTGTCTAGGAAATGCATACCCAGCAATACTTTACACCTCCAGTTGAGGTTGAAGGTTGCAGGACACGAGCACAGGAGTCGGCATGAGCCAGAACCAGAACTACCTTGCAGTCATCAAGGTGGTCGGCGTCGGCGGCGGAGGCGTCAACGCCGTCAACCGCATGATCGAGCTCGGCCTGCGTGGGGTCGAGTTCATCGCTGTCAACACGGACGCCCAGGCCCTGCTGATGAGCGACGCCGACGTCAAGCTGGATGTAGGGCGCGAGCTCACGCGAGGCCTGGGTGCGGGTGCCGACCCCGAAGTGGGCCGGCGCGCGGCAGAGGACCACACCGAAGAGATCGAAGAGGCCCTCCGAGGCGCCGACATGGTCTTCGTGACGGCGGGCGAGGGCGGTGGGACGGGAACCGGTGGGGCTCCGGTCGTCGCCAAGATCGCCAAGTCGATCGGCGCGTTGACGATCGGTGTCGTCACCAAGCCCTTCTCGTTCGAGGGTCGTCGTCGTCAGAGCCAGGCGGAGTCCGGGGTGGCGCGCCTGAAGGAAGAGGTCGACACTCTCATCGTCGTCCCCAATGACCGGCTCCTCGAGATCAGCGATCGCGGAATCTCCATGATCGAGGCGTTCGCCACCGCCGACCAGGTGCTGCTGGCCGGTGTACAGGGCATCACCGACCTCATCACGACGCCGGGCCTGATCAATCTCGACTTCGCCGACGTGAAGTCGGTCATGCAGGGCGCGGGCTCCGCGCTCATGGGGATCGGGTCGGCGCGAGGCGCGGACCGGGCGATCAAGGCAGCAGAGCTGGCCGTCGAGTCGCCGCTGCTGGAGGCATCCATCGAAGGGGCCCATGGGGTGCTGCTGTCGATCCAGGGCGGGTCGAATCTCGGCATCTTCGAGATCAACGATGCGGCGCAGCTGGTCAAGGAGGCTGCGCACCCCGAGGCGAACATCATCTTCGGAACGGTCATCGACGACACGCTCGGCGACGAGGTCCGCGTGACCGTCATCGCCGCCGGCTTCGACGGTGGCGAACCTCAGACGCGACCTGACGCTGCGCCCGTGCTCCGCCGGGAACCCGCCGAGCCGGCCCCCGCACAATCGGACGAGGAGCCGAAGCGTCCCGAGAAGCTCGCCCCTGTGCCCTCGATTTCGGATGCCGCGTTCGACTCGGCGTTCGGAGACGACGATCTCGACATCCCCGACTTCCTGAAGTGACGTCTTCGAGAGCCGACCGCGTGTGCGTGGCGGGACGACTGCGATGACCACGCCGTCCGCGTCCCTGGCGGAGCGCGTGGCCGCGATCGACCAACGCATTGCCGCAGCGGCGCGCGAGGCCGGTCGATCGCCGGACGAGATCACGCGGATCGTCGTCACGAAGTTCCATCCGGCGTCGCTGATCAACGAGCTCTACGCGCTCGGTGTGCGGGATGTGGGGGAGAACCGCGCGCAGGAGGTGCTGGAGAAGGTCACCGAGGTCGGCCAGACGCCGGACCTGCGGTGGCACTTCGTCGGGCAGCTGCAGACGAACAAGGCTCGCGCGGTTCGCCGTGTGGCCTCCGTCATCCACTCGCTCGATCGGGAGAAGCTCGCCGTTGCGCTGGATGCGGCCGACGAGGAGCCGCGGGATGTCCTGATTCAGGTGAACCTCACCGATGACCCCGGACGGGGAGGTGTCGCCCCGGAGCGGCTCCTGGCCCTCGCGGAACACGCAGCCGGATGCCGTGGGCTGCGCGTGCGGGGAGTGATGGCGGTCGCGCCGCTGGGCGAAGAACCGGCCGCGGCGTTCGAGCGCCTCGCAGGCCATGCCGAAACCGTGCGGCGGGTCGTTCCCGACGCCACGTGGATCTCGGCGGGCATGACCGGAGACTTCGAAGCCGCCATCCGGGCCGGCGCGACACACCTGCGCATCGGTACGGCAATCACGGGTCCGCGCCCTGTCCGCGGTTAACCTCGGACCAGACGAGCAAACGGAGGATGCGATGTCGAACCCCTTGAAGAAGACCATGGTCTACCTGGGCCTCGCCGACGAGGAGGAGGTCTACGACGAGACGCCTGCGCCGGCGCCGACGCGCAAGTCCGCCTCGACGTCCGTCGAGAAGGCCGCTCCGGTGACCCCGATCCACCGCCCGGCAGTTGTGCGTCAGCCTGCCGTCGGCGCGCTGAACGAGATCGTCACGGTGCACCCGAAGCAGTACCGCGACGCTCAGGTGATCGCCGAGAGCTTCCGCGAGGGAGTGCCGGTCATCATCAACCTCTCACAGATGAGCGACGCCGACGCGCGCCGTCTGATCGACTTCGCGAGCGGGCTGTCGCTGGGGCTCTACGGTCGCATCGAGCGTGTGACGAGCAAGGTGTTTCTCCTGTCGCCGGAGAACGTCGCGGTCTCCGGCGAGGGCGCCGTGGCGCAGGCGGATCCAGAGGCGGTTCCTTTCCCTCAGACTTGATACGTGAACGTCATTCAGATCGTCGCCGGAATCCTCAACGCGGCACTTCTCATCTACATCCTCGTGCTGCTGGCTCGACTCATCTTCGAGTGGATCCCCATCTTCGATCGTGAGTGGCGTCCGCGCGGTGCGATGCTCGTCGTCGCGGAAGGTGTGTACACCGCAACGGATCCTCCGATCCGTTTCCTCCGTCGGTTCATTCCGCCGCTGCGTATCGGCAACATCGCCATCGACTTCGCCTTCGCGCTCACGATGCTCTCGTGCTTCATTCTGCTGTCGGTGACACGCGCCTTCGCGGCGTGAATGCCACCACGACTATGCTTTGCTGTTATCAACCGCCCACAAACGCGGGTCGCAACGCACGCTCGACCAGTGCCCGGGCGAACGAAAGAGGGAAGAAATGCCACTGACTCCGGATGACGTCGTCACCAAGCAGTTCCAGCACGTCCGGTTCAAGGAAGGGTTCGATCCCGACGAGGTCGACGACTTCCTCGACGAGATCGTGGTCGAGTGGCGCAAGACTCTCGCTGAGAACGAGGAGCTGAAGGCGCGGATCGCTGAGCTCGAGGCGGGCGCCCCGGCGGCGCCGGCTGCTCCCGAGGCTCCCGCGGAGGAGTCCGCGCCCGCACCGGCCCCGGCTGCGCCCGCAGGTACGCCTCTTCCGACGGTGGCTAGCGCCGGCCTGCTCGAGCTGGCTCAGCGCCTGCACGACGAGCACGTCGCAGAAGGTCAGGCGCGTCACGACCAGCTCATCGCCGAGGCACAGGCCCAGGCCGCCTCGATCATCTCCGACGCAGAGACGCGCGGCCGCGACGAGATCGCCCGCATGGAGGCCAAGAAGGCCGAACTGGATGCTCGCATCAGTGAGCTGCGCGAGTTCGAGCGTGACTACCGCTCGCAGCTTCGCAACTTCATCGAGGGCCACCTCAAGGACCTCGACTCCTCTTCGACCGACAGCGCGTCGGTCGCGAACATCACGAACTGAGGACGCTCTTGGCGTCCCGGCCTCCCTTGCGCCACTCGGCGGCCGGCATCACGATCGCGGTCCTCGCGATTGTGGTGCTGGCCGCCGATCAGTTCACGAAGCACCTTGCGCTGACGAACCTGCCGCTGGAGCAACCGGTTCCGGTGTGGGGCGAGTTCCTGCAGTTCTACCTGGTCAAGAACCCGGGCGCGGCATTCTCGCTCGGCGAAGGCTTCACCTGGATCTTCACGATCGCCCTCGCCGTCGTCGCCGGGGTCATCGTCTGGTTTGCCATCACGAGGGTGCAATCGCGCTTGTGGGCTGTGGTCCTCGGGCTGCTGCTGGGCGGCGTGCTGGGCAATCTCACTGACCGGCTGTTCCGCGAGCCCGGTTTCCCTGTGGGGCACGTCGTAGACTTCATCAACACGCCCTGGATGTGGTTCTGGATGAGCCCGGCCATCTACAACGTGGCCGACATCTTCATCGTCACGATGATGATCGGCGTGGCACTGCTCGTGATCGTAGGAGTACAGATGGACGGCAAGCGGCACCATCACGGTGAGACCGAGGCATCCGCCGACGAGACCATCCTCGGCGCCGCCGGGGACGAGTTTCCGCCTGGCGGCGGTGTCGCAGGCGGATTCGATTCCGAGTTCCCCGTCGCCGACCCGAACGCCGGTGTTCCGCGTGACGAGATCGGCCTGCCCCCGCTGAGCGAGGCCGAGCAGGAGGCCGTCGCCCGGGAGGCGGACCGGATCGCGGACGAAGAAGCGCGCCGCCACAACTCGTGAGTCGCCCCCGGTCGAGACCAACCCGTTCCGTAGCGGTACAGGCGCCTCGTCGGCGAGAGAAGAGCTGACATGCCGGCCCGGATGCTTCCCGTGCCCGATGGGCTCGACGGCGCCCGCGTGGATGCCGGTGTCGCCAAGATGCTCGGGTTCTCGCGCACCTTCGCCGCCGAAGTGGCCGAAGCCGGCGGGGTCAGCGAGGCCGGTCGCCCGCTCAGCAAGTCCGATCGGCTGACAGCGGGCAGCATCCTCGAGATCGTGTGGACAGACAGGCGCGAACCCGAGATCGTCCCGGTCGCGGTGCCAGACCTCGGGATCGTGCATGACGACGATGACATCGTGGTCGTCGACAAACCCGCCGGCGTCGCCGCTCACCCCTCCGTGGGGTGGGAGGGGCCGACCGTGCTCGGTGCCCTTGCGGCGGCGGGGTTTCGCATCGCGACCAGCGGTGCTCCCGAACGGCAGGGTGTCGTCCACCGCCTGGATGTCGGAACGACCGGCCTCATGGTCGTCGCCAAGTCCGAGCGCGCCTACGGGGTCCTCAAGGCGGCATTCAAAGACCGCACCGTCGAGAAGATCTACCACGCGCTCGTCCAGGGGCACCCGGATCCCCTCGCCGGAACGATCGACGCGCCTATCGGACGGCATCCGTCGCACTCCTGGAAATTCGCCGTGACCCCGGACGGGAAGCCGTCGATCACCCACTACGAGACGATCGAGGCGTTCCGGGGTGCCTCGCTCCTGGAGATCCATCTGGAGACGGGTCGCACCCACCAGATCCGGGTGCACATGGCCGCACACCGGCATCCGTGCGTGGGCGACCCCCTCTACGGCGCCGATCCGACGGTGTCGGAACGCCTCGGCCTGACACGCCAGTGGCTTCACGCGCGCACGCTCGCCTTCACGCATCCCGGTTCAGGCGAGTGGGTGTCGTTCGAGTCCTCGTACGCGCCCGATCTTGCTCGGGCGCTGGAGATCGTGCGGGGTGGGGAATCCGCGTGAGGCCGCCATCGCCACCGCACCGCGGCGATGCGGCTCAGAAGCTTGCCAGCAGATCCAACCTCAGCTGCGCCGTCACCGCGATGAGGGCGTAGTCCAGAACGGTCACCAGCGGCGCCCAGGTGGAGAGGGCTCGGCCCGCGCGTCGGACGGGTACCGCTTCGGTCCAGACGCCTTCGCGAAGCATCCAGCCGGTCGTGTACCAGAACAGCGGGATCGTGACGAGCCAGATGATCATGCACCACGGGCACAGCGACCGGTAGACGAAGATGCTCTGGATCGCGAAGTAGTGCACGAGGACGAAGGCTCCGGCGACGAAGATCCCGAAGGTCCGCCAGTACCAGCGACGGAGACCTGCGGGTGAGGCCAGAGCGCTGACGCCGGCGTAGACGGGACCCGCGAACAGCACCATCCCGGCGATCGAGTTGCTGAAGCCGAGGATGTTCCCCCCGGGCGAGAGCAGATTCGGTCCGCAGGTGACCAGAACGCCCCACTGGCACGAGACGATCGGGTCGCTGCCGGTCAGCTGCCCGATGTACTCGAGGTACAGCAGGAACGCGACGGTGCCGCCGAGCACGCCGCTGACGATCCAGAGCACGGCGAGGGCAGCGGTGGGTCGATGCAGGGCCACGCAGCAATTGTCCGGAGTCTTCTCGCGCCCAGGGTTCCCGAGGACCGGAACAAATCGTGCGGACGGCTGCCGTCAGGCCGTCCCGCCGGTCAGGAACCGGGCCTCTCCGTGCGGGGGAAGGGCAGCGGCGATACGTGCGCGCATCTGGTCGCCGACCTCGTCGAGGCGGTCGTGGGGATACCAGCCGACCTCGGTCATCTCACCGTCGACGGGGAACGGCTCGCCCGAGATCCAGCTGCACCGGAAGGTGAGATCAAGGTAGTCGCTCTGGTCGCCGTTGGCGTACGTGATCCGGGGGATCTGATGCACCCAGGCCAGTCGGTCGGCCCGGATGACGACACCGGCCTCTTCGGCGGCCTCACGGACCGCGGCATCGGCCGGTTCCTCGCCCGGATCGACGATGCCGGTGATCGGCGTGAGGGCACCGTTGTCGCTGCGTCGCCCCAGCAGCACGTCGCCCCCTCGGATGATGACGGCGGTCACGCCGACGAGCGGAAGCGGTCGGGTGCCGACGAATCGGCGCAGCTCGAGAATGAAGTCCGGGGTGGGCACGCACCCACCGTATCCGCCCACGTCGACTCGGCATCCCGACCCGCGGCGGGCCGGGATGAGCGTGTCGGATGCCGAACGTAGACTCTCGGCATGGCGTCCGACTCCTTCGTCCACCTGCACGTGCACAGCGAGTATTCGATGCTCGATGGGGCGGCGCGCATCGGGGCCATGGTGCAGGAAGCGGCAGCGCAAGGATCTCCGGCGATCGCCGTCACCGACCACGGCAACACCTTCGCGGCGTTCGAGTTCTACAAGGCGGCGAAGGATGCCGGCATCAAGCCGATCATCGGGATCGAAGCGTACGTGACCCCAGGTACCCACCGTTCGGAGAAGTCGCGTGTTCGATGGGGATCGCCCGAGCAGAGCGACGACGACGTCTCGGGATCGGGTGCCTATACGCACATGACGCTGCTGTCCGAGACGACCGAGGGCATGCACAACCTCTTCCGGCTGTCCTCGTTGGCCTCGATGGAGGGCTACTACTTCAAGCCGCGCATGGACCGCGAACTCCTGGAGACCTACTCGAAGGGTCTGATCGCGACGACCGGATGCCCGTCCGGCGAGGTCCAAACCCGCTTGCGTCTTGGTCAGTACGACGCCGCGCGCGCCGCGGCGGCGGAGTTCCAAGACATCTTCGGCAAGGAGAACTACTTCGCCGAGATCATGGACCACGGCCTCGACATCGAGCGCCGTGTCATGACCGACCTGCTGCGCATCGCGAAAGACCTCGACATCCCGCTGCTGGCAACCAACGACTCGCACTACACGCACCAGCACGACGCGAACAGCCATGCCGCCCTGCTGTGCGTTCAGTCCGGCTCCACCCTCGACGACCCCAAGCGCTTCAAGTTCGACGGCGATGGCTACTACATCCGCACGCCCGCCGAGATGCGCCAGATCTTCCGGCAGCACCCCGAGGCGTGCGACAACACGCTGCTGATCGCGGAGCGCTGCGAGGTCGAGTTCAACACCAGCGCGAACTACATGCCGCGGTTCCCGGTTCCCGACGGTGAAACAGAGGAGAGCTGGTTCGTCAAAGAAGTCGAGGCCGGTCTGCACGAGCGCTACCCAGCCGGCATCCCCGATGAGGTCCGGAAGCAGGCCGAGTACGAAGTCGGCGTCATCGTCCAGATGGGCTTCCCGGGCTACTTCCTCGTGGTCGCCGACTTCATCAACTGGGCCAAGCGCAACGGCATCCGTGTCGGACCCGGCCGCGGGTCCGGTGCCGGGTCGATGGCTGCCTACGCCATGCGGATCACCGACCTCGACCCGCTCCAGCACGGGCTCATCTTCGAGCGGTTCCTCAACCCCGACCGCGTGTCGATGCCCGACTTCGATGTCGACTTCGACGATCGACGTCGCGGCGAGGTCATCCAGTACGTCACCGAGAAGTACGGCGACGACCGTGTCGCGCAGATCGTCACCTACGGCACGATCAAGGCCAAGCAGGCGCTCAAGGATGCCGGTCGTGTTCTGGGATTCCCCTTCAGCATGGGGGAGCGCCTCACCAAGGCGATGCCGCCCGCCGTCATGGGCAAGGACGTTCCGCTGACGGACATGTTCAACAAAGACCACCCCCGCTACAAAGAGGCAGGGGAGTTCCGCACGCTCATCGAGACCGACAGCGAAGCCAAGACGGTGTTCGACACCGCTGTCGGTCTCGAGAACCTCAAGCGTCAGTGGGGCGTGCACGCCGCGGGCGTGATCATGTCGAGTGAGCCGCTGATCGACATCATCCCGATCATGCGTCGCGAACAGGACGGCCAGATCGTCACGCAGTTCGACTACCCGTCGTGCGAGTCCCTCGGCCTCATCAAGATGGACTTCCTGGGGCTTCGCAACCTCACGATCATCAACGATGCGCTCGACAACATCGAAGCCAACCGAGGCGAGCCGCTCATCCTCGAGGATCTCGCGCTCGACGATCGCGCCTCCTACGAGCTGCTCGCTCGAGGGGACACGCTGGGCGTGTTCCAGCTCGACGGCGGGCCCATGCGGTCCCTCCTCCGGTTGATGAAGCCCGACAACTTCGAGGACATCTCCGCGGTGCTCGCCCTGTACCGTCCCGGGCCGATGGGGGTGAACTCCCACATCAACTACGCCCTGCGAAAGAACGGGCAGCAGGAGATCGAGCCGATCCACCCGGAGCTCGAGGAACCTCTCGCTGACATCCTCGACACCACCTACGGCCTCATCGTCTATCAGGAGCAGGTGATGGCGGTCGCACAGCGCGTGGCCGGCTACACGCTCGGTCAAGCCGACCTGCTGCGGCGTGCGATGGGCAAGAAGAAGAAGTCGGAGCTCGACAAACAACAAGAGATCTTCTTCGGCGGAATGGCGGAGCGTGGATTCTCGGATGCCGCGCAGCAGACCCTGTGGAAGGTGCTCGAGTCGTTCGCCGACTACGCCTTCAACAAAGCCCACACGGCCGCCTACGGGCTCGTGTCGTACTGGACGGCGTACCTGAAGGCCCACTATCCGGCTGAGTACATGGCTGCCCTCCTCACGAGCGTCGGCGACTCGAAAGACAAGATGGCCGTCTATCTCAATGAGTGCCGCCGCATGGGCATCCGGGTGCTGCCGCCGGATGTCAACGAGTCGATCCGCTACTTCGCCGCCGTCGGGGATGACATCCGCTTCGGCCTGGGAGCCGTCCGCAACGTCGGGGCGAACGTGGTGGAGGCGATCGTCCAGGCCCGGACGGACGCCCCGTTCGCCTCGTTCCACGACTTCCTGGCCCGGGTCCCCGTCTCGGTCGCGAACAAGCGGACGGTGGAATCGCTCATCAAGGCCGGCGCGTTCGATTCGCTCGGAGCCACTCGCCGAGCCCTCATGGAAATCCACGAGGATGCCACCGAGCAGGCCGTGCTCGACAAGCGTCGCGAGGCCAACGGCGAGGTCGGGTTCGATTTCGACTCGCTGTGGGGCGAGGACGAGCCCCAGCAGGTCAGCAAGGTGCCCGAGCGGCCCGAGTGGACCAAGAAGGACAAGCTCGCGTTCGAACGCGAGATGCTCGGTCTTTATGTGTCGGACCATCCGCTCGCGGGACTCGAGGTCCCGCTGGCAAAGCATGCGTCGATCACCATCCACGATCTGCTCGGCTCGGAGGATCTGGCCGACGGGGATCAGGTGACGATCGCGGGACTGGTGACGAGCGTCCAGCACCGCGTCGCCAAGTCCAGCGGCAATCCGTACGGCATGATCACGGTCGAGGACTTCGACGGTGAGATCACGGTCATGTTCATGGGGAAGACCTACACCGAGTTCCAGTCGATGCTGCAGGCGGACTCGATCCTCGTCGTGAGAGGTCGCGTTTCCCGCAGAGACGACGGCATGAACCTGCACGCGCAGGCGGCGTTCGCGCCCGATCTCGGTTCGGTCGACGCATCCGGCCCGCTGGTTCTCGTCATCCCCGAGCAGCGCGCCACCGAGTCCGTGATCGGAGACCTCGCCGATTGCCTGCTCCGTCATCGCGGCGACACCGAGGTGACGCTGCGGCTGCACAAGGGCGGCGTGGCGAAGGTGTTCGAGGTGCCGCATCCGGTGACGGTCACGGCCGATCTGTACGGGGAACTGAAGGGTCTGCTCGGGCCGCAATGCCTCGGATGATCACTGGCTCGCTCGAGCGTGAGCATGTCGTGGGCGCGATACCGTAGATGGATGCTTCGCACCCTTGACCTGCGTGGGCGCGCCCTCTCGCCCGCCGACCTGCTCGCCGCCGTTCCTCGTGCGACGGCGGCCCGTTCCGAGGCGCTCGAGACCGCCGCGCGCCTCGTCGAGGACGTCGCGACGAACGGCGAGACCGCGTTGCGCGCCCAGGCTGAGCAATTCGACGGGGTGACCGGCCACGACATCCGGGTGCCGCTCGAGCACCTCGACGAAGCCCTCGAGCGGCTCGATTCCTCCGTCCGGGAGGCTCTCGAGCGCGCCATCGACCGCGTGCGGGTGGCGTCCGCGGTTCAGGTCCCCCCGCCGGCGACGACGAAGGTGGGACCCGGCGCCCTCATCCACCAACGGTGGCAGCCGGTCCGGCGCGTCGGGGTCTACGTCCCGGGCGGCAAGGCCGTCTACCCCTCGAGCGTCGTCATGAACGTCGTGCCCGCCCAAGCGGCCGGCGTCCAGCAGATCGCCCTCGCCTCTCCGCCGCAGCGATCCGAGGGCGGCAGGGTGCACCCGGTGATCCTCGCGGCCGCGCGGCTGCTGGGCGTGACCGAGGTCTACGCGATGGGCGGAGCAGGTGCGATCGGCGCTTTCGCATTCGGGGTACCGAGTCTGGGACTCGATGCGGTGGACGTCGTGACCGGACCCGGCAACAATTTCGTGGCGGCGGCCAAGCGCGTTGTCGCCGGACGCGTCGGCACGGATTCCGAGGCCGGGGCCACGGAGATCCTCATCGTCGCCGATGACACCGCCGATGCGCGGCTCGTCGCCGCCGATCTCATCAGCCAGGCCGAGCACGACGAGCAGGCATCGGCGGTTCTGGTCACGACATCGCCGTCGCTGGCGGATGCGGTGCAGATCGAGGTCGCCGCGCGGGCCGCAACGACACTCCACGCCGAGCGCATCGCGGTGGCGCTCGCCGGCCCGCAGTCGGCAATCGTGCTGGTCGATGACCTCGACGACGCGGTCGAGTTCTCCAACGCCTACGCTCCGGAACACCTGGAGCTTCACCTCGCGGACCCGATGACGGATCGATTCGTCCACGCTGGGGCTGTCTTCGTCGGCGCGCACTCGCCCGTCAGCCTCGGCGACTACCTGGCGGGAAGCAATCACGTGCTCCCCACCGGCGGACAGGCGCGCTACGCCGCGGGGCTGTCGGCCTCGACGTTCCTCCGCCCGCAGCAGATCATCGAGTACGACCAGGCGGCGTTGGCCGAGGTCGCCGATGCGATCGTCGCTCTCGCCGACGCGGAGGTCCTCCCCGCGCACGGGGAGGCGGTCCGCGCGCGGTTCACCGCGTAGTCTGGGGCTGCCATGCACTGCCCCTTCTGCCGCCACCCCGATTCGCGCGTCATCGATTCTCGGACCAGTGACGACGGGCTGAGCATCCGTCGTCGTCGGCAATGCCCCGAGTGCGGTGGCCGATTCTCCACGATCGAGACCGCGAGCCTGAACGTCATCAAGCGATCCGGCGTCATCGAGCCGTTCAGCCGCGAAAAGGTCATGTCCGGCGTGCGCAAGGCATGCCAGGGTCGCCCCGTGACGGAGGGCGACTTGGCGGTTCTGGCCCAGACGGTCGAGGAGGCCGTTCGCCAGACGGGGTCATCGCAGGTCGACACCAATGAGATCGGTCTGGCGATTCTCGGTCCGTTGCGAGAACTGGACGAGATCGCTTATCTCCGGTTCGCCAGCGTGTACCAGGCGTTCGAAACCCTCGAGGATTTTGAATCGGCGATCGCACAGTTGCGCGCGGATCACCATCGCCCGGCATCCGATCTCGAGGAGTAAGCATGTACCCGTGGCTGTTTCGCACGTTCCTCTCGAAGATGGACCCGGAGACAGCGCACCATGCGGCGATGCTCGTCATCCGAGTCCTCGGTGTTCCCCCGCTGTCGTGGCTTGCGCGGGCCTTCACCCGTCCTGACCCTTCCCTGCGGGTCCAGGCACTGGGTCTGACCTTCGACAGTCCGTTCGGGGTCGCCGCAGGCTTCGACAAGGATGCGGTGGGGGTGAACGGCCTCCACGCGCTGGGCTTCGGTCATGTGGAGGTCGGGACGCTCACCGCCATCCCGCAGACGGGCAACCCCACGCCGCGCCTGTTCCGCCTGATCCCGGATCGGGCAGTCATCAACCGCATGGGCTTCAACAACCACGGCTCGTACGCGGCCGCGGGGCGGCTGGAGAAAGCTCGCCGCCGGCGGCACCGCACAGTCCTGGGCGTCAACATCGGCAAGAGCCGCATCGTGGATGTCGAGAACGCCGTCGTCGACTACGTCACGAGTGCGCGGCTGCTCGCGCCGGTCGCGGATTACCTCGTCGTCAACGTCTCTTCACCGAACACCCCGGGGTTGCGGAGCCTCCAGGCCACGGAATCGCTCCGACCGCTGCTGGGTGCGGTTCAGGAGGCGGCGGAGGATACCCCGCTGCTGGTGAAGATCGCCCCCGACCTCTCGGACGACGACATCCGCGATGTCACCGCGCTGGCGCTCGAACTCGGCCTGCAGGGCATCGTCGCCACGAACACGACGATCGCCCGTGACGGACTCGGGCTCGTGACCGACCCCGCCGTCATCGCCGCGGCCGGTGCCGGCGGGCTGTCGGGAAAGCCACTCGCGCCGCGCGCGCTGGAGGTTCTCCGACTCGTGCGATCGCTCGTTCCCGACGACTTCTGCGTCATCTCGGCGGGCGGCGTCGAGAGCGCCGATGATGTGCGCGAGAGGCTGCATGCCGGCGCGACGCTCGTGCAGGGATACACCGGATTCCTCTACCGCGGACCGCTGTGGGCCCGGCAGATCTCTCGCGGTCTCGCGCGCGAGTGAGCACGACGGATGCACCCGTGCGCGCGGACTTAGGAAACCCTAACTTCTCCCCCATGAGGGCGATGCTCCTCCGATATACTCCCGACAGCACAACACCGGCACTCGTGTCTTCGAGCGCTTCAGTGCGGTTACCCCACCGTGGGAAGGAACCCCTGTGATCGAACGTCACATCACGCCCGACGTCGCTGCGATCTTCGTGGAGGTCGCCCGCGGCAGACGCGGCATCTACTCCGACGATGCGGCCTTCGAAGAGCTCCTCGCCGATGCGAAGGCGGCGTTCGAGGCCGCCGACCCCGAGACTGTCGAGATCATCCGCCAGTTCGCTCGCGCCGACGTTCCGGACGGGGGAGTGCTCTTCCACGGCCTCACGGTCGACCAGGCCGACATGGGGGAGAGCCCGCGTGACCCCGTCGCTTTCGAGAACAAGGACCGCGATCCCGTGACGGAGGCGGCGCTTGTGGCCTTTGCCTCGGTGGCCGGTGAGATCTTCTCCTTCGCGCGCCAGCACCGCGGCGCACTCATCCAGAACGTCACGCCGATCCCGGGGCACGAGTACGACGCCGTCGGAACCGGCAGCCGAAGCCTGCTCGACTGGCACTCGGAGGACGCCTTCGACGACGCCCACCCGCAGTTCGTCGGCCTGTTCTGCGTGAGGGGCGACGAGCGCGTGCAGACCGCACTCGCTCCGGTCGATCGCATCGAACTCTCGGCCGAGGACGAAGCGGTGCTGCGTCAGCCGCGCTTCATGCACGGCATCGACAAGGCATCCGGGGGAACCGGTCGGCCCGAGGACGGTGTCCAGGGCGCGGCGCTGTACGGCGAGGACGGCAAGCGATTCGTCCGTATCGACATGGACTGCGCTGCGGCTGTGGCCGGCGATGACGAGGCGGCTGCCGCGCTGAAGGCGTTCCACGACGGTGCCGACAAGGAAGGCATCTACGTCACGCTGGGTGCGGGCGACATCCTCCTGTTCGACAACCGCCGCGTGATGCACGCACGCACGCCGTTCGAGCCTCGCTACGACGGCACCGACCGCTGGCTGCAGCGCGTGATCATCACCGATGACCTCGGGCGTTCCGCTGATCGTCGCACGCGCCACTACCGCGTGGTCGAGAACGAACTGGTCGACGCCTGACATCCGCCGATCGCACGCCGGCCGGTGCCTTCGGGTACCGGCCGGCGTGCGAGAAGCGCCGCAGAAAGGAGACAGCCGTGGCATCACGGGAACGGGGACTGGGGTCCCGTTTCGGATACATGGTCGCCCGGTTGAAGGTCATCGACCTGCCTTCGGTCATCGAGCGCGCCCGCGAGGTGTCCGCCCAGTTCCATAAGTGGACGCCGCTGATCGTCCTGGACATGTTCTGGCAGGCGACGTTCCATCAGGTGGGATTCCAGGACTACGTCGACTACGACTTCGCGATCCTGAACCGCCGAGAGCGGCGGACGATGATGACCCACCCGCACTCGAACAAGTACTCGTACACCTTCGATGACCCGGAGTACCGCGGGATCTTCTACGACAAGTGGGAGTTCGACCGGGTCTTCTCGGAGTATCTGGGACGGGACTGGATGATGGTCGACGATGACAACGTCGACCAGTTGCGCGCCTTCGGCCAGGCGCATCCGGTGCTGATCACGAAGAAGCAGGCCGGGCGCTCGGGCGCCGCGATCAACCGGTACTACTCTGCGCAGATCGAGGACTGGGATGACTTCCACGCGCAACTGCGCGCGCGGGGTGAGCTGCTGATCGAAGAGAACATCACTCAGCATCCGGATGTCGCCGCGGTCTGCGCCGGCACCGTCAACTCGACACGCGTCGCGGCCTTCTTCGACGGCGAGAAGACCCACATTCTGGCGATTGCGCAGAAGTTCGGTCGCGGTCAGGTCGCCGATCAGATGGACTTCGGCGGGTTCTACACGATGCTCGATCCGGAGACCGGAGCCGCCCTGGGTGACGGGTACGACTCGCACGGGCACGTCCACAAGTACCACCCGGACTCGGGATATCCGATCGCGGAGTTCCAACTTCCGATGTTCGACGAGGTCATCGCGTTCGTCGACAAGGTCGCTCGCCACGTCCCGCAGGTGCAGTATGTCGGGTGGGACGTCGCGGTGACTCCCACCGGCCCCGTGCTGATCGAAGGCAACTGGGCGACGGGGGTCTACGAGAACAAGCCCAGCGTGCTCGGCGTACGCACCGGCCACCGTCCGCGGTACCAGAAGGCGATGGGCTTTTGATCAGTCCCACCGGGCCGCGCGTGCGGCTGAGCCGTTCGGCGCTCGTCGACGGCGCGACGCACGCGCTCGAGACGGGGGGAACGGATGCTGTCGCCGATCTCCGACGCGACGCGTACGGCCACGGTGTGGGGTTCGTCGTCGAGGTGCTCGCGCCCCTCGGCATCCGTGCCGCGCAGCTGGATCCGGCATCCGTACCGACGGCTGCCGCCGCGGGGATCACGGCTGTCGGCGGCGAGGTCACCCTCGAGCCGGCACGTGTCTTCGGGCTCCCGGGGGTGGAGCTCTCGCCCCTCGGCGCCGGAGACAGCGTGTCGCGACCGGTCATGAGTCTGGTCGGATCCGTGCTCTCGATCAAAGCGCTGCGCGCCGGCGAGGGCGTCTCGTACAACTACACGCACATCGCGCCCGAGGACACCCGGATCGCTCTGGTCTCGGGCGGTTTCGGCCAGGGCGTCGCGCGGTCCCTCGGCAACCGCGCGACCGTCGAGATCCGCGGCGCGCTCCACCCGATCGTCGGGCGCGTCGCGATGGACGTGTGCGTTGTCGACATCGGTGACGCTCAGAGCGCCCGCGGTGATGAGGTGGTCTACTTCGGCGGTGCGGGTCCGGCCGGACCCGCATTGGCGACATGGGTGGCGGCAAGCGGGCTCACCGCGGCCGAACTCGTCTGTGCCCTGGGCCTGCGGCTGCCGCGGGAGGTGGTCGAGTGAGCGCGCGGATGGTCGTCGATCTGGCGCGGCTGCTGGCAGACATCGATGTGCTGCGCGAGCGGATCGCGCCGGCGGAGTACATGCTCGTGGTCAAGAACGACGCGTATGGTCACGGTGTCGATCGCGTCGTGGCGGCCGCCGCCGCACACGGGGTGCGCTGGTTCGGCGCCTTCGACGTGCCGATGGGCGTTCGTGCGAGGGCGGCGGCGGGCGCCGATGCGCGGATCTTCTCCTGGGTGACCATCACCCAGCCCGAGATCGCCATTGCGCTGGATGCGGGCATCGAGCTCGGCGTGGGCGACGCTGCCTACCTGGAGGATGTCGCGGTCGTCTCGGCCGGGCGGGCCGCCGCGGTGCACCTGAAGGTCGACACGGGCCTCCACCGCAACGGCGTCCGCCCGGAGGACTGGCCGGCGTTCGTGGCGCGCGCCGCAGCGCTCGAGGAGCGGGGCGACATCCGGGTCGCCGGGTTGTGGAGCCATATCGCCGAGACCAGCGACGAGGACGACGACCAGTCCCGGGCGCTGTTTCTCGACGCGGTCCGCATCGCCGAACAGGCCGGCCTGCGGCCCGAGGTGCGGCACCTGGCCGCCAGCGCTGCCGCATTCGCACGTCCTGAGTTCCGGTTCGATCTCGTGCGATTCGGCGCGTTCAGCTACGGCATCCGTTCGACCGGCGGACCCGATCTTCTCGGCATCGTGCCGGCGGCGACGCTGATCGCCACCGTCTCTGGCGTGGGCGAGGCCGGGGTGGAAGTCGCCTACGGGGCGCTCGACGGGCTGCCCTCGACGCTCGCTGGTCGGATGTCCGTCGGAACCGCGGCTGGTCCGCGCGCCGTGCGCGAGATCGGCCCGGCATGCATGGTGGTCGAGCCGTGGCCAGGCGCCGCGCCGGGCGAGGACGTCTTCGTGTTCGGCCCGGGGACCCACGGCGAGTCGAGCGTGACGACTCTGGCCGAGGCGATCGGCACTGTCGGTGAAGAGATCATCGTGCGGGTATCGCCGCTCGTTCCGCGCCTCTACGTGTGATCACCCCGCGCCTGCGGCCGCGGTGGGCGCAGCGGCGGGCGTCGTGGCGTGGCATCCGGTGAGCTGAGCGGACTACACCCAACGCCCCCGCGCAGCGAACCCACAGATCAGGAGGGGTACTGACCCCGTCGCACCTGGGCCTTGGGGAGCCGCATGAAGCGCATCTGAACACTGCGCATCGCCGCGTACCAACCGAGACCCTTCTCGACCTTGGATGCGCCGAACTTGTCGCGCACCGCGCGCTTGACGCGGATCGAGGTGATGATCATGTCGCCGATGACGAAGAAGATGAACAGCCACAGGGCGACGAACGACCAGTACTGGATGAAGTTCAGCGGGATGAAGGTCGCAATGATGACCACGACCATCGCCGGCATGACGGCCTCGCCCAGGTGCCAGCCGGCGTCGACGAAGTCGCGGACGAACTTGCGTTGCGGACCCTGATCGCGCGCCGGTAGGTACTTCTGCTCGCCATTGGCCATGCCGATGCGCGCGCGTTCGCGAGCGGCGGCGAGTTCTGCCTTGCGCTGCGCCTTCGCTTCCTTCGTATCCGGAACGAGCGGGCGCTTGCGGGCGGCTTCCCGCTCGGCGCGGGTCGGCGTTGCCCGACCTTTCCCGGCGGTCGACGTCGACGCGCCGTTCGGTGCCTCGGGGGCGGGGGTCTTGGCCACGATGATCCTCGGTGTCGCGTTGCGGGTAGTCCTTAAGATTACCCGCATGACTGATAACGCCGCCCGCTCCGATGCTGTCCGTGACGCCGCCGAGGCCGGCATCCCCCGCGCGCTGGCCGATCTGGGCGATTTGGTGCGGATCCCGTCGATCGCGTGGCCGTCGATGGACCAGCAGCAGCTGGTGCGCAGCGCCGAAGCCGTCGCGGCCCTGGCAGAGGGCACGGGCGTCTTCGATTCCGTCACGGTGAAGCGGGCGGCGATTCCCGGCACTGACGAGCTCGGGCAGCCCGCCGTGCTGGCCACCCGTGCCGCTCGGAACGGACGTCCCACAGTCCTGCTGTACGCGCACCACGACGTACAGCCTGTGGGCGACGAGGCGCTCTGGGAGACACCGCCGTTCCAGCCGACCGTGCGCGACGGTCGCTTGTACGGCCGGGGCGCCGCCGACGACAAGGCGGGGATCATGGTGCACATCGGTGCGATCCGCGCGCTCACCGACGCGCTCGGGCCCGACCTCGATGTGGGGCTGGCGCTGTTCATCGAGGGGGAGGAGGAGTACGGCTCGCGCTCGTTCGCTCAGTTCCTCCGAGACAACGCCGACGCGCTCAGATCCGACGTCATCGTGGTCGCCGACTCCGGCAACTGGGACGACCGGACGCCGGGCCTGACCGTCTCCCTGCGTGGCAATGCGCGATTCTCGATGCGCGTGCGCACCCTCGAGCACGCATCGCACTCGGGAATGTTCGGGGGAGCGGTCCCCGATGCCATGCTCGCGACCATCACGCTCCTTGCCACGCTGTGGGATGCCGAGGGCGCCGTTGCGGTGGAGGGCTTGGCCTCTCGCGAGGCGGAGACTCCCGAGTACAGCGAGAGCACGTTGCGGTCGGAGACCGGGCTGATCGACGGCGTCGCCCCGATCGGCCGCGGATCGATCATCGGTCGGATCTGGAACGAGCCGTCGATCACCGTGATCGGGATCGACGCCACCGACGTGGCATCGGCGTCGAACACACTCGCCCCGGAGGTGACTGTCGTCATCAGCGCGCGTGTGGCGCCCGGTCAGTCGGCCGCCGATGCCTACGCGGCGTTGGAGGCGCACCTTCGCGCTCACGCGCCGTTCGGCGCGCAGGTGGAGTTCTTCGATGTCGACCTGGGCGACCCGTTCCTCGTCGACACCTCCGGGTGGGCGGTGCAGGACGTGCGTGAGGCGCTCACCGAGGGGTACGGGGTCGAACCGGTCGATATCGGCGTCGGTGGGTCGATCCCGTTCATCGCCGACCTCGTGCGGGAGTTCCCGGGAGCGCAGATCCTCGTCACGGGAGTCGAGGATCCGCACTCTCGCGCTCACAGCCCCAACGAGTCCCTGCACCTCGACACCTTCCGTAACGCGCTGATCTCGGAAGCCCTTCTGCTGGCGAAGCTGGACGCGCGCACCCTCTGATTCGGAGGCGTGCCCGCCGTGTGCCGTGGGAGCGGGCGTAGAATTTCAGCATCCACCCCGACGGCACCAGCCGATAAGGAGAGTCATGACCGACACCGCACTGACCACGGACCAGACCGCGCGCGAGCACGGCGTCGCGCTCACGGACGCCGCGGCCGCCAAGGTGAAGAGCCTGCTCGATCAGGAAGGCCGCGACGACCTGCGTCTTCGCGTGGCCGTGCAGCCCGGCGGATGCAGCGGTCTCATCTACCAGCTGTACTTCGACGAGCGCTATCTCGACGGCGACAAGACCGTCGACTTCGATGGCGTGGAAGTCATCGTCGACGACATGAGCGTGCCCTACCTCGACGGTGCCACGATCGACTTCAAGGACACGATCTCCGAGCAGGGTTTCACGATCGACAACCCCAACGCGCAGGGTAGCTGCGCGTGTGGTGACAGCTTCCACTGACCCTCCCAAGCTTCAGCCTCCCGGAAGGCTGACCTTCAGTACCCCGAAAGTGACCGGATGCTGAGTGGTTGGCCTCAAGGAGGTGTGAGGTTGCCCTAGACTGACCACAGTCACACTTCGCAACGTGGAAAGGTGCGCCTGTGCCCTCCAATCGCCGACTCCGCTGGGTTCTTCTACCGGTTGGTGCCGCCGCGGCCGTGGTGCTCGCAGGATGCACGCCGACGGAGCTCAACGGGTATCTCCCGGGCTTCGTCGAGGACGGAACTCCCGCGACCAATCACACCGAAATGGTCTCCGGACTCTGGGTGAACTCGTGGATCGTCCTGCTCGCCGTCGGTGTCGTCACCTGGGCGCTCATGGGATGGGCAGCCATCGCCTACCGTCGCCGCAAGGGGCAGACGGGCCTGCCGGTGCAGCTGCGCTACAACATGCCGATCGAGATCTTCTACACGGTCGTGCCGTTCATCCTGGTGCTGGGCTTCTTCGCCTTCACCGCGCGGGACCAGGCGATCATCGAGACGCAGTACGAAGACCCCGACGTGTCGATCACCGCCATCGGCAAGCAGTGGGCGTGGGACTTCCAGTACAACGGCGACGAGGAGGACAACTCCGACGCCGTTTGGACGATGGGCATCCAGGCTCAGCCCGATAAGAACGGCGACATCGACCAGGAGCAGCTGCCGACGCTGTACCTGCCCGTCGACCAGACGGTGCAGATCAAGCTGCAGTCGCGCGATGTCATCCACTCCTTCTGGATCATCGACTTCCTCTACAAGAAGGACATGTACATCGGGAAGGACAACTTCTGGTCCTTCACCCCGACCCGAGAGGGCACCTACGCCGGCAAGTGCGCCGAGCTCTGTGGTGAGTACCACTCGATGATGCTCTTCAACGTCAAGGTCGTGAGCGCCGAGGAGTACGAGGACTACCTCGCAAGTCTCGAGGCAAAGGGTCAGACCGGCGACATCAACGACGCATACGACCGCCTGCAGAACACGCCGAACGATCCCACGGATCCCTCGGTCCAGCAGTCAGATGAGGGGAACGAGTGATGGCCACCACGCTGCCGCTTCAGGACGCGGACTCGTCGCGCCCGCGCACTCTGCCCGCACGCCAGGCGGCGCTGATGTCGTCCTCGCGCGTCGAGCAAAAGGGCAACATCATCGTCAAGTGGATCACCTCCACTGACCACAAGACGATCGGGTACATGTACCTGATCGCGTCGTTCCTGTTCTTCCTGCTCGGCGGCGTGATGGCGCTCATCATCCGTGCCGAGCTGTTCGAGCCGGGCATGCAGGTCTTGCCGACCAAAGAGCAGTACAACCAGCTGTTCACGATGCATGGCACGATCATGCTGCTCATGTTCGCGACGCCTCTGTTCGCGGGCTTTGCCAACGCGATCCTGCCGCTGCAGATCGGTGCACCTGACGTCGCGTTCCCGCGCCTGAACGCTTTCGCGTTCTGGTTGTTCCTGTTCGGGTCGATCATTGCGATCTCCGGCTTCCTGACCCCGCAGGGCGCGGCTTCCTTCGGCTGGTTCGCGTATCAACCACTCGCGAACGCATCCTTCTCACCAGGCGTCGGCGGTAATCTCTGGATGCTCGGGCTCGGCATGAGCGGCTTCGGAACGATTCTCGGTGCCGTGAACTTCATCACCACCGTCATCACGATGCGCGCACCCGGCATGACGATGTGGCGCATGCCGATCTTCACCTGGAACACGCTCATCACGAGCATCCTGATCCTCATGGCCTTCCCGGTGCTGGCCGCCGCGATCTTCGCCGCCGCCGCCGACCGCGTGCTCGGTGCGCACATCTACGACCCACAGAACGGGGGCGTGCTGCTGTGGCAGCACCTGTTCTGGTTCTTCGGTCACCCCGAGGTGTACATCATCGCGCTGCCGTTCTTCGGCATCGTGTCCGAGATCTTCCCGGTCTTCAGCCGCAAGCCGATCTTCGGTTACAAGACGCTCGTGTACGCGACGATCGCGATCGCCGCTCTCTCGGTCGCTGTGTGGGCGCACCACATGTACGTCACCGGCTCGGTGCTGCTGCCGTTCTTCGCCCTGATGACCATGCTCATCGCCGTCCCGACAGGCGTGAAGATCTTCAACTGGATCGGAACGATGTGGCGAGGGTCGGTGACCTTCGAGACACCGATGACCTTCGCGCTCGGCTTCCTCGTCTCGTTCGTCTTCGGTGGGCTGACCGGTGTCATCCTCGCGTCGCCGCCGCTGGACTTCGCACTGTCGGACTCGTACTTCGTCGTCGCGCACTTCCACTACGTCATCTTCGGAACCGTCGTGTTCGCGATGTTCGCCGGCTTCTACTTCTGGTGGCCGAAGTGGACAGGCCGGATGCTCAACGAGCGCCTCGGGTACGTGCACTTCTGGCTGCTGTTCATCGGCTTCCACATGACCTTCCTCGTCCAGCACTGGCTGGGTGTCGAAGGTATGGTCCGCCGCTACGCTGACTACGCGGAAGCTGACGGATTCACGTGGCAGAACCAGTTGTCGACAGTTGGTGCCATGCTCCTCGCGGTCTCGATGATTCCGTTCCTGCTGAATGTGTGGATCACCGCTCGGAAGGCGCCCAAGGTCACGGTCAACGACCCGTGGGGTTACGGTGGATCGCTCGAGTGGGCCACTTCGTGCCCGCCGCCGCGCCACAACTTCACGTCGATCCCGCGCATCCGCAGCGAACGCCCGGCGTTCGACCTCAACCACCCGGAAGCTGCGCCGATGACGGTTGGTGTCGGCCCGGCGAAGGATGCTCCGCACACACCGGTTGTGGATCTTGCCGATGGGAAGGTGAAGTAGTCCGATGCGTACCAACGTCGCGCTCTGGTGGATTCTGGCGGGCTTCTTCGCTCTCGTCGGTGTCGTCTACACGATCTGGAGCCTTTTCTGGTACGGCAACGTCGAGTGGGTCGGCACGATCGCGCTAATCTTCACTGCCCTCATGGGCGCACTGATCGCCTTCTACACCGGTGCGGTTCGACGCGCTCAGGGCGGCGAGCTGCCCGAGGACACCCTCACGGCAGACATCGACGACGGCGACCCCGAGATCGGTGAGTTCAGCCCGTGGTCGTGGTGGCCGATTGTGCTCGCTTTCTCGGCAGCGATCGCCATCATCGGTCTCTCGGTGGGCGCGTGGATGGTGCCGATCGGGTTCGGTATCTTCCTGGTCGCGATCGTCGGTTGGGTCTACGAGTACTACCGCGGCTACTTCGCTCGCTGAGTACCGCGCGGAGCGCGCTCTTCCGCGCTGCGCGCTCGACGTCTGGGCCCGGCGGGGCTAGACGCTGATCAGCGGGCGCGTTGAACGAGGAGTACGCCGCCGATCACGATGACGGCGCCGATGAGCTCGTTCAGTGTGAACCGTTCTCCGAGCACGATGATCCCGAGTGCCACGCCGACCACGGGGATCACGTAGGTGACGGTTGACGCGCCGACCGCGCCCCATTCGCTGACGACTCGTGTGTTCCAGACATAGACGATTCCGGTCCCGAGGCACCCGAGGGCCAGGAGCGCCAGAATCGGCGCGGGAGCCCATGCGACGGGCGCGAGGCCGATGGCGGGCACGAGCACCAGGGCGAGTACGCCTGCGACAGCCATCTGCGTCGACGCGATCGTGACGCTGTCATGGTTGTGGGTTCCCGTGATGAAGCGCCGCATCCACCCCAGGGCGATGCCGTAGGACGCGGTGGCCCCCAGGCAGGCGAGCTGCGCGGGAAGCGATGCCGTGAACTCGGGGGAGGTGACAACGTCCCAGATGCCCATGACAATCGCGACACCGACAGCGCCGATGATCACCCCGATCAGTCGCCGTGCCGTCATCCGCTCGCTCGGAAGAACGACGACGGCAACGAGCATCGTCCACAACGGTGTGGTCGCGTTCAGGATGGCCGACAATCCCGACGGCAGGCTCTGAGCGGCCCACGCGAACAGCAGGAAGGGCACGATGCAGAAGAAGACTGCGACGACGATCATGTGCAGCCACAGGCGTCTCTCTCGCGGCCACCGTCGACGCGTGAGCGTCATGATCGCGGCGAGCGTCACGGAGCCCAGGATGATGCGTCCCAGAGCCACCTGAGCAGGGTCGAAGGAGTCAACCGCAACCTTCATGAAGAGGAAACTCGCTCCCCACACCAGCGACAGCGCCGCGAACATGAGGACCACGGTGCTGGAGCGCGCTGGCGCGAGAGTCGGCGACGAGGACACGACGGTCACGCTACTCGCCGGGGCGGCCAGGGCACTGGCGGGAATCGGACCCCTCGTTCACCGGCGCACGATCATCACGAGCGGGTCGAACTCGCGGGGGAGCGGACCGTCATCGTTCTCGGTCGGCTGGCCTTCCCGTGCCCAGTATTCGAACCCCCCGATCATCTCCTTGACCGCGTAGCCGAGCTTTGCGAACTCGAGCGCCCCCTTGACGCCGGCGTTGCAGCCCGGGCTCCAGCAGTACACGACGACAGTGGCGTCCGGGGCAATCTCGCGCGGGGCGCGCTCCGCGATCTCGCGGTAGGGCATATGGATCGCGCCGGTGATGCGTCCCTGGCGCCAGGCGTCGACGCCGCGCACATCGACGAGCACGATGTCTTCTCCGGCCTTCTGAGCGGCGTACACGTCCGACGGATCGGTCTCGTGGGCGAGGCGGGTGGCGAAGAAGTCTGCGCTGCTCATGATGCCGACACTAGAGGCAAGTCATGACATTGAGAGCGCCGCAGGCACCCTCCTGCGGCCACGTTTCGGCCGGATCCTGCCATTGCCCGCTGCAGTGAGATGCGGGCAACGGCGCGGGCCCGACATCCGTGGATGCCGGGCCCGCGCACTGGTTGATTCGGGACTACTTCGTGTCGCCGCTGGGGTGAACGTCGTCGTCAGGATCGACATCCGTGTTCGACGTGCCCTTATCGGCAGCCGTGTTCTCCACGACCTGGTCAGTGACGATCACGTTCGTCGGGCGAACAGCCGTCTCGGACTGCTTGCCGTCGGTGATCGGGTGGTGCGGAGCATCCGGAACCCCGGCGCGCTCGTGCATCGCCTGGATCTCCGCATCCTCCTGCTCGGCAATGTGGTCGAGTTCGTGATGCTGGTGCGAGAGCGCCTCGTCGATCTCGGCCTGCGTCACCGGTGCGAGGCGGTCCTCGAAGAACCACCGCGACAGCGCCGCGCGGAAGTTCTGGTGCCACGGGATCGTCCCGCGAGAGTTCGGGCGCACCACCAGCGGTTCGTAGGTCTCGAAGTCCACGAGCTTCCAGCGCTCGTACTCGTCGACGGGCTGGTGAACCTCGATGTACTCGCCGCCGGGGAGGCGGACGATGCGGCCGGACTCGTAGCCGTGCAGTGCGATCTCACGATCCTTCTTCTGCAGGGCGATCGCGATCCGCTTGGTCACGAAGTACGCGATGACGGGTCCGACGAACAGCAGGACCTGCAGCGTGTGGATGACGCCTTCCATCGTGACCCAGAAGTGGGTGGCGATGATGTCGGACGACGCCGCCGCCCACAGCACGGCGTAGAACGTCACGCCCGCGGCGCCGATCGCGGTGCGGGTCGGGGCGTTGCGCGGACGCTGCGCGATGTGGTGCTCGCGCTTGTCGCCGGTGATCCACGCCTCGATGAACGGGTAGAACGCAACCAGGGCGATGAACAGCACCAGGACGGTGATCGGGAGGATGATGTTCCACGACCAGGTGTGATCCCAGAACACCGTCTCCAGGTGCGGGGGCACGAGACGCAGCGCACCGTCGGCGAAGCCGATGTACCAGTCAGGCTGCGTGCCCGCCGACACCGGCGACGGGTCGTACGGCCCGTAGTTCCAGATGGGGTTGATCGTGAACAAAGACGCGATCAGCACGATGACGCCGAAGACGATGAAGAAGAACCCGCCCATCTTCGAGGCGTAGACCGGCAGCATCGGGTAGCCCACGACGTTGTCGTTCGTGCGGCCGGGGCCGGCGAACTGCGTGTGCTTGTTCACGATCATGAGGATCAGGTGCGCCGCGAGGAGCGCGACCAGGATCGCCGGCAGCAGCAGGATGTGCAGCGTGTAGAGGCGACCCACGATCTGCATCCCGGGGAACTCGCCGCCGAACAGCAGGAACGAGGTCCAGGTACCGATCAGCGGGATGCCCTTGATCATGCCGTCGATGATGCGAAGACCGTTGCCCGAGAGCAGGTCGTCGGGGAGGGAGTAGCCGGTGAAGCCCTCACCCATCGCGAGGACGAACAGCACGAAGCCGATGAGCCAGTTGAGCTCGCGGGGCTTGCGGAAGGCGCCGGTGAAGAACACGCGCAGCATGTGCACGCCGATGCCGGCGATGAACACGAGCGCGGCCCAGTGGTGGATCTGGCGGACGAGCAGGCCGCCACGGATGTCGAACGAGATCCGCAGAGTCGAGTCCAGCGCCGCGGACATCTCGACGCCGCGCATCGGGATGTAGGCGCCGGTGTAGTGCGTCGGCACCATCGAGGCCTGGAAGAAGAACGTCAGGAACGTCCCCGACAGCAGGACGACCACGAAGCTCCACAGCGCGATCTCACCGAGCATGAACGACCAGTGGTCGGGGAAGATCTTGCGTCCGAGCTCCTTGACCAGGCCGGAGAGGCTGGTGCGCTCGTCGATGTAGTTGGCGGTGGCGCCGACGAAGCGGCCGCCGAGCGGCTTTTCCCTGGTGGTACCGACGGCCGTCTCGTCAGTAGCGGTGGCGGTGCTCAATGGCGCTCCCAGAAGCTCGGGCCGACGGGTTCGGTGAAGTCGCTCTGCGCGACGAGGTAACCCTCGTCATCCACTTCGATGGGCAGCTGCGGCAGCGGACGGGCAGCCGGGCCGAAGATGACCTTGGCGCCGTCCGAGACGTCGAACTGCGACTGGTGGCACGGGCACAGCAGGTGGTGGGTCTGCTGCTCGTAGAGGGCCACGGGGCAGCCGACGTGCGTGCAGACCTTCGAGTACGCGACGATGCCGTCGTACGACCAGCTCGCCCGCTCGGGGGTCTCGGTGATCTGCTCGGGAAGCATCCTGACCAGCAGGACGATCGCCTTGGCCTTCTCCTCCAGGTATCCGTCCTCGTGGCTGAGGTCGGCGAGCGGCTCGGGGATGACGTGCACGGCGGAGCCGAGGGTCACTTCGGATGCCTTGATCGGCGTTCCCTCGGGGTCCTTGGCGAGCCGCATCCCGGGCTTCCACATCGTGTGGCTGAGCAGGAAGACGGGGTCGCCCGCGTGCGGACGTTCCGGCGTGGACTCGGGGGCGAGGCCACGGAACAGCGTGATCGCGGGGAGGATCGACGCGATGAGCGCCGCGAAGAGGCCACCGCGGATGACGGTGCGGCGACCGAACCCGGACTCCTCGTTCGCTGCTTCGAAGACGGCGACCGCTCCGGCACGAGTCGCATCGGTGCCGCGCGTGGGGTGGCGGGCCTCCGTGTGCTCCTTGTCGGACATCACAGCCTTGGACCAGTGGATGGCCGCGACGCCGATCGCCAGCAGCGCGAGGGCGATGCCGAGACCGACGAAGAGATTGTTGTCACGGATCGCGGGGATCTCGCCGCTCTCGATCGGGAAGATCATGTAGGCGGCGACCGCCCACAGCGATCCTGCGACCGAGATGTAGAAGAGCGTGTAGATCGTGCGCACGGCGCGCTTCATCGCGGCCGGGTCCTTGTCGGTCATCCGCACGCGATGAGGCGGAAGCTCAGGGTTACGCACGGGGTCGGTGACGGCGACGGCCGTCCCCGACGAGGGCTGGTACGACGCCCTGTCGAGGTCGTGCGGGTCGTCCTCGTGTGCCATGGTGCTCCTCTAGCGTCTTGCTGCGTATTCGGCGTGCGGGATCAGTTGGATTTCGCCGTGATCCACACGGTGATGGCGATCAGGGTGCTGATGCCGAAGATCCAGATGAACAGGCCTTCGGCGACCGGTCCGAGAGACCCGAGCTTGAACCCGCCGGGGGACTCGGTCTGCTGGGTGTACAGCAAAGACGAGATGATGTCGCGCTTGTCTTCGTCGGTCAGGTACATGTTGTTGAACACCGGCATGTTCTGGGGTCCGGTGACCATCGCGGCGTAGATGTGCAGCGCGCTGACATCGGTCAGAGCCGGTGCGTACTTGCCTTCGGTGAGGGCGCCACCGGCGCCCGCGACGTTGTGGCACATCGCGCAGTTGATGCGGAACAGCTCCGCACCGCGGGCGATGTCACCTTCGCCGTCGAGGATCTCGGGGTCGGGGAAGTCCGGACCCGGAGCCACGGACTGCACGTAGTTGGCCATCGCGAGGATCTGCTCATCCGTGAACTGCACCGGCTTCTGGGGAGCCTGCGGGCCCTGCATCTGGAGGGGCATACGACCCGTGCCGACCTGGAAGTCGACCGCGATCGCACCGACGCCGTACAGCGACGGGCCGTTCTCGGTGCCCTGAAGATCCAGTCCGTGGCAGGTGGCGCAGTTGGCCTGGAAGAGGAGCTTTCCGTCCTCGATCGTGAGAGTGGATGCGGAGGTGCTCTCGGGCTCGGTCGCGGCCATCGCGGCGGAGGCGCCCGCGTAGACGCCGCCGGTGATGAGCAGTCCGATGCCGATGAGAGCGGTCGCGGCCCAGGGGCTGCGGCGTCCGTTCGAGCGGCGGTTGGTCTGTCGTGCCATGAGGGTGATTCAGCTCCGCTCGGGTTACTTGAGGAAGTAGATGACGAAGAAGAGGGCGATCCAGACGACGTCCACGAAGTGCCAGTAGTACGACACGACGATCGAGGACGTCATCTCCTTGCGACCGAAGTTCTTGACGGCGTAGGCGCGTCCGATCACGAGGAGGAAGGCGATGAGGCCGCCGGTCACATGGAGGGCGTGGAACCCGGTGGTGAGGTAGAACGCGGAGGCGTAGGCGTTCGCCTGGATGGGCATCCCCTCGGCGACGAGCTGGGCGTACTCCCACACCTGGCCCGACACGAAGATGGCGCCGAGGGCGAAGGTGAGCCAGAACCACTCGACCATTCCCCAGCTGAGGCGTCCGTTGGCCTTGCGGATCGTGTACGGCTGGAAGCGCTCCGCCGCGAACACACCCATCTGGCACGTCACCGACGAGAGCACCAGGATCGTGGTGTTCACGGCCGCGAACGGCACGTTCAGCAGCTGGGTCTCTTCGGCCCAGAGTTCGGGAGAGGTGCTGCGCAGTGTGAAGTAGATCGCGAAGAGGCCGGCGAAGAACATGACTTCGCTGCCGAGCCACACGATTGTTCCGACTGCGACCGGATCGGGTCGCTTGACCGACCGCATGGCCTGGGAGTACGTCGCTGAGCTGGTGGTCACGCTCTTCATTATGGCTGAAGATTTGCCTGGGGTTTCGCATGAGCCACCACTGATATCGGGTGGTGTGCGACTTAGGCGCGCCTCAGTTGCCCTCCCCGCTACGCTCGGAGCCATGACCCAGCTGCCGTCATGGCCGTCGATAATCAGCGCACTCCTGGAGGGGCACGACCTCAGCGTGTCGGAGTCCACCTGGGCGATGCGCCAGATCATGGCGGGGGAGACGACCCCGTCTCAGCTCGCCGGATTCCTGGTCGCGCTGCGCGCCAAGGGGGAGACGGTCGACGAGATCGTCGGGTTCCGAGACGCGATCCTGGAGGCCGCGTTGCCGCTTCCGGTCGATCCCCATGTGCTCGACATCGTCGGAACGGGCGGCGATCGCCACCGCACGGTCAACGTCTCCACGACGGCGTCGATCGTCGCCGCTGCCACCGGGATTCCGGTCGTCAAGCACGGAAACAAGGCGGCAAGTTCGGCGTCCGGGTCCTCGGATGTGCTCTCGGCGCTGGGCATCGATCTGGGGCTGAGTCCGGATGCAGTGGCCGGCGTGCTCGATCGTGCGGGCATCACGTTCGCCTTCGCGGCGGCGTTCCATCC
Source organism: Microbacterium sp. bgisy207 (assembly GCF_057706855.1). Taxonomy (NCBI): domain Bacteria; kingdom Bacillati; phylum Actinomycetota; class Actinomycetes; order Micrococcales; family Microbacteriaceae; genus Microbacterium; species Microbacterium sp. bgisy207. Next base: position 154,704 of record NZ_JBYIPB010000005.1, read on the forward strand.
GGGGTTCCGGCATGCTGCGGCCACCCGCGCCGAGCTCGGCGTGCCCACCGTCTTCAATTTTCTGGGACCCCTGTGCAACCCCGCGCGTGCGGAGGCGAATGCGGTCGGTGTGGCGCACCTGGACCGAGTGCCCCTCATCACGGGCGTGTTCCGCACCCGGGGCGCGACGGCGCTGGTGTTCCGCGGCGACGACGGTCTCGACGAGCTCACCACCACCGGGCACAGCCGGATCTGGGAGGTCTCGCGCGGTGACATCCACGAACACGATCTCGATCCGCGGGATCTCGGCATCCGTCTGGCAACGCTCGATGACCTGCGTGGCGGGACTCCCGAGCACAACGCCGAGGTGGTGCGCCGCGTCCTTGCCGGCGACGGCGGTCCGATCCGCGACATCGTCCTGCTGAACGCCGCGGCCGGGATCGTCGCGTACCGACTGTCGCAGGATGCCGCTCAGGCCCAGCGACCGATCGTCGAGCGCCTCGGTGAGGCCCGCGACGACGCCGCCGCGGCGATCGATTCGGGCGCCGCATCCGCGAAGCTCGCGGCCTGGTCGGCGGCGACGACGGCGCTCGCATCCTGAGACGCGTCGCCAGGGAGTGAACGGCGCCGGTGCCGGCCGCGCCGGCTCCCGGGGGACCTACGTCACTTTCCGTATGCGGCGCGGCTCCGTAGCGTGGAGGACGACGGTGAGACACGCCGTCGCATCCCCCTGACGAACCACGCCCCAGAAGGAGCCTCCGCCATGTCCGAAGCTGCCACCGACACCGTCCAGGCACCAGCCCGCAACCTCGGCCTCGTGAAGGTGGTGGGGATCCTCGGCATCGTCGGCGGCGCCCTGCTCATCATCGTCGGCATCATCGTGTGGGTGACCGTGTCGAGCCAGCTGCGCGCCGAGAACATCACGATTCCCGAGGATGCGATGGCCTTCCAGGGTCAGACCGTCGCCGGTCCCTTCACCGCGTACGTCCAGGCCGACATCATCCAGCACCACGCGCTGGAGGCATCCGGCGGCGCCACGTACGCGGAACTCGACCGTGAGGACCCCGTGCGCGCGACCATGATGAACGCGTCGTTCTTGCGGGCGTCGCTGTTCACCTCGGTCGTGAGCTTCGGTGTCTCGGCCTTCGCGATCGGCATCGGCGTGCTGTCGATCCTGTTCGGCTGGGCGTTGCACCGCCTCGCAAGCGCCCCCGTCGTGGTCAAGCGCGCCGCCGTCACGGCGTGACGCGATCTGTCCGCGAGGCGCTCACCGCCTCTCGGACGTAGCGAACACCCCGGGCGTGGGTCGATGGCAACAGCTCTCGGCCCACGCCCGTCGGCGTGTCTGCGCTGGCGATGCGCTGCGCAGGCGCTGCCGGTCATGTCAGGCTGGGCGCATGAGCGAGCAGGGCATGCATCCGCGCGACGCGCTGATCGAGATCGCCCTGCTTCTCGAGCGAGAGCGGGCGATCCGGTACAAGGCGAAGGCGTTTCGTGCGGCGGCAGCCGCGATCGAAGGGCTCGACGATTCGCAGCTCGCGGACACCGCGGGTCTGCGCCGTCGGAAGGGGATCGGCGACTCGACCCTCGCGGTCATCGTCCAGGCGCGGGAGGGCCGCGTGCCCGACTATCTCGTGGACCTGCGCGAGAGAGCAGGCATCCGTCCCTCGACGCTGCGTGAGCGTCTTCGCGGAGACCTGCACAGCCATTCCGACTGGTCGGACGGCACGACGCCGATCGCGACCATGGTCGATGCCGCCCGTGCGCTCGGGCGGGAGTACCTGGCGCTGACGGACCATTCGCCGCGGCTTCGTGTGGCGAACGGACTGACGGCGCAGCGGCTCCGCGAGCAGGTATCGATCGTCGAGGGTTTTCGGGACGAACGGTTCACGCTGCTCACGGGTATCGAGGTCGACATCCTCGAGGATGGGGCGCTGGATCAGCAGGATGACCTGCTGCGCTCGCTCGATGTCGTGGTCGCCTCGGTGCACTCGAAGCTGCGCATGGACCGAGGCCCGATGACCACCCGGATGCTGAGCGCGGTGCGAAGCGGCAGGATCGACGTGCTCGGGCACGCGACCGGGCGTCTGGTGCGCGGCGAGCGGGGCACCAGGCCGCCGTCCGACTTCGACGCGGCTCGCGTCTTCCAGGCGTGCGCGGAGAACGCGGTTGCGGTGGAGATCAATTCCCGCCCGGAACGCGAGGACCCGCCGGACGACCTCATCGTCCTTGCCCTCGAGATGGGGTGTCTGTTCTCGATCGACTCCGATGCTCACGCGCCGGGCCAGCTGTCGCTCCTGGATCATGGTGCAGAACGTGCCGAGCGGCTCGGTGTGCCGCCGGAGCGGATCGTCACGACGTGGTCGCTGGATCGGCTTCGAGAGTGGACTGGTACACGGCGGTGAGGGCATCGCGGCCGCCGATGAGGTAGGCGCGCCACTGGGCGCTGGTCTGCGCCTGCGCCGCAACGGGTCCGGCTCCCCAGTCCTGCGGCGCCGGGGGAGGGACTCCGCGGCGCAGCGCCCGCCGCGCATCGCTCAGCGCAACGACGGCTCCCTCGTGGTATTTCGCGGCGTTGAGGCGCTCCCGGCCCAGCGTGCAGAGGGACTGGCCGGCCGCCGCGTGGGTGAGCGCATCGAGAGCTGCGTCGTGGGCAGCCTCGATGCGCTCGGCAAGAACGGTCATGGGACCGGCCTCAGTGCGTGACCCCGGTTGTCAGTTGCAGGTGCAGAGCTGGTCCTTCGGCACGCCGGCAAGGGCCTGCTCGACGTGCATGCCGCAGCCGGTCCAGGTGATCTTTCCGCACGACGAACAACGGATCTGTGAGCACATGAGGGGTCCTTCCTACGTTCTGGGCTCGGTGGTGTCTCAAGGATACCCCTGGGGGTATCACTCCTGCAACTTCGGCGGCGGAGGACGCCCGCTTCTGCGACCTAGACTCGACGGGTGGCTGCCGATCGACGTGTCCCCTCTGGCGCCGCGGGAGGCGCTGCGGGGCTCGTGGTCGCCGGCATCCTGGTCGCCGCGCTCAGTCTTCGCGGTCCCATCGTCTCACCGACTCCGGTCCTCCGGCAGATCGAGACCGATCTGGGCATCGGGGCGGCCACCGCGGGGTTGCTGACCACAGCGCCGGTGCTGATGTTCGCACTGCTCACCCCGGTCGCGGCCCTCGTCATCCGTCGTGCCGGTGCGGAGCTGGCGCTCATGATCACCCTCACGGGAGTGCTGATCGGGACGCTGCTGCGCGCGGTCCCCGGCTTCGGGTGGATGCTGGCGGGAATGATCGTGATCGGCGCGTCGATCACCGTCGGCAACGTCGTGATCCCTGTCATCATCCGCCGCGACGTCGCCCCCGAGCGGGTCGCGCTGGTCACGGCGGGTTACGTCGCGACATTGAACGCCGGCTCGCTGCTGACATCGCTGTTGACCGTGCCGATCGCCGCCGTGATCGGTTGGAACTGTGCGCTGCTCGCCTGGTCGGTGATCACGGTCGCCGGGATGCTCCTGTGGGGTGTGCACCTTCGCCGGTCAGCCGCCCAGGGCGACCTGTGGGGCGAACGGTTCTCGGGTGCGGCGCGGGAGAGTGCAGCATCCGTCGGGGAGCGGGAAGCGGACGCCCTCACCGGGCCCGTCCCGGTGCCGCTTGCTCGCGGCGCGGCTCGGGGTGGCTCGATGTTCCGGCATCCGGTGCCGTGGATGCTTCTTCTCGCGTTCGCGGGGCAGGCAGCCGTGTACTACGGCTTCGCGACGTGGTTGCCGACGCTCATCGCCGACGACCTCGGAGTCACCGCCGCCGCTGCGGGAGGGCTGACGGCGTTCTTCCACGGTGTCGCCGTCGTCGGCGCGTTCGTCGTGCCGCTGCTTGCCCGCTTCACACCGCGGATCGTTCCCGCGGTGGCGATCTGCGTGTCGTGGCTCCTGCTCACCGTCGGGATGCTCGTGGCACCGGAGTGGGCGGCGGTGTGGTTGAGCTTCGGCGCCATCGGCCATGCGGGCGGGTTCGTCGTGATCTTCAGCACGCTGGTCGCGATCGCCCGGTCGGATGCGGAAGCCGCGGGGATGTCGGCCCTCGTGCAGGGCGGTGGGTACGGGGTTGCAGCGCTTGCCGCACCCGCGATGGGCGCGTTGCACGAAGCGACCGGGGGGTGGGATGCCGTCCTGGTGGCATCCCTTGCGGTCGTCGTCGCCTACTGCGTGCTGCTGTTGGTTGCCGTCACCGCGTCGTGGCGAGCGCCTCGATGACGCGGGCCACCGAACTGCCGAGCGACCACGTCTCGGCGAGTTCGACGGCCGCAGTGCGCTGGGTGTCATCCAGCGGACGCAGGCGATCATCCGGTTGGGGCAGACCCAGGGTTCGGACGACGCCGACGACGGCCGGCGCGACGGCGAGGTAGTCCGCTCCGGCGAGGATCTTCGCGCGGACCCCCGCGGACATCCCCTCGCCCCGTTCGGCGGCGGCGATGATCCCGGCGAGGTCGCCGTGCGCCGCCAGGAGCGCGGCGGCGGTCTTCTCGCCGACTCCCGCGACGCCGGGCAGTCCGTCCGAACTGTCGCCTCGCAGGGTCGCGAAGTCCGCGTATTGGTGGGGCAGCACGCCGTACTTCGCCACGACGGTGGCGTCGGTGACCAGCTCGAGGTTGCTCATGCCGCGTGCCGTGTAGATGACCCGGATGCCGCGCTCGTCGTCGACCAGTTGGAACAGGTCCCGGTCGCCGGTGACGATGTCGACGGGCATGGTGGCGGTGGTCGCGAGCGTGCCGATCACATCATCGGCTTCGTGCTCGGCGGCGCCGACGATCGGGATGCCGAGGGTCGCGAGCGCCTCCCGGATGAGGGGCACCTGCACCTCGAGCGGATCGGGCACCTCTTCGACGTCAGGGGCGCCGGCGACGACCTCGACGACACGGTGCGTCTTGTACGACGGGATGAGATCGACGCGCCACTGCGGGCGCCAGTCGTCGTCCCAACAGGCCACGAGGTGGGTGGGTTCGTAGGCCGTCACGAGCTTCGCGATCATGTCGAGGAATCCGCGGACGGCGTTCACGGGCATCCCGTTCGGCGCCTTGACCGTGTCCGGCACGCCGTAGAACGCGCGAAAGTACAGCGACGCGGAGTCGAGCAGCATCAGTCGTTCGGTCACCGGCCCATCCTGACACGGCGCGGGCGAGGGCTGCGGTGCGAAGCCGGTCAGCAGCCGGGGCCGCCGGGGTTCTCGGTGCAGGTGCGCTCCACGAGCGCAGTTCGCACGTCCAGCACCTCGAGCGTGTAGGGCGGCGCCGGCGCGTTCACGTAGCCGGATACGGGCCGCCAGCCGCTGCCGAAGTCCACGTCCGCCGCGTACTGCAGCGTCAGGCGCACCGTGTAGGTGCCGCGTTCCCGGTAGACGTGGCTCGTGGCGGTCGGGCTGAACTGGGGGAGCCCGAGGGCGGCCCACGTCGTGCCGCCCGTCGTGGTGCGGACTGTCGCGCCGTCGCCGTAATCGAAGACGAATCCGACCGGGCGGAACCGCACGCTGACGTCCCACCCGAGGAGCGGGCCCGTGAGGCTGTGGGTGGATGCCGTTGCGACGAGGTTCGTCGGCATCCCCACGACGCCGAAACCGGCGGGCTCGCCACCGAGGGTCGGCCGCGCAGGAACGAAGCTCGCGAGGTCGTCGATCGTCACGTCGGGATAGAGGACGACGGAGTAGCCTCCGCGGCAGCCGATGTCGGGGCATTCCTCATCGGCGGATGCCTCACCGCCGGTGCCGGATCCGGGGGCACCTCCCGAGCCGCTGCCGCGGGAGCCCCCGCCACCGGAGCCGCTGCCACCGGAAACGTTGCCGCCGCCCGTGCCGGGATGGTGGGCAGTGCCGCCGACGTCGACCTGGCTCCCGCTATTTGACACGGAGCACTGGCTGATCCACTCGCTGCCACATTGACTCGTGGCCGCGGCTGCTTGCGCGATGCCTCCCGTCGCCACGAGGACAGCCGCGAGTATGGTCGCGCCAGCTACGGTCCGCATGCTGGCTCACCTTCGCGCCCCTCGATCCGCGCGACGGTGAACTCCGTCGGTAGTGCTTCGGAGCGCTCCACGGTTACTGTCATCGTCTGCACTTGCCCGCGCGATGGCGAGACCATGGATTCGCCGATCGGATCGGTAACTTGCACGTCTGACACGTCAAGACAGACGGCGAGGGCGACTTCGTCGGAACCATCTCGGACGGCGATCGGTTCGACAAGCGTGACGATGCTGTCACCGGATACGGACCAGTTGTCCGCGTGCATCTGCGAGAAAGACTCCCGCACAGCTGCATTGGCATCGCCTGTCGTCCAGCGGTAGACCTCCTCGAAGGTGGTCGGGTCGCTCAGATCGACCTGGTTGAGGGCATCGACGTACGCCCGATACGTGGCCTCGGCGGCGGCGAACGCTTCCTCCTCGCTCGCGAACCCCGTCGGCGTCGGGGTCGGGGTGGGGGCTGCGGGCCCGCACCCGGTGAGCGTCGCCGTCATGAGCGCTGTCGCGACCAGCGCTGCGATCACGACCGATGCGGATCGCGGCGGGTGAGGGCGACGGGTCATGTCGACCACGGTAGCCCGCGGCATCCGGGTGCGATCTGTTATCCACACCCCGCGTCATCACGCCCCGGCTGGGGAGGGACGCGACGGCGCGATTCCTAGACTTCAAGAATGAGTTTCGGATCGGCCGCGCAGTCCGGCATCCGTCGGCCCACCGAGGAGAGTCCCTGCCCGTGCGGGAGCGGGTCGACCTACGGGCGGTGCTGCGGGCCGCTGCACCGCGGTGCGCCCGCCCCCACGCCGGAGCGGCTGATGCGCTCGCGGTACAGCGCGTTCGCGACAGGTGACACGCGTTATCTCGCCGACACGTGGCACCCCCGCACGCGACCCGAACGCGTCGACATCGACCCTGACGTGCGCTGGGTGGGCTTGCGCATCGTCGACACTCCCGCCGCACGCGGAACTCAGGGGATCGTCGAGTTCCGCGCGAGCTGGCGTCACGGCGCGCAGTCGGGGGAGCAGCATGAGCGCAGCCGCTTCCAGTTCGCCGGCGGTCGCTGGTGGTACCTCGACGCAGAAACGGACGGCTCCGACATCCTGTGACGGATGCCGGAGCCGGCAGCATGTGTACGGCTCAGGCGGCGGCGCCTGCCGCGGTCGCCGCGGGCACCTCGACCAGACGCCCGGTGCGTACGTCGTAGACGTAGCCGTACACGGGGATCCTCGCCGGGACGAGCGGGTGCGCCTTGATCCGGGCGACATCGTCGACGACCGCCTGCGCCTGGTCGCTGATGGTGAGCCAATCGATGTAGGCAGCCTCGGCAGAGCCCGGACCCTCGCCGACGTCGCGGAAGCCGTCGGCTCCGAGCTCGGCGGTCTCGAGGGAGTTGGCCAGCAGACCCCGGATGACCTCGTCGGTGAAGAACTCCATGCCGCAGTCGGTGTGGTGGATGACGAACCACTCCTTCGTGCCCAGCAGCTTGTACGAGATCACGAGCGAGCGGATCGCATCGTCGGAGGCGCGACCGCCGGCGTTACGGATGACGTGGGCATCGCCCTCACTCAGACCCGCGTACTTCGCGGGGTCCAAGCGTGCATCCATGCACGTGAGGATCGCGAACTGACGCGCGGGAGGCAGGGCGAGATCACCTTTGTCGAAGGCGGAAGCATAGGACTCGTTGGCGTCGAGCACCTCGGAAAGAACGGACATGGCACTCCTCGGGTGGATGGGCAACGACCCCACGTTAGGTGCCGCGCGCGTGCTGCGGCGCTCTGTGACTGCTCGTGACGATCTGTGACGTCACAGTTGCGGCCGGACTCGTGACGAGTCCGGGCTGGTGTCGAGTGGGGGCTGGTGCTCGGCGGTGCCCGTGACTGGCGCCTCGGACCTGCGGCGGTGGGGGAGCAGCCGCACCTCCCAGCCGGTTGCTGCAGCGATGCTCTGGCGCAACGCGTCGGCCTGCGCTCGAGCCTCAGTGAGCGACTCGTCCGAGAACACGTCGACCGTCAGCGGCGGCGGTTCCCCGAACTTGGGGATCTCGATCACCGCGCGGGCGCCCGACGGCAGGGCGATCGCGACACGCGGGGTTCCGGCATCCGTGATCGTGCCTCCCGCGGCGCGGGCGATGATCGCCAGGGCATCGAGCTTGGTGGTCGCGGTGTCTGCGACGAGGGTGGCCGCAAACTCGGTCGGCGCAGCATCCATGGACACAGTGTGCCCCATCCGGGGGCTGCGCTCGACCGACTTTCGGCGGCGCTCCTGCCCGGTCGGCGCAGAGCTCGACCGGCGCTCAGCCCTCGTGCGACCAGGCTCGTAGGCGTCGCAGCAGGGGGCGCTTCTTCTCGAGATGGCCGTGCATCCGCCGCAGGATGTCGTCGAGCGCCTCGATGGCCTCCTCGATGTGCGGTCCCTTGTTGAGCATGACGCATTCTGCACGCTCGCCGGCAGCGGCATCCGTCACCTCGGCGCGGGTCGGGACACCGCTGCCGGCGAGCGAATCAAGCACTTGCGTCGCCCAGATGACCGGAAGGTGCGCGGCCTCGCACAGCCACAGGATCTCTTCCTGCACTTCGGCGAGCCGCTCCCAGCCGGCTTCGACGCCGAGGTCGCCCCGCGCGATCATGACTCCCACGCGCGGGCGCCGCATGAGCTCGAGGAGGATGTCGGGCAGGGCGCGGAACGCACGCACCGTCTCGACCTTGACGACCACGCCCAGGTGCCCCGCGTCGCGGGCGTCGAGTTCCGTGAAGAGCCGCCGGATGTCGGCGGGGGAGCGTGCGAACGAGAGCTGCACGATGTCGGCAAAGCCCGCGACGGCATCCAGGTCGCGCAGGTCGTCATCGGTGAGCGCCGAGATCGGAAGGTCGGTGTCGGGCAGGTTGATGCCCTTCTCGGCGCGCAGCTTCGTGCCCTTCGGCGAGGCGAGCGTCACCTGCACGTCGGCGACGCGTTGTCCCGCGATCGTCCCGACGGCGCGCGTGAACCCCTCGATCTTGCCGTCGTCGAACAGGACGCGATCGCCGACGCGGATCGCATCGAGTGCTTCGGGCAGCGTGCACCCCACGCGGTGTCGGCCGTCGCGTGTGGAGCCCGGCTCGGTGCCGCGATGCAGCTCGATGATGTCTCCGGGATGGATGCGCAGTGCCTGGTCGACCGGCGGCAGCACACCCACCTGGGTCTCGCGACCGTCCACGTCGATCAGCGTTCCCGTGCCGATGTAGGCGGTGCGGTCGCCCTCGATGCGGGCGCCTCCCTCCCGACGCTCCACGACGGTCATGTAGCGCGAGCGGCCCCGGGTGTCGGTGAACTCGACGGTGTCATCGATCCGCAGCCGTGCGATCCACTCGGCATCCGTGACCGGGACCTCGCCGGCAGCGGGGTCGTCGCCGCCTGCGGGCTGCGCGACGAGCCATACGGAGGCCGCCTCGACCACCCGCCCCAGGGCGTCGCGTGTCGGCGCCACCTTCACCACGCGCGGCCCCGGTGCGAGCGGTCCGGTTCGCAGCTTCGGGCCGGCCAGGTCGGCGGCGATACGGATGCCGGGCCCGGCGTTCCTGATGTGCTGCGCCATCCGTGACCACGCCTGCGCGTCGTCGTGCGCGCAGTTGATGCGCGCGACATCCATTCCGGCGGCCACGAACCTCGCGACCAGCGCGGGGTCGTTCGCCGCCTCGGTCGGCATCGTGACCATGATTCGGGTCTGACGATCCTCGGCGGTGCCGCCGAGAAGCGCCGCGGTGTGGACACGCAGCGGGGCCGGGGTCTGCCGTGACGCATCCGACCCCTGGTGGGTCCGGTCGTGCGTGTCTGCCTGCCCGAGAGCGGCGTCGATCGTGCCGAGCACGGCGTCGAGGTTGCGGAGCACGTCCGACTCCATGCGACCCAGCGAGGAGAGCCCTTCGGCGGTGAGGCGGTCCTGCAGATCGCGCAGGTCTTGGGATCGCAATGCGACATAGCGCACCAGATTGGCGGCGCCGGCGGCGTTGACCGCGTGCACGCGGGAGAGGAGCGTGGATGCCGCGCGTTCTGCGTCCTCCGCCGCCGACCGCAGGCGCAGCAATTCGGTGCGAAGCGAGATGAGCCGTTGTGATCGAGCATCGTCGAGCATCGTCGGACCTCCACCTGTGACGTTAGCTCCGCGCGCCCCGGCGCGGCAGGGGTCGAGTCGTGAAAATGCCCTGTGCCGGCGCTCAGCCGGGGGTGACGTCGGTGACGGTCACCGTGCGTCGGCCGGCGATCATGACGCGCGCGCAGGCGACGTCGAGACGGGCGATCGCGAGGCCCGGATGACCGAGAGTGTCGCTGTCGGTCGGTGGCTGGAGCGCAGCCTCGATCGCGGCGTGATCGATGACGACGCCGTACTGCTCGGACAGGTGGGTGGCGACCGGGACGACCAGACCTCGAACGAGGTTCTCGTCCCACGGCTGCAGTTCGAGGATGACGAGGCGGTCCGCCAGGGCGCCGTAGAACTGGGCGATCCGCTTCTCGTAGGGCGCAGTCACCGTCACCACGAGGCGCGCGAGGGGGAACCGCTCGGACTGCCAAATCTCCCGAAGGATCGACACGTCCGGTTCCGTCGTGCCTAGGCGCGCCAGCTCGTCGATGTCTTCGACGACCACGACGGTGCGCCGCGTCAGCGCGGACAGAGTGTCGCGCAGCAGCATGGCCGGCTCGCCGTCCACGGTGGTTCCCGGGTCGAAGAACAGCGTCGGGAGAGGATCGTCGAGGTCGAGCAGGAGACGGGCGATCTCGGCGGCGAGGCTCGTCTTCCCGCATCCGCGTCGACCGACGAGAGCGGGAATCAGCGGCTGATCGCTCAACAGGTACGCGGCGGCGTTCAGGGCCTCGGGTCCGCGCAGGAGGCCGGCCAACGGGTCGGTTCGCTTCTGCGGCGAAGACCCGCCCGCAGCATCCAGTCCCGGGGTCTGTTCGGTGCGGACCCGGGTGGGTGCGCCCTGCTCAGGCAGCAGGTCGGCGACGGCGAGGTCGCCGCGCAGCGCGGCGTGGAGTCTCATCGCCAGGGCGGCGGCATCCGGGGAGGCCGTGATCATGTTGCGCACCTCGGCCTCATTGCCGACGGTCTGTTCCGCGGCCAGAAGGCGGTGAACGAGCTGTTCGCCGTCGCTGCCGAACGCATCGCCGAACTCGCCGGGCCAGTTCTGTGCGAATGCAGACGCGGCGTGCGTGACGGTCGCGTGGTCAGAGCCCCAGCGCTTGGCCTCAGCCTTCGCCAGACCCACGAGCCCGCGGATGGACAACGAGTCCGTCGCGCGCATCATCCCTCCCTGCGCCGTCGGCGCGGGTCGTCGCCGCGACGCTTGATAACAGTTCTAGCGCGGTTCTGGCGTTTCTCACCACAGGGAACTCTCGCACCTGCCACACTCACAGCTATGAGAACCAGAGCATTGACTGCAGTTGTGGTGGGGATCTTCGCGGCATCGATCGCGCTGAGCGGCTGCACGCAGAGCGAGTCCGTCATTGCGCCCGTGACCATGGACGCCGGCGATCTTCAGGGCGAGACGGTCGACCTGGTCGTCGGGCAGGTGCTGAACATCAACACGGGCGATCTGGCCGTCGACAGCTACAGCGGCGAGGTCGCCGACCCCGCTGTCGCGGAGTTCGTGGCCGGCTACACCGACGGATCGGCGACGTTCAACCCCGGTGTCACGGCGCTGAGCGTCGGCACGACCGAGGTTGTGCTCTCGAACAGCAACGGCGGCATCCAGGACGTCACCTTCACGGTCGAGGTCTCCGAGAAGGAATGACGGTATGCCCGCGAGGCCACTCGCGGGCATAGTCTCGACGTATGCGTGCGACCGTCATTCATGGTGCCCGAGACATCCGACTCGAAACCGTCGCGGACCCGATCCTGTCAACCGGTGGTGACGCGATAGTTCGTGTGGTCGCCGCGTGCGTGTGCGGTTCGGACCTCTGGTCCTATCGCGGCATTGCGCCCACTGAGCAGCCTCACCGCATCGGACACGAGTTCATCGGCGTCGTCGAAGATGTCGGCGCGGACGTCGAGCGGATCCGCCCCGGCGATTTCGTGATCGCCCCGTTCTATGTGTGCGACAACACCTGCATCAACTGCCGCAACGGCGTGAGCACGTCGTGTCTGAACGGCGGATGGTGGGGCCAGGACGACCGGTTCGGCGGCTTTGCCGACGGCGGCCAGGGCGAACGCGTTCGCGTGCCGCTGGCCGACGGAACGCTCGTCGCCGTGCCCGGCCCGGTGACGGATGACGAGATCCCCGGTCTGCTCTCGCTGGCCGACGTCATGGGCACCGGGCATCACGCCGCCGTCAGCGCGGGCGTGCGGGCAGGTGACACTGTCGTGGTCGTCGGGGACGGCGCGGTGGGCTTGTGCGCGGTGATCGCCGCGAAGCGGCTCGGCGCTTCGGAGATCATCGCCATGTCGCGCAACCCGCAGCGTCAAGAGCTCGCGTGGGAGTTCGGTGCGACACACGTCGTCGCCGAACGCGGCGACGAGGGGGTCATGGCGGTTCGTCAACTCACTCAGGGTGTCGGCGCAGACCGAGTACTGGAGTGCGTGGGTACGAAGGAGTCGATGGACCAGGCCCTCGCCTCCGCCCGCCCGGGTGGGCGCGTGGGATTCGTGGGCGTGCCCGCGGGCGGTCCGGAGCTGTCGGTTCGTGACATGTTCAACCGCAACGTGGGTGTCGTCGGTGGTGTGGCTCCGGTGCGGGGATACATCGAGGAATTGCTCCCGGATGTCCGATCGGGCTCGATCCAACCGGGGAAGGTCTTCGACCTGGAGCTCCCGCTCAGCGAGGTCGCCGACGCGTACGCCGCGATGGACGAGCGACGCGCGACGAAGGTGTTGCTGCGCCCGGAGTCTTGAGGTCACCTCGGAGTCGACCGGCGGGACCTTCGTCGCGTGGGGCGCAGAGGTTGTCTGTAACAATGTTCGGATGCAACTCGAGGCGGAGGATTACGCGGCGATCCTCGCCGTCCTCGAATCGGTCGCGTCCTCACAGGACACGCGCGACTACGCCACCCGGGTAAGTGCCGGCCTGTACCAGCTGTTGCCGTGCCGGGGTGCCTCGTGCACCGAAGTGGACGCGGCGGGTCGCCGCGTCGTCTCCGAGCCCGCGCCGCCGTTCCCTCCCGGGTGGATCGCCCAGTACGGACCCGCCTTCGAGAAGTACGCCTGGCAGCATCCGCTGTTCGAGCGCCTCGTCGCGGGCGAGCGCGTCGGTCCGCTGTCGTGGAGCATCGACGGAGCCGACTCCGCGTTCGCCGACACGGAGTTGTACCGGGCGTTCTACGAGCCGAATGGAGTGCGTCGGCAGGTCGTCCTCATCTTCCCGACCGTCGAGGGGACATCGATCGTCATTTCGATCGATTGCGCCGCCGAGCATCCCTGCGGTGAGCGAGAGTCCGCCGTGCTCGCGACGATCGCCCCTCTTCTCGAGAACAGCTATCGGCTCGTCCGCAGAGCGGCCGGGCGCAGCCCGTGGCCGGTCGCGGAGGCCAGGCCGGCCGGCGCACCCGCCGGGCTCCCGGCTCCGATCGACGTCGACCCGCGCGACGGTCTCACGATCGACGACGCCCAGTTGCGCGCCCACAAGCTGTTGCGGGCCGCGGGTCTGACGACGCGCCAATCCGAGATCGCACTCATGGTGGCAAGCGGTGCGGCCACCTCCCAGATCGCCCTGTCGCTGGGGATCTCGCCAGGAACGGTGCGCAAGCACCTGGAAGCGGTGCACGCGACGCTCGGCGTGTCCAGCCGCGCTGCCGTCGCTGCCACGGTGATGCGAGTGGTCCACCCCGAAGCGGCCGGCATCCTCGCCCACCCGGTGCTCGCGCGCTGAGACACGACGCCCCGGCGCGGTCGTCACGCGGGGTGCGTCGCACGCACCTGCTGTGCCCCTCGGATACTGCACCGGCGGTCGTGTCGGTCGGCTCGGGCGTCGACGTCTGTGACAATCCCGCCGGTGCAGTCCGCGAGCGTCAGGATCAGGGACCCACGACGATCCCGATACTGTGACGCTCCCCTCCGCCTCCGAGGCTAGGAGAACGTCGCTGAAATGGCCATACGACGTTTCGCGTAGCTGAAGCTTTCGTGTTCCGGTGACCGTACGCTGGAACCATGCGCAGGCCCGAACGCGAACCCGTCGGCCCCGGTGAGGAGTCGGTCTGGGACTATCCTCGGCCACCGCGTCTCGAGCACGTCGACCGCCGCGTCGTCGTCGAGTTCGGTGGCGCAGTGATCGTCGACACCCGTGACGTCGTGCGCGTCCTCGAGACCAGTCATCCTCCCGTCTACTACCTGCCGATCGCCGACGTCGCCGACGGGGTCCTCACTGCCGCCGAGGGAACGACATTCTGCGAGTTCAAGGGGCGAGCCAGCTACTTCGACGTCACGGTCGGGGATCGCGTCGCCCCCCGCGTGGCATGGACGTACGCAGACCCCTCCCATGGCTTCGAGGACCTCGTGGGCCGTATTGCGCTGTACCCCGCGCCGATGGACCGCTGCACCGTGGACGGGGATGTGGTGCAGCCGCAGCCCGGAACTTTCTACGGCGGGTGGGTCACGAGCGAGATCCGGGGCCCCTTCAAGGGAGTTCCCGGGTCAGGGGGCTGGTGACGGCGACGAAGGGGCGAGGAGCGGTCAGCGACCGCCGAGCTGGATGTCGCCGACGTCGTCGATGTCGGGGCCCGCGGTAAGCAGCACCTCCGCCTCGAGGGTCAGGTCGATGAGATCCCGCAGCAGTCCGCCCAGAGTGCTCGCGCGCAGCAGGCGCAGCTGGTCCATCTGACCGAGGGGAGCGATGGCGGCCAACTGCCAGGCCGATTCCACGGGATCATCCGAGATCTCGACGTCGGGGTCCCAGCGGATGTCGTTGAACTCAGCCGCTCGCGCGAGCACCCGCCGCACGATCTGTTCGGCCTGGGAGTGCAGCGGCGCGAGCTCGTCATGCCAGACGAGCTCGGGGAGCGGGGTGACGGATGCGGCGGGATAGGGGTCGTCGTCGAGCCACTCGTCCACGGCCACGCGCGCGCCGCCCACGGCGATCACATGAAGATCGTCCGCGCGTGGATCCACCTGCAGGATCCGCGCCATCGTCCCCACCGAGAACCGCTGGTCCCCGCCGCCTGCTTCGCTGCCCCGCTCGATGAGCACGACGCCGAACGACGGTTCCTCGTCGTCCAGCACGCGGCCGAGCATCACGAGGTACCGCTGCTCGAAGATGCGCAGCGCAAGCGGCGTGTGGGGAAACAACACTGTCCCGAGCGGGAACATCGCGACATCCGCCATGCTTTCAGTCAACCAGCGATTCGCTGCGCCGGGCCCGGATCCTGGTGATCAGAGCGACCACGACGCGCCAGCCGACGAGAAAGAGCGCCAGCACGATCGAGGCAACGATCACGAACGCGGTCTGCACGCCCTGGCCGCTGATCGCCCGCAGCAGCATCCCCCCAATCACGGTGTAGAGCCACACGGCGACGCCCGCGCCGAGAATGGCGAGGGGGAACCGCCACAACCGCATCGCCAGCCATCCGGCCAGCAGCGACACCAGGAACGGCCAACTGGTCTGCGCGAGCCCCAGGCCATCGACTCCGATCACATCTTCCCCATGGCTTGCGCGACCGATGGCGGCGAAGACGACGACGAGGGCGACATCGATGGCGAGGGCGGCAGCGACGATACGCGGCGAGGGCGTGACCGCCGCTTCTCGGAGCGGTCCTGGGGTTGAACTCATGCATCCAGTCTGCCCGGCGATCCGATGTGCCCGCCGCTCTCTCGGATCGCCCGGCTAACCTTGTGCGGTGGCACTGTCGAAGATCCTCCTCTACTACCGGTTCACGCCGATCACCGACCCGACCGCGGTGCGGCTGTGGCAGCGGGACCTGTGCGAGATGCTCGGGCTTCGCGGGCGCATCCTGATCTCGAAAGACGGCATCAACGCGACAGTCGGGGGCGAGTTGGGCGCCATGAAGACGTACTGGCGCAAGACGCGCGAGTACCCGGGTTTCGGCGACATCGACTTCAAGTGGTCGGAGGGTTCCGGGCTCGACGCAGAGGGCCGCAGCCTCGACTTTCCTCGCCTGTCAGTGAAGGTCCGCGACGAGATCGTGAGTTTCGGGGCACCGGGGGAGCTGCGCGTCGACCGCTCTGGTGTGGTCGGCGGCGGCACGCACCTGACGCCGGGTGCGGTGCACAAGCTCGTGGAGGAACGCGGCGATGAGGTCGTCTTCTTCGATGGACGCAACGCTTTCGAAGCCGAGATCGGCAGGTTCAAGAACGCAGTGGTTCCGGATGTCGCGACCACACGTGACTTCGTCGCCGAACTGGAGTCGGGCCGGTACGACCATCTGAAGAACTCTCCGGTCGTCACCTACTGCACCGGCGGCATCCGTTGCGAAGTGCTCTCGAGCCTCATGGTTTCGCGCGGCTTCACCGAGGTGTATCAGATGGACGGCGGCATCGTCCGCTACGGGGAGAGCTTCGGCAATGCCGGCCTGTGGGAGGGTGCGCTGTACGTCTTCGACGGACGGGAGTCGATCACATTCGGGACGGATGCCGCGACGATCGGAAGCTGCCGAGGGTGCGGTGCACCTTCGTCGCGGATGGTCAATTGCGCCGACGATGAGTGCCGCGTGCGCGTCGTGCAGTGCGATTCGTGCACGGATGCGGAGTCGGCCCGCTGCGTGCGCCACGAGGCCGCGGGAGCGGCGACCGCCGTGCTCGCATCACGTGGCTGACCGCGACCCATTTCGTCACGAGATCACAACATCCTTACGAGGTCGGCCCCGCGTGCCGTAGTGTGAGTCCCGCGCCGGCTTCCGGCGTGCGGGTCACGCACTGTGACCCGGAGGTACACGAAGGAAAAGACGATATGGCCACCGGCACCGTCAAATGGTTCAACTCCGAGAAGGGATTCGGTTTCATCGCTCCCGATGACGGTTCCGCCGACGTGTTCGCGCACTTCAGCGCGATCTCCGGCAGCGGCTACCGTAGCCTTGAGGAAGCGCAGAAGGTCGAGTTCGACACCGAGCAGGGCCCCAAGGGTCTGCAGGCAGCGAACATTCGCGCACTCTGACACGATCCCCTCGAACGCGCCGCTCCGCACCGGAGTCGGCGCGTTCGTCGTTTCCGCATCCAGGATCCGGACCCACCGCCTGACCGCTTCCCGTGAATCCGGATGCATACGGGAAGCGACATGCCGACGTCCGTAGGGTGGGACATAGCGAACGGCAACCGCCCTTGGCATCCATCCCGCGGCGCGCACGACGTGCGGCGCACGAGAGAAATCAGGTGCCGTTGTGCCGTCATCCTCCCTTTCTTCTGCTTCCCCCGTCGTGACGGAAGCCGCGCGGCTCGGCCCCGTGCGCCAGACGTACGCGCGCTCCGAGGACTTCCCCCCGATCGCCCGGGCGTACACGCAGGTTTCGCAGGTGGTCCGTGAGCTCGGCCTGCTGCGGCGGACGCCGTGGTTCTACGCCGCTGTCGGTGGCGCGATCGCCCTCGGCTTCGGCGGCGCGATCACCGGGTTCGTCCTGCTCGGCGACAGCTGGTTCCAGCTGCTCATCGCGGCGGCGCTGGGCATCCTGTTCACGCAGGTGGCGTTTCTCGCTCACGAAGCGGCGCACCGCCAGATCCTCGCGAGCGGCCCGGCCAACGACCGGCTCGCGCGGGTTCTCGGCGGCATCGTCGGCATGAGCTACTCGTGGTGGGACTCCAAGCACTCGCGCCACCACGCCAACCCCAACCGGGTCGGTAAGGACCCGGACATCGAGGTCGACACCATCTCGTTCCTCGAGACGGATGCCGCGGCCTCCCGTGGCGTCGTGCGGATGATCACCCGCAAGCAGGGATGGTTCTTCTTCCCGCTGCTGACGCTCGAGGGTCTGAACCTCTACGCGTTGAGCTTCCGCCACCTGCTCTCGCGAGGACCGATCAAGGGGCGGTGGACCGAACTGGGCATCCTGAGCCTGCGCTTCGGGGTCGTGCTCGTCCCGATCTTCCTCTTCCTGCCCCTGGGGATGGCGTTCGCCTTCTTCGGCGTCATGCTCGCCGTCTTCGGTGTCTACATGGGCGCCTCGTTCGCCCCCAACCACAAGGGCATGCCGATCATCGCGCCTGACGCGAAGCTCGACTTCTTCTCGAAGCAGGTGCGCACCTCCCGCAACGTCGCCGGCGGTTGGTGGGCGACCTGGCTCATGGGCGGCTTGAACTACCAGGTCGAGCACCACCTCTTCCCGAGCATGTCTCGGCTGCACCTCGCTCAGGCGCGCGAGATCGTCCGCGACTACTGCGCCACTCACGACGTCCCCTACACAGAGACATCGCTCTGGCAGTCGTACGCGATCGTCATCGACTACCTCAACCGTGTGGGACTGGCCGCGCGCGACCCGTTCGACTGCCCGATGGCCGCCGAATACCGTCGCGTCTGAGCGCTCGGGGATCACTGATAGGCTGAACACGGCGGACGGTCGTTCCCGATCTCTGCCAGCGTCGTCGATACGCATCCCGGCCTGACGGTCCGGCTCTCTTCTCGAACGGCGAACCGATGCGCGAACCCGCGCCGTCGCCACCCGCTGATGCATGTCCTCGCATCCGTTCCTCTGCCCTCGCGGGCGCCGGATGCCGTGCTGCAGCACATCTCAGAAAGCGTCACCATGACAACCTTCCTCGACCTCGGCGTGCCTTCGCGGCTGGCCGATGTTCTTCTCGCCTCGGGCAAATCCGAAGCCTTCCCCATTCAGCGCGACACGCTGCCCGACTCGCTCGCCGGCCGCGATGTGCTGGGCCGTGGCCGTACCGGCAGCGGAAAGACGATCGCATTCGCCTTGCCGCTGGTCGCCCGCATCGCCGCATCCTCGACACCGCTGACCTCAGGCCGCCCGCGCGGCCTCGTGCTCGCTCCGACCCGAGAGCTCGCGACGCAGATCGCCGCGACCATCGAGCCGCTTGCCCACGCCGTCGGCCTACGGGTCACGACGATCTTCGGCGGGGTGAGCCAGCGCCCGCAGGAGCAGGCGCTGCGTGCCGGGGTCGACATCGTCGTGGCGTGCCCCGGCCGCCTCGAAGACCTCATGAAGCAGCAGATCGTGCGCCTGGACCGGGTCGAGGTGAGCGTGCTCGATGAGGCCGACCACATGGCCGACCTCGGCTTCCTTCCGGGCGTGACCCGCATTCTCGCGGCGACCCCCGCAGATGGTCAGCGGCTTCTGTTCAGCGCAACCCTCGACGGGGGGATCGATGTTCTCGCCCGCCGTTTCCTGTCGTCGCCGGTCAGCCACGAGGTGGATGAGTCCAGTGTTCCCGCGGGCGAGATGACCCACCGGGTGCTGCTCGTTTCCGGCACCGAGGAGAAGACCGCGCTCGTTCGCGAACTCGCCTCGGGGCAGGGTCGCCGCATCCTCTTCACCCGCACGAAGCACCAGGCCAAGAAGCTTGCCAAGCAGCTCAGCGCAGCGGGGATCCCCGCGGTCGACCTGCACGGGAACCTGTCGCAGAACGCCCGCGACCGCAACCTCGCCGCCTTCTCGGCGGAGCCCGGGGCCGGCGGCATCCGGGTTCTCGTCGCGACGGATGTCGCCGCCCGCGGTGTGCACGTCGATCAGGTCGAGCTCGTCGTCCACGTCGACCCTCCCGTCGAGCACAAGGCGTACCTGCACCGCTCTGGCCGCACCGCGCGCGCCGGCGCGGAGGGCACTGTCGTCACGGTGGGGCTCGACGCCCAACGTCGTGAGATCGCGCAGTTGCTGAAGAAGGCAGGCATCCAGGTGGAGCTCGAATCCGTGCGGGCGTCATCGCCCGTCGTGGATGAGCTTGTGGGCGAGCGAGCCGCGCACCGCATGATGCCGCAGGCTCCGGCAGCGTCGTCCTCGCGGCCTGCGCGGTCGGGAGCGACCGCCGCCAGCGGACAGCGCTCCGGCAATGGTCAGCGCAGCGGCAGCGGGCGCGGACCTCAGCCGGCCCGCGCCACCAAGGCAGGTCACACGGCAAAGCCCACGCATGCCCACAATCCGCGCCATGCGGCCGATCAGGGACCGGCAACCGCAGATCGTCATCCGCAGCGAGCCACCGACGGCGCCCCCGCGCGCCGTCGCCGCGGTTCGCGCGGTCGCGGGTCGGGCCAGCGCCCGGCCGCCCAGTAGCACCCCGCGGTTCTTCCGAACCCGCCCGACGTCAAAGGTCGGGCGGGTTCGGGAGGCTGCCAGAGTGCGGCAGGCCTCGCTGTCAGATGTCGGTGGGCGTCCAGTCCGAGACGACGCTCAGTTCGTCGAGTTCGTCGGCGGTGAGATCCAGCGTCGCACCGGCCAGCAGATCGGCGACCTGTTCCGCACGCGAAGCGCTCGCGATGGGGGCGACGACAAACGGCTGGACACGCAGCCAGGCGAGCGAGACGGCGGCCATCGTGCTCTCGTGCGCGGCGGCGATCCGCTCGAGGACCTCGAGCACCTGGAGGCCCTGCGGGGTGGCGTACTTCGACGCCGCCTTCGCGCGCGGCGAGGAGCCGTCGGCCTCCGGTGACCGGTACTTGCCGGTGAGGAAGCCGCTTGCGAGCGCGTAGTACGGCAGGATGCCGAGGCCGAACTCTTCGGCGATCGGCGCGATCTCGCTTTCGACCTCGTAGCGATGCACGAGGTTGTAGTGCGGCTGCAGGGCGACCGGGCGGGCGAGGCCGAGCGCGTCGGCGGTCTGCATCCATTCGCGCATCCGGTCGGGTGTGAAATTGGACAGTCCGATGGTGCGCACCAGACCGTCGGAGACGAGCTGACCGAACGCCGACACGACGTCGGTCAACGGGACGTCGGGGTCGTCGTAGTGCGCGTAGTAGAGGTCGATCGTGTCGACCCCGAGCCGCTGCAGGGATGCCTCCGCCGCGCCGCGGATGTTCTTCAGCCCCGGGAACTCCGGGTGACGACTGACCTTCGTCGCGATTATGAGATCGGCGGACGGTCTGGCCGCGAGCCATTCGCCGATGATCCGCTCGCTGTCGCCGCCCGTGTTGCCGGGAACCCAGGCGCTGTATCCGTCTGCGGTGTCGACGAGGTTTCCGCCGGCCTCCGTGAATGCATCCAGGATCGCGAAGCTCTCGTCGCGGTCGGCGGTCCACCCGAAGACGTTGCCGCCCAGGCACAGGGGGAAGATGTCGAGGTCGCTGTTTCCGATGCGGGTCATGGCTCCATCCTGGCATCCGATCCGTTCGGATCGCCCGTGGTCTGACGCGGCCGATCCCCCCTGACGCGAGTGCCGCCGTTCGGTAGCGTGAGTGTCGTGAACGCACCCGTCGATCCGACATCCACGCCCGCCTGGTCCGCCCTCACCAATGCCGCATCCGGATTCGCTCCGGACCTGCGTGCGTGGTTCGACACCGACCCCGGTCGGGTCGAGCGGATGAGCCATCCGCTCGCCGACCTGCACGTCGACCTCTCGAAGAATCTCATCACCGACGAGGTGCTCGCGTCTCTCGTGGGGCTCGCCGAGCAGACCGGTGTCGCCGAGCGGTTCGCGCAGATGCTCGCCGGCGTGCACCTGAACACCTCCGAGGACCGGGCCGTGCTCCATACGGCGCTGCGGCGGCCGGCGGGGGAGAGCCCCGCGCTCGTCGTGGACGGGCAGGATGTCGACACCGACGTGCACGCCGTGCTGGATGCGATGGATGCCTTCGCGAACCGCGTGCGGTCGGGCCAGTGGCTCGGGGTGACCGGCAAGAAGGTCACCCACGTCGTCAACATCGGCATCGGCGGCTCCGACCTCGGACCGGTCATGGTCTACGAGGCCCTGCGTCCGTACGCGAACGCCGGTATCGAGGCGCGGTTCGTCTCGAACATCGACCCCACCGACATGGCGCAGAAGACCGCGGACCTCGACCCCGAGACGACCCTGTTCATCGTCGCCTCCAAGACCTTCACGACCCTCGAGACCCTCACCAACGCGCGGCTGGCTCGCGACTGGCTGTGGGCGGGACTGTCGGCATCCGGCGCGATCGACGGATCGGATGCGGCCAAGACGGATGCCGTCGCCCACCACTTCGCCGCCGTCTCGACGGCCCTCGACAAGGTCGCCGCGTTCGGCATCGACACCGACAACGCGTTCGGCTTCTGGGACTGGGTCGGCGGCCGCTATTCCGTGGACTCGGCCATCGGGCTCTCGCTCACGATTGCGCTCGGTCCGGATGCCTTCCGTGACCTGCTCGCCGGCTTCCACGCCGTCGACGTGCATGTTGCGACGACGCCGCTCGAGCGGAATGTGCCGGTGCTCATGGGCCTGCTCAACGTCTGGTACACGAACTTCCTCGGCGCCCAGACCCATGCGGTGCTCCCGTACGCGCAGCAGCTGCACCGCTTCCCGGCGTACCTGCAGCAGTTGACGATGGAATCCAACGGCAAGCGCGTGCGCTGGGACGGGTCGCCGGTCGTGACCGACACCGGTGAGGTGTTCTGGGGCGAGCCCGGCACGAACGGGCAGCACGCGTTCTACCAGCTCATCCATCAGGGCACCCGGCTCATCCCGGCCGATTTCATCGCGTTCGTCAACCCCGCCTATCCGCTCGAGGACGGCGGGCGCGACGTGCACGGCCTGTTCCTCGCGAACTTCCTCGCGCAGACGAAGGCCCTCGCGTTCGGCAAGACCGCTGAAGAGGTCGAGGCAGAGGGCACGACGGGTGCGCTCGTCGCGGCGCGGACGTTCCCCGGCAACCGCCCGACGACCTCGATCTTCGCGCCCGCGCTCACACCGTCGGTGCTCGGTCAGCTCATCGCCCTCTATGAGCACATCGTGTTCACGCAGGGCACGATCTGGGGCATCAACTCCTTCGATCAGTGGGGGGTCGAGCTCGGCAAGCAGCTGGCCCTGCAAATCGCTCCGGCGATCGAGGGGGATGCCGATGCCGTCGCGGCCCAGGATGCCTCGACCCGCGCGCTGCTCGAGTATTACCGCGCGCACCGCGGCTGACGCGGTCCTCCTCGGTTGAGCCGCGGTCTGGGACGCCGGTGCAGCAACGGTGAGGGGATTCTGCCGACACGGGGGTGCGGATGCGGCATCCGGCCCTCGCCTCGGCGGGATCCCCTTGTTCCGGCGTCCGCTCCCGGGTGCCCGATGCCCGCTCCCGCGTGCTCAGCCGCGGATCTGATGGTGCTCGAGGCGGCGGAGGAACTGGAGGCCCATGCGCCGCCCCGTCCTGACCCCGGGGGACGATCGCCTGCCCTCGCCGCGACCTGAGTCACGCGGTAGCCTGTGCTGAACAACTGTTCAATTCAGGGGGTTGCTCATGAAACTCGTGTTGCTGACGGCGGGTTCGCGCGGTGACGTGGAGCCGTTCGCCGCGCTCGCGCGAGCGGCTCAGGATGCCGGACACGACGCAGTCCTGATCGTTCCCCGCGCCTCCGGCGCCGACCTCTCCGGGCTCACGGTCTGGGAGCTGGATGCGGATTACAGCGCCGTCATCCGGTCGCAGGGGCTCTCAGCGTGGGCCGCGATGCGATCGATGAACACGGTTGTGCGTCCCATCATGCGCTCGGTCATCGTCGAGTCGGCGCGGCGGGCGCGTGACGAGAGTCCGGATGCGGTGATCTTCCACCCCAAGGTCCTCTCCGGCCCGCTCGTGGCGGCGGCCCTCGACATCCCCGGGTTCCTCGCCGAACTCGTCCCCGCCGTGACGCCGACGCGTGCCTTTCCCGCCGCGGGTACTGTCGCGGGCTCCCTCGGCCCCCTCAACCGCCTCACCTACCGCGCCGCCGCCGGCGCGTCCGCGCTGTTTCGTCGCGAGATCGCGGAAGCGGCGGACACCCTCGGTGTCACGGCGACGCGCGGGCTCGCCTCGCGGGCATCGCTGGTTCCCATCAGTCCCCGCATCCTGCGTCGGCCGGCGGACTGGCCCGATTCCACGGTCCTGACCGGAGCGTGGAACACACCATCGCGGGACCGGCAGAACGTTTCCCCGCAGATGGAGCAGTTTCTCGCCAGCGGGAACGTGCTCTACGCGGGGTTCGGCTCGATGGTGTCTCCTGATCCGCACCGGCTGGGGGCGGCAGTCGTGACCGCAGCCCGACAACGAGGCCTGCGGGTCCTCATCGCCACGGGTCTGGGAGCTATCGCGGTACCCGATGGCCTCCGTGGCGACGACGTCTTCGTGACCGGTTCGGTGCCTCACGACGCCGTCCTGCCCCGGGTCGTCGCGGCGGGATCGGCACGATTCACGCGGCTGCTCGGGCGGGAGCCACATCGATCGTCGTGCCGTTCTTCGCCGACCAGCCGTACTGGGGCGCCCGACTCTATCGAGAAGGCCTTTCGCCGCGTCCGCTCCGGGCCTCACGTCTGACGGCCCGCCGCCTCGGCGACGCGCTGGATGCCGTCCACCGGTATGCGGCGGTGAACGCTGAGCGCGCGCCATCCATCGCGGCGGAGCAGGGGACGCGGCGGGCGCTCGAGGTGCTGGAGAGTGCGGTCGGCTGATTTCGCGCATGCGCCGTGGCTGTGGCGGCACCGGCGCCCTGAGGCTGAGAGACTGGAGCGCGTGCCCGCACCGATCTCCCCGCATCCGACTGATCGCTACATCGTTGCCACCGATGGCGCCTGCAAGGGAAACCCGGGCCCCGCGGGGTGGGCGTGGGTGGGAGAAGACGGTCACTGGGCCGCGGGTTCGATCCCCGAGGGAACGAACAACATCGGTGAGCTCCTCGGGCTGCTCTATGCCATCGCTGACCATGCCGACGTCCGGGAGCTGGTGATCCAGGCCGACTCGAAATACGCGATCGACACGTACTCGTCATGGATGGACGGCCATCGCCGTCGCGGCTGGGTCACGAGCGCGAAGAAGCCGGTCGCCAATCGGGAGATTCTCGAGCGTCTCATCGCCGCCCGGGACGCGCGCCGCGCGGCGGGGATGCCGGATGTCGTGCTCGAGCATGTGCGGGGGCACAGCGGTCATCGGCTCAACAGTTGGGCAGACGAGCGCGCCGTCCGCGCCTCGGAGCACGCTGCGAGGGGCGAAGCGTTGACCTGGACCTCTCTGCGCGGGTTGGAGCGGCTCGACGTCACGGTGGATCCGCCGCGGGGGAGCGCCGATCGCACCGGACGCTGAGGAGCGTCGCGCGGCACGGTCATCCGCGGCCTCACCCGGCGAGGGCTCGGGCCAGCACTCTTCTCATGGCGCCGGCCGTATCCACTCGTCTGCCACGGGGACGATCAGTGCCGCGATCACGCCTTCGCGGTTCGGTGAGCTCACCTCGACGATGCCGCCATTGGCGTGCGCAAGCTCCTGCGCCACCGCGAGACCGAGACCGGTTCCCGGGGCGTGCGCCTCCTCCGCTTCTTTCGTCCGGTAGAAGCGGTCGAAGACGTGGGGAAGGTCTGCCGCGGCGATCCCGGGGCCGGTGTCGCGGACGGTGATGCGGACGGCCGATAGGGCAGACCCGTCGGCGGCAACGAGCGTGGAGTCGTCGTGCGACGCTTCCACGCGCACGCGACCGCCGCGCGGCGTGAACTTCACCGCGTTCGCGACGAGACTCGCCAGGGCGTGGCTGAGTTCGGAGGGGACGCCCTGGACGAGGCCATCGCAGTCGCCGACGCTCAGCTCGAGGCCTCGTTGCCGGGCCGACGGTGAGTAGCGGGTGAGGACCTCATCGACGAGGTCGGCGACGGCGACCTCCGCGATCAGAAAGTGGCGATCCGCGCGCTCCTGCACACGCGCAAGGATCAGCAGGTCGTCGATCAGGTAGCTCAGACGTGCCGTGTTGCGCTGGACGACCTCGACCCACTCCCGCGACTGCGCCGGCAGTTCGTCGGATTCCTCGATCAGTTCGAGATACCCGGCGATGCTCGCGATCGGGGTGCGCAGCTCGTGGCTCGCCGTGGCCACGAAGTCGCTCTGACGACGCTCGAGATCGAGCTTGGCCGCGAGGGCCGTCGCCCGTGCGCGTTCGGCGTCGAGGAGGGTCTGGGTGGCGCGCACGCTGTCGGTGATGTCGAAAACCTGCACGGCAACTCGTGTGTCGTCGCCGGTGACTGTCGACGCGTCGATGGTCATGACCCCGCCGTCGGAGGTCTCAAAAGTCGCACGATGGCCGGTGCGCAGACTGTTCTCGACGTGTTCGCGGATGGGGCCGTGCACCCAGACATCGTCCTGACGCAGTTCCGACCGGAGGACGCCGCGGGCCGCCGAGTTCGCGAGCAGCGCCCGCCACGTGGCGCCACGTCGTTCGGCGATGACCAGGCCGACTCGGGAATCGATGAAGCCGCCGGTGAACAGCTTGGCGAAGTCCCGGCTCGTGCGGTTCGCAGCGCGCAGCTCGTAGCTCGCTGTCGAGAGGAACAGGTTGTACAGCCCGGCCATGAAGATGAACAGCGCGACAATCAGCACCTGAGTGCGGGGATCGAGTCCCGGCTCGCTGAACGGTCCGATGCCCGCGACCGTCATGGCGAGAACCGCGACACCTGTCAACAGGGTCTCGACATAGGAGCCCCAGTTCGGAAATCGGAATGATCCCCAGGCCAGAATGCCCACGGGCAAGAAGGTCAACGGAAGACCGGCCCCACCGACGGCAAGGAACACGAGGATCCCGGTCAGCGCGGCGACTTGGGCGATGACCTCGATGCGCGGGATTCGGAGATAGATCGGGGGTGGCAGAACGGCGAAGGGCGCGATGATGAGGATCGCTGCAGCATGCGATGCCGCTGCCTGAGTCGCAGCGGGGAGGAACTCGCGGCCATCGGCGAGAACAACCAGACCCACGAGGATACCGAGCAGGCTCGACGCCGCAAGCACCGCGAGAGCGAAGCGCCACGCGTGGCGAACGGAGCGAAGCCGAAAACGCCTCGTCGCCCGGTGATCGAGCAGAGCTGCGAACACTCCGGCCTCGATGGCATTGGCGAGACCGAACCCGACGGAGGTGACGAGGTCACGCTCTCCCGTGGCGTTTGCAAGCCCGGTGGCGACGAACACGAGGACTAACGCCGCCCACCGGCGTTGGCGCGGGTTGACCAGCACGAACCACGCTGCGACGCCGGCGGCCGGCCACCACGCGGCGACACTGCCTCCGAGCGGCGTGAACGCGACGCCCAGGCGAGACAGAGCGAACAGGGCGAGAGCAACGAGAACCCACGCCCACCACCGCGGGGTGCGCTGGATGCTCGCCACCGCGAGTTCGAGCCGCCCCGACGCCGCCGACCCCATGGATTGACGCTATCGGGCCAGCGCTTCGGCTTCTATGGCGCCACGCCCCGTTCGCGCGATCCCGCCCTGCGGCGGTCTCGGTGTCCGCCCGTCCGGTGGCGTGCGGCGCCCCGGACGGCGCGGACGCGACCGGAGGCGACTCCTGCTCGAGGTCAGGCCGTGACGGTGTCCCGCGTGGGCTGCCAGCCCAGCGCGGGCGCGACGTGCTTCGCGAAGGCCTCGACGATACGCAGGTTGAACGCGACCCCGAGTTGACTCGGAATCGTGAGCATGAGCGTATCGGCTGACTGCACGGCGGCATCCGCCAGCAGCTGCTCGACGAGCACGTCCGGCGCGCCCGCGTACGTCTTGCCGAACGTCGAGCGCATACCGTCGATGTAGCCGACGCCGTCGCCGTCCTGTCGACCTCCGAAGTACATCTCGTCCTCGGCAGTCGTGATCGGGAAGATGCTGCGGCTCACCGACACGCGCGGCTCACCTGGGTGGCCGGCCTCGCGCCACGATGTGCGGAACGCGTCGATCTGCTGGGCCTGCAGCTCGTCGAACGGCAGACCGCGGTCCTCGGTGAGCAGTGTGGACGACATCAGGTTCACGCCCATGCGTCCTGCCCACTGCGCGGAATCGCGGTTGCCGGCGCCCCACCAGATGCGCGAGCGCAGTCCGGGGGAGTGTGGCTCGATGCGCTGCATCCCGGATCCGCCGCCGAACGGACTCATCGCGTCGCGCTCGGCCAGTCCCTCACCCTCGACCGCGCGGAGGAACAGGTCGAAGTGCTCTCGGGCGATGTCGGCACCGCGCGGATCGCTCGACCCGGTGTACCCGAAGGCCTCATATCCTCGCACAACCGTCTCGGGTGAGCCACGGCTGACTCCGAGTGCGAGCCGCCCGCCGCTGATGAGGTCGACGGATGCCGCCTCCTCGGCCAGATACAGGGGGTTCTCGTACCGCATGTCGATGACGCCGGTTCCCACCTCGATCCGCTCGGTACGGGCTGCGATGGCAGCCAGCAGCGGCATCGGCGACGACTGCTGTCGCGCGAAGTGGTGAACGCGGAAGTAGACGCCGTTGACGCCCAGGTCATCCATGCCCTGCGCGAGATCGATCGCCTGGAGCATGGAATCCTGCGCGGTGAGAATGTGCCCACCGCCAAGAGGTCCGTAATGACCGAACGAGAGTGTTCCGAATCGCTGCATGAGTGATGCAACCTCCAGGTGGGTGCTTTTATTCCTGTGAATGGATGCCGGGGACGTCGCGCACCAGCACATAGTCGCTCTCGAGACGACGGCCGACCCGGAAACGCTTCTCTCCCACCACGGAGAACCCGTGTTTGGCGTAGAAGCGCTGTGCGCGCGCGTTCTGCTGGTTCACCCCGAGCCAGACGCGCCCGGCTCCGCGGCGGCGCGCCTCGGCGACCGTCTCCTCCAGGAGCCCCGCGGCCACACCGGTGCCGTGCGTGGCGGGGAGCGCGTAGCACTTGGAGAGCTCGGCCGCGGGGCGAGCAGCGTCGTCGTCGAGAGCGGCGCGGACATCGGCATCCGTCGGTTCGCCCAGCACCAGCATCGTGTAGCCGACCAGCTGCTGATCGCGCTCATCGACCAGCAGCACGCGGTGCGGGTCGGTGAGATACGTCTGGAAGGACGCTTCACTCAGATGAGCCTCGATGAACGCGCGCTGATCGGCGGGGGTCGACTCCGGGGGGCACGCGAGGGGGAAGGTCGCGGCAGCGAGAACGTGGAGTGCCGCGGCGTCTGCGGGGGCGGCGCGGCGGATCACGGCATCCATTCTGCCGCTCGCACCGCTAGCGTGAGCACGAAAGCCGCCTGATCATCCGGAGTGTGCACGTGTACGCATTCATCATCCTCTTGCAAACGTTGATCCTCCCGCTCGTTTCCGGAGCGATCCACCTGCTGGTCGCGGGGGGAAACCCGCTCCTCGTGTTCGGAATCTGGTGGGGGTTCTGGGGTGTCGGCATCCGGCTGGGATTGGCCGGCGTGAGCCAGATCATGAAGCCCGACCGTACCCGCAGGATCCTCGGTGTCGAGGCGACGGATGCGAACCAGATCGTGCAGGAGCTCGGCTACGCCAACCTCGGCATGGGCGTGACGGCCCTCGCGATCCCGTTCCTGCCGACGTGGAGCGTTCTGCTTGCCGTGCCCGGGGCGATCTTCCTGCTGCTGGCCGGCGTGCGCCACATCGCCAAGCCCGGCAAGGGAGCCGCCGAACAGGTGGCGACGTGGACGGACCTGCTGGTGTTCCTCGGTGTGCTCGCCGGTGTCGTGGGACTGGCGATCGTCGGATGGTGAGCCGCCGCTACAGGGACGCGTAGGCCTCGAACACGGTGCCCTCGGGGAGCGGCTCCACGAACACGGCCTCGAACTGCACCGCCGTGCCGATGGAGGGCAGCTGGTCGATGACGGTCCACGCGCCGCCGATGATCTGGCCGGACGGGTCGCGCGCGACGACGCTCACCTGCACGAGCTCCATATCCTCGGCGAAGTCACCGCTGACCGTTCCGGTGACCGTCGTCGACACCTCGTCGGATGTCGCGGTCAGCGCGCCCATCGTGAACTCTCCGGTCTCGGCGAACGGGGAGTAGACGGCATCCGCGGCCCCGGGGAGGACGATGTTGAGATCCACGATCTCGGCCTCGCCGACCTCCGTGAAATCGCCGACGAGGGCTGCCTGACCGGAGAGGATCACGCGGTATTCGGTGGCGATGTCGAGGATCGTGCCGTCCGCGCCGATCGCTTCGACGTCGATGCTCGAGTAATCGAAGATGTAGTCCTCGTTGGGGTTGTCGATGACCGCCACGTACCACCAGGTGTCGGGGGCGACGCTGTATCGGCCGAACGCGCCGTCGAGCACCGCGATGTCCTCGGCGGCGCCGGCATCCTCGGCTGGCGCGTCATCTTCGGGCATCACCGGCGTCGCCTCGACGATCTGCTCCTGGATGGCCTCGGTGAGGGCGACCCCGCCGATCCAGAAGACGGATACCAGGATCATGACGAATGCCGCGATCCAGCCGACGACCGACAGGATCAGCGCCGTGATGCTGAGGCCCTTGCCGCCGTGCCGCGACCCGATGAGCGCGATGAGGCTGATGATGAACCCTGCGAGCAGGACGAAGCCGGCGATCCAGTTGACGAACGGGATGAACGCCATGACGAATCCGACTCCGGCGAGCACGAGCGCGACGATCGCGAGGGTCTTGGGTCGCGTGTCGACTGCAGCCGGAGGGGTAGCGCTCCCCGTGGGCGGCGCGTCCGCGGGCGGCGGGGGAGGCGCGGCGTTCTCGCCTGATGGTCGCGGGTCACCCGTTCCGGTGGGCGTGTCGTTCGACATGATTGCTCCCCCTTTTCGTTCCTGAGCGTAGCGGGCCGACCGCCGGAGGACCTCAGACGTTCCGTATCCGATCTCGGACGGAACGCCCACCCGTGATCGCTCGTACGTAGGCTGGGAGGATGAACAAAGGCACACTCTGGACCATCCTCGGGGTCATCGCGGCGATCGTCATCGCCTGGGTCCTGGTGGAACTGCTCTGGGGCGTGGCGATGCTCATCGTGAAACTTGCGATCGTGGCTGTCGTCGCCCTCTTCGTGTTCTTCCTGCTGCGCGCTGTCTTCTCCCGGTCCTCCTCCGAATGACCTCACCCCCGGCAGCCCGCGCCACGCTCGGGAGCGTGCTGCTCACCGCCGCCCTCACGCTGACCGCGTGCGTCGAGTCGGCATCCGATACCGAGAGCGCCTCGCCCAGCGGGGTGTCGGCGCCCGTGAGTTCGTCACCGAACCCCAGCCCGTCGTCGTCACCGTCCGCAGCGCTTCCGGTCATGTGGCGCACGGCGGGTGCCCCGGCCGTGGTCGCGGCTGATCTGCGCGTGCCCTGGTCGGTTGTGCCTTTCGCCGACGGCACCCGCATCGTGAGCCTGCGCGGCGGCGAGATCGTCGAGGTCGACGCGGGTGGATCAGCTCGCATCCTGGGCGCAGCCTCGGGTGTCAGCGCGGTGGGTGAGGGCGGCCTCCTGGGCCTCGCGGTGCTCGAGACGGATGCTCAGACGTGGCTCTACGCGTATCTCACGAGCTGGAACGGCAACCGGGTCATCCGGATGCCGCTCGTGGGGGCGGCAGGCGAACGCCGGCTCGGTGCCGAGGAGGTGATCCTCGAGGGTATTCCGAAGGCGAGCACCCACAACGGTGGCCGTCTCGCGTTCGGACCCGACGGGTACCTGTACGTCGCCACGGGGGATGCCGGGTCGCCGGATGCCGCGCAGGATCCGTCGTCGCTGGCGGGCAAGATTCTGCGGGTCGGGCCCGACGGTGCACCCGCCGCGGGAAACCCCTTCGGTACCGCCGTCTACTCGCTCGGCCACCGCAACGTGCAAGGTCTGGCGTGGACCGACGACGGCAGCATGTGGGCAACCGAGTTCGGTCAGAACCGGGTCGATGAGATCAACCGCATCGTTGCCGGTGCGAACTACGGGTGGCCGGTGCACGAGGGGCCGGCGGGCGATACCGCCTACGTGGATCCGGTCGTGACCTGGTCTCCGGATCAGGCCAGTCCCAGCGGGCTGGCGGCCGCCGGCAACACTCTCTTCGTCGCGGCGCTGCGCGGGGAGCGGGTCTGGATGCTCGATGTCGGTCCGGAGGGGCTGATCGGTGACCCCCAGCCGCTCTGGATCAGCGAATTCGGCCGCATCCGTGACGCCGTCATCGACGGCGATGAGCTTCTGCTGCTCACCAACAACACCGACGGGCGAGGGTCGCCCTCCGGAGACGACGACCGGCTGCTGTCGGTGCCGCTCGTCGAAGCCGCACCGTAGCGCTCACCCCCGTCAGCGCCGCATGCCGGCGAGCGTTCGGACGATCCCGACCGCGTCCAGGGGGCTGTCGCCGCCGGCCATGCCCGCGGCGAACAGCTCCGCGCACGCGTCGATCACCGGTGAGGCGATCCCCGCCGCCGCGGCGGCCTTGCGGATCAGGTCGGCGTTCGCATGGACATCCGCGATGGACGCCTGCGGAGCTGTATCGCCGCGAACCAGCATCTCGGTCTTGACCCGCGACAGGGGAGAGGACATCTGGCCCGAGTCGAGGATCTCTCGCCACGCGGCAGTGTCCACACCGTGCGCCGTGGCGAAATGGAATGACTCCGCGAGGCCGGCCAGCAACGACACGAGGAACACGTTGACGCTGAGCTTCATCGTCAGGGCCGCGGGGATGTCGCCGCAGGCCTCCACGCGGGCGCACAGGTGCTCGAGGAGCGGGCGAACGCGGTGGACAGCCTCCGGTGGGCCGGCGAGCATCCCGACGAGCTGACCGTTCACGGCCGGAACGCGAGATCCCGACACCGGCGCCTCGACGTAGGTCCCACCCGCCGCGGCGGTGTCGTCGGCGAGCCGTCGCGACAGGTGAGGGGCCATCGTTCCCGTGTTGACGATGGTGCGTCCGGCGACGAACGGCTGAATCACACCGTGTGCGTCGCGCAGAACCGCATCGACGGCATCCGCGTCGCGGAGCATGACGACAACCGTGTCCGACGCCGCGAACACCGCCTCGGGGGATTCCGCGGGAGCAGCACCCGCGTTCACGATCGGATCGAGCGCTGCGGCTGATCGCGTCCACACGGTCAGCGGGATCCCCGCGGCCAGGAGCCGCCCGGCCATCGGCGTTCCCATGAGTCCCAGTCCGATGAACCCGACGCGCCCGTAGGGTGCCGTGCGCTCGCGGTCGGCGCGGTCGTCGGCGAGCCGCTTCTGGAACCAGTGGTGCGCGTACGGCTCGTCGTTGAACGCGGGGATCTCGACGTAGCCCGAGGAGCGGTACAGCTGAATGGCCTCCGTGAGTGCGCGGTTCGTGTCCAGGCGGGCGACCCGCGCCCCCGCGTCGCGGGCGGCATCCTCGATCGCGGTGAGGAGCCGTCGGCCCAGACCCATGCCTCGCGTGGCGGGCGCGACCCAGAGCCGCTTGATCTCGCCCACGCCGTCGGCATGGAGCTTCAGACCGACGCACCCGACGACCGCGCCCCGGAGCGTGGCCACGAGGAACCGACCCGCGGGGGGCCGCAGCGCGTCGGCGGGCGCGGGGCGGGTCGTGCCGGCGTCGAACCCTGACTCGAACCGCTGCGCCAAGACCGAGTAGTACTGCGCGATCGCGTACTGCGCCGCCGCGTCGTCGGGGTCAGCGGATGCGATCTCGATTGCCGACGCCGTCAGAAGCCGACGCGCCGTTGCGGTGGCGTCCACGAGCTCGGCGCGCTGGCGGGGCGTGAGCGGCGCGAGGATCGCGTCCACCAGGTCGTCGGAGAGACGGTCGAGGATGCCGATCTCGGCGCGGCCGGCGTCGGTGAGCTGGACGCGCCGCACTCGACTGTCCTCGCCTGAGGTTCTGGTGACGACGAGGCCCTCGTGCTCGAGGGAGCGGAGCATGCGGCTCAGATACCCCGAATCGAGCCCGAGTCGCGCCCGGAGCTCGCGGACTTCGGCGCCGGCCTCGCCGACCTCCCACAGCAGCCGGTCGAGGGCCAACGACCGGCCCCTGTCGAGATAGTGGTCCTCGAGAGCGCCGATGCGCTCCGTCACGACGCGGTTGAAGGCTCGCAGCTCGGCACGTGCGAGAGCGGGATCCTGCTCGGGAGGGATCGTGACCATGTCTCTGACTATAGTCAGAGAATTTCGGACTGCGACAGCGGGGTCGCCACCTCACATTCCGCGTCTCCGCGTCGTCCTGGATGATGAGAGTGTTCGTCCGGATCGTGGCGACGCGAGGCAGGAGACATCATGAGAGTCGCCGTTGCAGGCGGAACCGGAACCGTCGGTCGCCACGTGGTCTCGCACGCCCGTGCTGCCGGTCACGACGTGGTCGTGCTGTCGCGTTCGGGCGGCGTCGACCTGATCACGGGCGCCGGTCTCGCTGCGGCCGTCGCGGGGGCGGATGCCGTCATCGACGTCACCTCGATCCAGACGCTTTCGGCATCGGCCTCACGGAGGTTCTTCGGCACGGTCACCGCGAACCTGCTCGCCGCAACGCGCGAGAACCCCGTGCACCACGTCGCTCTGTCTATCGTCGGGGCCCGCCAGGCGCCGCACGGGTACTACGCGGGAAAGGCGCTTCACGAGGAGCTGGTCGCGGCATCCGGGAGGCACTGGTCGATTCTGCGCGCGACGCAGTTCCATGAGTTTTCGGCGCAGGTGCTCGCCCAGGCGAAGGTGCTCGGCGTCCACGTCGTGCCGCAGATGCGCTCTCAGCCGGTGGCAGCATCGGAAGTGGCCTCGGCCCTCCTGCACCTGGTCGAAAGCGGCGCGAGCGGAGATGCCCCTGATCTTGCCGGTCCACGGGAGGAGCGGATGGCGGATCTCGCACGGCGGTACCTGCAGCGGACCGGGTCCAGCGCTCGCGTCGTGGAGATTCGACTCCCCGGGGCGCTCGGGGCGGCCATGGCCGGCGGAGGCCTGCTTCCGGGGCCGGGAGCCCGGCTCGGGTCGCAGACCTTCGCCGAGTGGCTGGATCAGGACGGGGGTCGCGGATGACCGATGGCACAGCTGCGACCAGTGACCTCTCGCTCCACGATCCGGCGATCGCCGAACGTCGGCACCTCGTGTCGCTCGCGTTCCGGATGCTGGGAACGGTCGCTCACGCCGAGGGCGCCGTGCAAGAGACGTATGCGCCGTGGTATCGCCTCACCGAGGATGAGCGCTCCGCCGTGGTCTCGCCTCGCGCGTGGCTGACGGGAGCGTCCGCGAGGTCAGGCTGATACTCAACCCCGAGAAGCTCTCACTGTGGAACTGAT
Source organism: Microbacterium sp. bgisy207 (assembly GCF_057706855.1). NCBI lineage: Bacteria > Bacillati > Actinomycetota > Actinomycetes > Micrococcales > Microbacteriaceae > Microbacterium > Microbacterium sp. bgisy207. The sequence goes on from NZ_JBYIPB010000005.1 coordinate 189,614, forward strand.
GCCCGCGATCCCGACGGCGAAGAACACGGCGAACCAGAGAGCGGCGGCGCCGACGGCGCCGTAGACGGCCGCGCCGCCGATGGCGCCCATCGCGATCCCGAGCCACAACGCGAAGTAGCGGAGCCACCCCGTGCGGTCTCCGCCCCGGAAGGCACCGACGATCCCTTCCCCGATCTTCACGAGCGCGCCGGTCATGTAGGTGATCCCGAAGGACGGCCCGCCCCGACTGTTGAACACGGTGTTGACGGCGCCCATCGCCAGCGACAGGCACACGGCCGTCGGGGCCACTGCCAGCAGCGCAGCCCCGGTCACGGCGCCGGGATCGACCGGAGCCGCAGACGCGAGTGCCGCGCCGAGGGCGACGACGCCGGCGACGCCGACCAGGATGAGCGCTCCGCGATCACGCCCGGGGGTGCTGATGGCCGATCCGAGCATGACTCCGAGCACGAACGCGACGATGACGGCGAACCCGAACCCGGCGGCAGCGATGTCCCCGCCCGCCAGCTCGACGCCGGACTGGGTTGTATTGCCGCTCATGAACGAGACGAAGTAGCCCCCGAGATAGACGAATGCGATGCCGTCGATGTAGCCGGCGAGTACCGCCAGGAGCACAGCGATGGCGAGGCGGGAACGGGGGAGTGACCTGACCACGGGTGGGCGGTGTCCTTTCCCGCGGGGCTCTTCCCGCGTCGCGTCAGCGCTCAGGTTATCGGCCCGCCGACCGGGTCCGAGTCACCGCGCGACTCTGCTGCGCAGGTAACGCGCCGTCAAGCGCACGCGGTGATCCGGGTCGGCTGCCAATCGGTCGAGGATGCCGGTCGCGGCGTCGTCGTTGAGCTCGCCCAGCGCCTGCGTGAGTCGGAGCCTGGCGTCGGGGTCCGAGAGGGTGGACAACTCCTTGTCCAGTCGCGTCGTGATGTCGTTGCCCGGCGTGCGGGCGAGGACACCGAGGGCCTCCGCAGCCTCCACATCGTCGGTGCCGCGCACGATCATGGCGAGGAGTTCCGCCGTCGCGGCCGGGGCTCCGGCACGACCGAGCGCGAGGGCTGCCCGGCCGCGTACGATCGGGTCCGCGTGCCGCACTGCACGCTCCAGCAGTGGCGCGACCCCCGGCAGCGTGGGCGAGGCGATCTTCACGAGCGCGGTGATCGCCCGCCGACGGGTGTCTGGATCACCTGACTCGAGCGCGTCGCCCAGCGCCGCGAGTGTCGCATCGTCCGCCGATCGCGCCAACGCCCACTGCAGAGCACCCGCGACGTTCGGGTCGTCTTCGGTGAGCGCCGCCTCGGCGAGCGCGGACGGAATCGGCGGACGCGGATCTGTCAGCGCCGCCCGCTGCCGCTCGGATGCGCTGGAGGAACCGAGACGTTGCAGCAGCGAGACGGTGCTCAGCACGTCCGCCCAGGCTTCCGGCTGCTGATCACGCAGCCGGAGGAGTCGGGCAAGCAGCTCCTGCTCGCGTGTGATGGCCTCGGCAGTGCGGGCGATCACGCGGTCGAGGATCTCCGTCGGGGTGGCTGCCGCGTCGTCCAGGACATGAGCGACCTGGCGCAGCGGGAGACCTAGCGAGCGCAGCGCCTCCACGTGCAGGAGGCGGCGTAGGTCGGAGTCGTCGTAGTCCCGATAGCCGCCGCGGGTGCGGCCGCTCGGTTGCACGAGACCGATGCGGTCGTAGTACCGCAGCATCCGCGCGCTCACGCCCGACCGGCGGGCGACATCGCCGATCTTCATGTGGCCGAGCGCCCGTGGTCGGTGTCGCGGATCGTCGGCGCGTTGCGCAGCGCGACGATCCGCCGAGCCTCGAATGTCGCCGCATCGAATCCTTCCTCGGGATCCTCGACCATGCGCAGCGTCGCCAGGGCGTGTGTGCGGGCCTCATCGCTCAGATCGCCCGCGAGCGCCGTGTCGACAGCAGCCGCGCCGGCCTCACCGAGACTCACCAGCGCGCGGCTCAGACTGCGACGCACATCCCGGTCGCCGCGGCCGAGTTGTGCGGCGAGCGTCTGAGCGAGATCGGGCTCGACGCCGCGGGGGACGAGGACCACGGCGGCGCGCCACGCCGCGCGCGCGACCTCGTCGTCCGGATCGGTGAGCGTCTGCGGAGTGATCGCCTCCCAGCCGCCGGGTGCGCCGACCTTCGACAGCGTGTGGAGCGCCTGGCTGCGCGCCTGCGGTGGGGTGCTCCGGGCGGCCTCGAGCAGCAACGGCATCGTCTGGGTCGGGTCGTGGCGCGTGATCGCCCAGGTGAGCGTGTCGCGCACCGTGAAGTCCGGCTCGATCGCGCACCGGTCGATGAGGATGCCGACGAACGTCGGATCCGGCCGGGAGCCGGCGGTGAGCGCCGCCTGCATCCGTGTCGACGCCGACGCGTCCTGAAGCAGCGCCTGCAGTCGCCCGACGCTCCGCGAGTCCATGGTCATGGGGATACCTCCTGGATCCATGCAAGACCTTGACACTGTGACAATGTCAAGCAGAGCGTGTGAGAGATCGTCATCCGGCGCTCTGCGGGACCCGACCCGCGAGTGGCCGCGGGCGCTCTCAGGGAGCTCGCCGCCTCACGTGTTAGCGTCGCGCCATGTCCTCGACGACACGCCCAGGGCCTGCCGACTTCGACTCCGCCCCCGCGGGTGCCGGACCGCTCGAAAGCGAGATCCGCGCCGAGATCGCCGACGCCGAGCGCGAGGACCGACCCATCCGACGGATGCTGCGCCGGGCGCGCGCGTGGGTCGCGCGGCATCCTCGTGTCGAGATCGCCTACCGTGTGGGAGTTGCGTCCGTCGGCACGGTGCTCACGCTCGGCGGACTCGTCCTCGTGCCCTTGCCGGGCCCGGGGTGGCTCATCGTCTTCCTGGGGCTGGCCGTGCTGGGTACCGAGTTCCGCTGGGCACGTCGGCTCTCGGCGTGGGCAAAGCGGATGCTGGACCGGTTCTGGGTGTGGTGGCGCCGTCGTCGCGCGGCACGCGACGAGCGCCGGCGCACTCGCGCAGCCTGACGGCGGACAGGCCGGGGGGAGAACCCGACGCTCGGTCGATCGACCCGTCAACCGGCGGCGCGGCGCACCAGGTCGCGGAGAGTCGCTTCGACCTCGTCCGTGACCTCGACGACGGCGAAGCCCGTCGCCCACATGGCCCCGTCATCGAGGAGTGCTTCCTCGTTGAACCCGACGCTGCCGTAGCGGGTGTCGAACTTCGAGGCCGGCTGGTAGAAGACGATGACCTTTCCGTCTCGCGCGTACGACGGGAATCCGTACCAGGTCTTCGGATCCAGGTGCGGCGCCTCGTCCTGGACGATCCGGTGCAGCAGCTCGGCTACGTCCTTGTCCGTGCCGCTGAGCGCGGCGATCGCGTCCAGACACGCCTTCGCCTCCTTCTTCTTCTTCGCCGTGCCCGTTCCGCCCGCGGCCTGCGCGCGCAGTTCGGCGGCGCGCTGCTTCATCGCCTCGCGTTCGGCCTCGCTGAACCCTGCCGAAGCGTCGTCGTTCGTGCTCTCACGTGTGTCGGCCATCGCCTGTTCCTTCCCGCTGAGTCGGCTGACACCGACGATACGACCGCGGCACGCGGGGAGACTTCTCGATTCCTGCTCGATCTGGTCATAACCGGCCCTGCTAGGGTTGCCGCGCACACGGATCCGAGGACCCGAATTCCCGACCACCCGACGGAGTGAATGTGATGCGACCGAGACTGGCTTCGCGCGCCCTGGCCGCCGCCGCAGCGCTGACCGTGACCGCTCTGGCGCTGAGCGGGTGCTGGGCGAGCGAGGATTCCACCTTCGGCGCAGCATCCTTCGCCGGCACCGTCGACCCCGTCGTCACGGGGGCCTCGGCATCCGGATGGAGCGTGTCTGCCTGGCAAGCGGGGACGGCTGACGGCCCGGCTGAGCGGATCGCGGCGACCACCACCGACAGTGACGGGAGCTTCACTGTCGATCTCCGTGCGATCGAGCGCGCCACGTCGCTGGTCTACCTCGTCGCGACAGCACCGGGCGCGAGTTCCTCGACGGACACCGCCACATTCGCGGCGATCGTGCCGACGGATGCCGAAACCGTCGTGCTCAACGAGCGTTCCACCGTGGCTACCGCGTATGCGCTCGCGCAATTCACCGACGCTGCGGGAGTCGCGGGATCCGCTCCCGGGCTTCCCAACGCGGCACTCATGGCCGCCAACCTGGTGGATGCGCAGACGGGCGACTACGGAGCGGTGCTGACCTCCGCGCCCAACGGTACGGAGACCACGGCTCTTGCGGCCTTCACGTCGCTCGCGAACATGCTGAGCGCGTGCGTGCTCGACACAGACGACTGCGCCACCCTCATCGACGCGGCAGGTGCCCGGGCAGACGAGCGACCCGTCGACACGTTCCGGGCATTCTCTGCGATCGCCCGCGACCCGGGAGCGGCTGTCTCGACCCTGTACGAGCTGTCACTGACCGTGGCCGGCGATCGTCCCGGTCTCACGGAAGAGCCCTCGGCGTGGACCCTCGCGTTGCGGTTCGACGGCGACGGGCAGACCCTGGACGGGCCCGGCACCTTCGCTGTCGACCCGGACGGCAATGTCTGGGTGAACAACAACTACGAGTACAACGCGGATCCCCAGCAGCCCACCTGCGCCAGCGACCTGGTTCTCAAGTTCTCGCCCGATGGGCAGATGGTCGGCACCTACGCCGGCGGCGGGCTCAGCGGGTCGGGGTTCGGGATCGCCTTCGACCCGTCGGGTCGGCTGTGGCTGAGCAACTTCGGTTTCGCCGGTGAAGGATGCACTGAACAGCCCCCGCACAACAGCCTGTCGTTGTTCACGATCGAGGGGGAGCCGCTGTCGCCGGCGACGACCGGCTTCACGGCGGGGAATCTCGCATGGCCGCAGGGAATGGACGTGACGGCATCCGGCGATGTGTGGACCGCGAACTGCCAGACGGGCACCGTGACCGTGTACCCCGGTGGCGACCCGGAACAGGCCAAGACCCTCGACGCGGGTCTCGAGCAGGCGTTCGGTGTCGTCGACACCGGGCGGCATGTCGTCGTCAGCGGCATCGCGAGCAGCTCGGTCGCGGTCTTCGACTACGACGGGACACTCGTGGGCGATGCCCCGCTGACCGGTGACGCTTTCGTGCTCCCGATGGGTGTCGCTGCGGATGCCGAGGGCAACGTGTGGGTCGCCAACTCCGGATCGACGACCCTCCCGTGCCCGGAGCGTCCGATCTCCTCCGGCCCGACGGGTTCGGTGGCGCTCATCTCGGCGGACGGGCAAACGGTCACGGGTCCGTTCAGCGGTGGCGGAGTGACGCGTCCGTGGGGAATCGCGACGGACGGCAACGGCAACGTGTGGGTCGCGAACTTCGCGGACCAGCGCGTGTCAGCGTTCTGCGGAACCTCTCCCGAGACGTGCCCGGGATCACTGTCCACCGGGGACGCAATCTCGCCGGATGACACCGGCTACGGCTTCGACGGGCTGGTGCGCAACACGGGCCTCGTCGTCGACCCGTCCGGCAACCTCTGGGTCGCGAACAACTGGGAAGAGGTGCCGCTGCAGACCAACCCCGGCGGGCACCAGATCGTGGCATTCATCGGTATCGCTGCACCCGTTGAGGTCCCGCCCTTCACCAACTGACCGCCGGAGGTGCGCAGCGGTCTCTCGCGGACCTCGCTTGCCTTCCGTGCTCGTTGAGTGATACGTTTCTCGACCCACAACGACGTGCCCTGGGGTAACCGCGAGGTCCCCCGATCCATGGCACGCCCCGAAACCGCTGTATCTCGGTAGGTCGGGGAACGTTGCCCCGCGATCGCCGGGCGCGCGTTGTCGGGCTGTTCCCGTTGTGCCAGGCTCGATGCGTGAGCACCACCACTGACCTTCGCGTGACTCCGCCGACCCGCCGCGAATGGCTGGCCTTGGCGGTCCTGTCGACAGGCCTCGGCATGATCGTGCTCGACGGCACGATCGTCGGCGTTGCGCTGCCCGTGATCATCGCGGACATCGGCCTCGATCTGACCGACGCGCAGTGGGTCAACAGTCTCTACGCGGTGCTGCTGGCAGCCCTCCTGCTCTCCACCGGCAAACTTGCCGACCGGTGGGGACGCAAACTGCTGTTCCAGGTGGGCATCGTCGTGTTCGTCGGCGGTAGCATCCTCGCCGCGATGGCTGACGCTGCGGGCCCGCTCATCGCCGCGCGCGCCGTGCAGGCGATCGGCGCGGCGCTCATCATGCCCTCGACCCTGTCGACGGTCAATGCGGTGTTCCGCGGCAGGTACCGCGGTGCCGCCTTCGGCGTGTGGGGCGCGGTGATCTCGGGAGCGGCGGCGATCGGTCCGCTCGCCGGCGGAGCGCTGACGCAGTGGGCGTCGTGGCACTGGATCTTCCTCGTGAACATCCCGCTCGGTGCGGCCGTCTTCGTGGCAGCGCTGCTGACCGTGCCCGAGACGAAGGGCGCGAAGGGGCGGCCGGGCGCGGACGTCGACGGTGCGCTCCTGAGCGCCATCGGCTTCGGCGCACTGGTGTTCGCGGTCATCGAAGGGCCGCAGCTGGGGTGGTGGGCGCCCACCGGGGAGTTCTCGGTGTTCGGCTGGCAGTGGCCCGCGGATGCTCCGGTCTCTGTCGTCCCGATCGCTTTCGCCGTCGCGATCGTCGCCCTGGTGCTGTTCGTGCTGTGGGAACGTCACCGCGAGCGCGTGCGCCGATCCGCCATCCTCGATCTGAATCTGTTCCGACTGCCGACCTTCACCTGGGGGAACTTGACGGCCGCGATGGTGGCGGTGGGGGAGTTCGCGATCATCTTCGTGCTGCCGCTGTACCTTGTGAATGCCCTCGGTCTGGATGTCATGGGGGCAGGTCTCGTCCTGGCAGCGATGGCGCTCGGCGCCTTCTTCTCGGGGGCCTCCGCGCGCCACCTTGCCGCGCGTTTCGGGTCGCCGGGGACCGTACTCATCGGGCTCGGTCTCGAAGTGGTCGGGGTCGGCATCCTCGCCCTTCTCATCACCGGGGACAGCTCCGGATGGATCATCGCGATTCCGCTGGTGGTGTATGGACTGGGTCTGGGCCTGGCATCCGCGCAACTTACCGGCACTGTTCTGCAGGACGTGCCCGTCGACGTGTCGGGACAGGGATCGGCGACCCAGAGCACCGTTCGGCAGGTGGGTTCGGCCCTCGGCACGGCGTTTGCGGGGGCTGCCCTCGCGGTCGCGCTGGCCCTGACGCTGCCGGCGGCGCTCACGGATGCCGGCATCACCGGGTCGACGGCGACACAGCTCGCGGACACGACGCGCCAGTCCGCGGGAACGACGATCAGCCAGCTGCGCGCGGAGGGGTCCAGCAGTGCGCTGGGTGACCAGACGGCGGCGGCGGTGACGGCGCTGTCGACCGGTTTCGCGGACGCCACCCGGTGGTCGCTCCTGGTCGCTACCGTCTTCCTCCTGCTCGGCTTCGTCGGCGCGCTCGTCGTGCGCCGGGCGGCAGAGCGGTCGGGGTCGATGCGCGGCGAGGTCGACTGACGTCGGCGTGCGACGGAGGGACGGCGAGGATTGACGTACGACCTGAAGAAGGACCGCAAGGACCTCTACGCGCCGAGCGCTCACGACTTCACCCGCGTGACCGTGCCGCCTCTCACATACCTCACCGTCGAAGGCCGCGGCGACCCGAACACGTCGCCTGAGTACACGAATGCCGTGAGCGCGCTCTACGCGTCGGGCTACGCCGTGAGGGGCGCGTTCGCGGCCCGCACGGGAGAGGGCTTCGTCGTCGGACCGCTCGAGGGGCTGTGGTCCAGCGAAGACCCCGCGAGTTTCCGGGATCGACGCAAGGACGCCTGGGCCTGGACGATGATGATCCCGCTGCCCGCGCAGGTGACGGATGCCGACATCCGCGCCGGACTGGAAACGGCGGCGCGCGCGAAACCGGAGCTTCCCATCGCGCGCGTCGTTCCCGCTGTCATCGACGAGGGGCTCGCGCTGCAGATTCTGCACATCGGGTCCTACGACGCCGAGACGCCCACGCTGGAGCGGTTGCACACCGACCTCATGCCGGCGCAGGGACTGACTTTCAACGGGCCGCATCACGAGATCTACCTCAGCGACCCGCGGCGCGTGGCTCCGGACAAGCTCAGGACGATTCTGCGTCAGCCGGTGCGGCCGATCATCTGAGCGCATCTGCGTCCGCCGGACACCCGCGCACGGCGCGGCGCGTGCGGTGCGCGAGAGCGGGGATCCCGTCGGTCGCTGATGTCGCGGACGTGCTTGACATCGCTGAACACTTCCTTCTAGCCTTTATTCACGACTTAAGAAAGTGATGACCTAAGTGGTCGTGCGGCGAGTCAGTGACCGAGTTCTCGCGACGAGTGAGGTCACGCAACGAGTGAGAACACGGAACGAGGGAGTGAAGTGGCAAAGGGAAACCGGCTTCTCGCGGATGTGAACCGGACGGCGATCCTGGCTCACCTCGGCGGTCAGGGACCTGCATCGCGGGCCGAACTCGCTCGCGCTCTGGATGTCTCGCCGGCCCTCGTCACGCAGCTCACGCGGGACTTGCTCGTCGACGGGCTCATCGAAGAGCTCGAAGCCGCACGCAGCGGGGGGCGTCCCGCTCGTCGCCTCGGCCTCGTCTCGCGAGGTTTGACGGCGCTCGGGGTGAAGGTGGCGCCCGACCATGTCGTGATCGTGCAGGTCGGGATCGACGGGGTGGTCGTCCGTTCCGAGACAGCGGAGTTCGATGCCGTCTCGCCGGTGGCGACATCCGCCCTCATCGACCTGATTCGGGCGTTCATCGCCGGCGGCAGGGACACGCAGATCCTGGGCATCGGCGTGGGGCTGCCGGGAACCGTCGCCGAACAGGGAGTCGGGGTCGTCGACTCGACGCAGCTCGGCTGGCACCAGGTACCGCTGGGCGACCTGCTGCGACGTGGCCTCCAGCTGCCGGTCGTCGTGGAGAACAACGTCAACGCGTTGTGCGTGGCCGAGCATCTGTTCGGCCAGGGGCGCGGCTCGGACAACGTGCTCGTGGTCACGGTCGGAAACGGCGTGGGAGCCGGAATCATCGCGGACGGCGCCATCGTCCGCGGCCGGGCCGGTGGCGCAGGAGATCTGGGTCACGTCCCCGTCCGTGAGGACGGCCCACTGTGCCAGTGCGGGAACCGCGGCTGCCTCGAGGCGATCGTCGGCCAGGGCGCACTCATCAACGATGCGCGCTCGATCCGCCTCCTCGGTACGCACGAGGGCATCGACGAGTTGCGTGCTCTCGCAGACGCGGGCAACACGGATGCTCGCGAGATCTTCGCGCACGCCGGACACACGTTCGGTCGCGCGCTGGCCGGTGCGGTGAACCTCTTCGACCCCGACATCGTCGTGCTCTCGGGCGAAGGCGTGGAGGCCTGGCACCACTGGTCGGACTCGTTCGAGAAGGCGCTGCGCGGCGCCCTCGTGCCCGGCAAGCGCGGCACGCCCGTCGCCGTCGAGCGCTGGCTCGATGATCGGTGGGCTCAGGGTGCTGCAGCCCTCGTGCTCGCGACACCCTTCGATGCGGACGGCGTCTCCGGGGAACAGGGCCGGCTCGTCCGCGAACGTTTCGTCGCGTCGCTCGAGGTGGGTTCGTGACCACAGTCCCGCTGCGCTCGGCATCCCCGGATGCCGGTGACGCCCTGGCCGCGCGCGGGGGCGTTCCCGGGGCAGGACGCCGGACCCGGCCGCGGGGGAAACGCGCGAAGTACACCCTCACGGTGCTGGTCTTCCTGCTCCCCAGTCTCGTCCCGCTGCTGGCGTTCGTCTTCGGGCCGATGATCTCGGCCGGATGGACGAGCCTTCACTCGTGGAACCTCATCGGTCCCATGGAGTGGGTCGGACTCGACAACTACGCCGACCTGCTCACCGACCCCGCGACCGGTGCGGCGTTCCTGCACACGCTGTACTACATCGTCGGCTACCTGCCGCTGGTCTATGTCGGCGGGCTCGCGCTGGCTCTCGCCCTGAACGCGAAACTGAAGGGTCGCTCGCTGCTGCGCGGCGTGTACTTCCTCCCGGTCATCACCAGCTGGGTCGTGGTGGCTCTCGTGTGGCGGTGGCTGCTGAACCCGAGCACGGGCGTCGTCAACACCGTCCTGGCGTGGTTCGGCATCGACGGGCCCGGGTGGTGGGCAGATCCCGCGTGGGCGATGCCCTCGATCATCCTGGCGTCCGCGTGGAAGGATCTCGGGTTCGTCATGGTGATCCTGCTGGCCGGTCTGCAATCGATCAATGCGGATCTCTACGAGGCCGCCGAGCTGGACGGCGCCGGCTGGTGGCAGCGACTCGTGCACGTCACGATGCCGATGCTCTCACCGTCGACGTTCTTCGTCATCGTGCTCTCGTTGATCAATGGCTTCCAAGTCTTCGACCAGGTCTACGTCATGACCGCCGGCGGTCCGAACGATGCGACGCAGGTCGTGGTGCTCGAGGTCTACGACCTGACGTTCCGATACGGCCAGGCAGGCATGGCTTCGGCGCTCTCGTGGCTGCTGTTCGCGGTCATCCTCGTGGTCACCCTCGTCCAGTTCTACGGCCAGCGGAAGTGGGTGAACTATGACTAAGACGCTGCGCACCGCATCCCTGTATGTGCTGCTCATCGCGGGCGGGCTGATCATGCTCTTCCCGTTCCTGTGGACTGTCGTGACTTCGATCACCCCGGGCGCGAGCCTCACGGTGACGCCTCAGCTCATCCCCGAGAACCCGTCGCTCGAGCCCTACGTCCAGTTGTTCAGCACGGTCCCGTTCGCCCGCGTGATCGTGAACTCGATCATCATCGCGGTCGTGAGCACCCTCCTGCAGCTGGTGACGAGCTCGATGGCGGCGTACGTGTTCGCGCGGATGCCGTTCCCCGGACGCAACCTGGTCTTCCTGCTGTATCTGGCGACCATGATGATCCCGTTCCAGGTGCTCATCGTGCCGCTGTTCGCGGAGATGCGGACCCTCGGGCTGATCAACACGTACCTCGGTGCGATCCTCCCAACGATCGCGTCGGCCTTCGGGGTGTTTCTGCTGCGCCAAGCGATGAGCACGGTGCCGTACGACCTCGACCAGGCGGCAACGCTCGACGGCGCGGGCCACTTCCGGATCTTCTTCCAGATCATGCTGCCGCTCGTTCGACCGGCCCTCGCGACGCTCGCCGTGTTCGCCTTCCTGAACACCTGGAACAGCTTCCTGTGGCCCCTCATCATCCTGCGCGACCCCATGCTGCAGACCCTGCCGGTCGCCCTGTCCAGCCTCCAGGGTCAGTACTCCACCCAATGGGACGTGCTGATGGCCGGCTCGGTCATCAGCATCATCCCGATGTTCGCCCTCTACGTCTTCGCCCAGAAATACATCGTTCAGGGCGTTGCCGGGACCGGCCTGAAATAGGCCACCCGAACCCCTCACCACCCATCCGAATCGAAGGAGATCCCGATCACATGAAGAAGACACTCGTTGCGGCGACGGCGATTGCCGCAGTCGGCGCACTCGCGCTGGCAGGATGCTCGGCATCCGAGGACGGCGGAACCGACAGTGGTCCCGTCACCATCACGTACTCGAACTTCATCTCCAACGGAGGGAACGAAGAGAACCTTCAGACGATCGTCGACGCGTTCGAGGCGGAGAACCCCGACATCACCGTCGAGGTCACGACCGCGCCGTACTCGGACTACTTCACGCAGCTGCAGACTGATCTGGCTGCCGGCACCGAAGCTGATGTCTTCGACGTCGACGCCGGGAGCTTCCCGAACATTCAGGCCAGTGGAGCGTTGGCCGAGCTGACCGATGTGGATGCCTCGGCGTACCGCACCTCCGTGCTCGAGACGTACGCCGTCGACGGCGCTCAGTACGGTCTTCCGACGTCGTTCTCAGACGTCGTCCTGTTCTACAACAAGGACCTCTTCGACGCCGCCGGCGTCGAGTACCCGACATCCGACTGGACCTGGGACGACGAGCTGGCCGCCGCCGAAGCGCTCACCGACACTGCCGCGGGGGTGTGGGGCGACTATCAGCCCATCAGCTACTACGAGTACTACAAGACGGTTCAGCAGGCCGGTGGTGAGTTCCTCAACGCCGACAACACCGAGGCTGCGTTCGATTCCGAGGCCGGCCTGCGTGCCGCGAACTGGCTCGCCGGCAAGTCCGGCACGGTCATGCCGACCGCGGAGGACGGCGCGGGCACGCCGGACTTCGATTCGAACCTGTTCAAGGACGGAAAGCTCGCGATGTGGCACACCGGGATCTGGATGATCAGTCTCGTCGGTGACCTTCCGTTCGAGTGGGACATCGCGGTCGAGCCCGGTGATGTCCAGAAGGCCAGCGCGGTGTTCTCCAACGCCGCTGTCGTGTCCGCGAACTCGGAGCACAAGGAGGCTGCTCAGAAGTGGGCGGAGTTCCTCACCTCGTCGCAGACGATGGTCGATGTGCGACTGAGCAGCGGGTGGGAGCTTCCCGCGATCAGCGATGACGCCCTTCTCACGCCGTACCTCGAGCTGACGCCGCCGGAGAACCGCGCCGCAGTGTTCGAGGCGCTCGAGAACATCGCCGTCGCTCCGCAGCTGGGCCCCAACGCGACCGAGATCCAGGACGACGTCACCAATGCGCTCGGTGAGATCGCCGCCGGGCGAGCGACTGCCGACACGGCAATCCCGGCACTCGCCGAGCAGGTGACCGGCCTGCTCGAGTAGCCGCACCCAACCGTGGTGCCGCGCCTCCTCGCACACGAAGGCGCGGCACCACGGTCAGCGCGCACGCCCCCACACCGACACAGACAGAAGGACCCCGTGGCCCACACGCCCCGCCGCCTCGACTCGTACTCCGCTCTTGCTGAACACAGCATCCGCCTCATCACGGGACTGCAGACACCGGAGGGCGCCTACCCCGCCAGCCCCACGTTCTCGGCCTACGTGGGATACAGCTGGTTGCGCGACGGCGCGTTCATCGCAGACGCAGCGTCGATCGCCGGTGCTCCGGACTCGGCAACCGCCTTCTTCCAGTGGTGCGCGAACACCATCGCCCGCCGGCGCGACACGATCATGCGGATCGTCGCCGAGGCCGCGGCGGGTCGTCCCGTCGCGGCGTCCGACATGCTTCCGGCGCGGTTCACATTCGCCGGGGAGGACGGCGTCGACGAATGGTGGGACTTCCAACTCGACGGCTACGGCACCTGGATCTGGGCGCTCGCCGCCCACCTCGAGCGACACGGGCTCCCCGCTGATCGGTTCGTCGATGCGGTCGGTATCACCGTCGACTATCTCGTCGCGTCGTGGCAGCGGCCCTGCTACGACTGGTGGGAAGAACACTCGCAACACGTGCACATCTCCACGCTTGCGTGCGTGGAAGCCGGCCTTCGGGCAGCATCCGTCGCGGGCCTGATCTCGGGAGAGCGCCGCGCCGCCGCTGACGATGCCGCCCGCGCCATCGCGGAGTTCATCACGGAGCGGGGCGTGGCGGACGGGCACCTGGTGAAATGGGTGGGCTCGACCGCCGTCGACGGCAGCCTTGCGGCAGCGCTCGCGCCGCTGGGGGTGATCGATGCCCGGTCGGCCGTGGGGCGCCGCACGATCGAGGTCCTCGAGTCCCATCTCGCCGTGACCGGGGGAGTGCATCGCTACCTCGGTGACACCTTCTTCGGTGGCGGGCAATGGCCGCTGCTGAGTTGTTTCCTCGGCCTCGCGCATCTCGCCGCGGGTGACCGCGACCGCGCAGAGGAACTGTTCGCGTGGTCTGCCGCGACCGCGACAGACACCGGAGACATGCCCGAGCAGGTCGGAGAGCATCTGATCGCGCCCGGCATGCGCCAAGAGTGGATCGACAAGTGGGGTCCGGTGGCCACTCCGCTGCTGTGGAGCCACGCGATGTTTCTTCGCCTGGGCGTCGAGCTCGGCGCCATCGACCCGGCCGCGCTGACGGTAGCGGCATACGCCGCGACCGCGCCGGGACAGGGAGGTGCGCGATGATCCGTCACCGTCCACACGGGTCGGGGCACCCCTACGCTGTCGACACCGAGCAGCGGTCGCCTGTCGTCCCGCTCGTGGGTGCCACCGCCGCGCTCGGTGTGAGAACGGATGCCGCCGCTGTCGCGGTGCGCTGCTCGCTCGAATGGCGCGGTGACGACGGCACTGTCGAGACCGTCGAGCTGCCGCTGGAGCGCGCCTTGCGCGCCTCGCGCGGCCGCGTGGAAGACGGTGGCCACCTTGCGTCCGCGGCCGCGCGGCTGTCGCGCTCCGCCGGCGGGTGGCAGGTGGAGACGCCGGTGCTGCGCGGCAGCGGAACGTACCGGTATCGGTTCATCGCATCGCGCCAGGACGGCCGCTCCGAGCGGACCCGCTGGTTCTCCTTCCGCGCTGCGCAGTGGCAACCGCAACCGGCTGCGGTCGACGTGTCCGGACGCTCGACTGTGATCGAGGGAAGCGTCGAGGTGCTGCACGACGGACGCCGGGCGTGGCGGGTCCGCTTCGCGCTGCCGTTGTCGGAGCAGGAGCACGTCGTCGGCTTCGGTGAGCGGTATGACGCGCTCGAGCAGACCCGCATCCGCCTGGACTCGATGGTCTTCGAGCAGTACAAGTCGCAAGGCGCCGAGCGCAAGACCTATATGCCGATGCCGTTCGCGCACGTTGTGGGTGGGGCAGGCTGGGGATTCCACGTCGATACATCCCGCCGCGTGTGGTTCGACACGGGGGAGAGTGTTCGGGATCGCGTTCTTGTGGAAGCCGAGACGGGACCGGAGGGCATCGTGCCCCTGCGCCTGTTCACCGGATCTCCCGTGGACGTCCTCGGGGGATTCCTCGACGGTGTCGGTCGCGCCGCCGAGCTGCCCTCCTGGGTGTTCCGGCTCTGGGCGAGCGGAAACGAGTGGAACACGCAGGCCGAGGTGATGCGACAGATGGACCTGCACCGCGAACACGACATTCCCGTCGGATCGGTCGTCATCGAAGCGTGGAGCGATGAATCCACCTTCACCGCGTTCCGCGACGCGCAGTACGAGGTCAACGACGACGGGTCGCCTCATCGGCTCTCCGACTTCTCCTTCCCGGCGGAGGGCGCCTGGCCGGACCCGAAGGCGATGACCGATGAGTTGCATCGCCGGGGAATCACCGTGCACCTCTGGCAGATCCCGCTCATCAAGATGCGTCCCCACCCGGTGGGGCAGGCAGCCGCGGACGCCCGCGCCGCCATCACCGAGGGAGTGCTCATCCGAGAGCCCGACTCACGCGGCGGTCTGCGGCCCTACCGCAATCGGGGGTGGTGGTTCCCGCTCGGTCTCATGCCGGATCTGACCGACGATCGCGCTGCGCGGTGGTGGACGGACAAGCGCCGGTATCTGGTCGAGGATGTCGGCATCGACGGATTCAAGACCGACGGTGGCGAGCACGCATGGGGGAGCGAACTGGTCTACCTCGACGGTCGTCGCGGCGACGAGAAGAACAACACGTACCCGGCGGCGTACGCCGCCGCATACGGCGACCTGTTGCTCTCGGCGGGCAAGGCGCCGGTGACGTTCAGCCGCGCAGGTTTCGCAGGATCGCAGCCCCACGGTGCCTTCTGGGCCGGCGACGAGAACAGCACGTGGCAGGCATTCCGCTGGTCGATGAACGCGGGGCTGTCAGCCGCGGCGTGCGGCATCGTGTACTGGGGCTGGGACATCGCCGGTTTCTCCGGGGACGTGCCCGACGCGGAACTCTACGTCCGTGCGATGAGCGCCTCCGCGTTCGTGCCCATCATGCAGTACCACTCGGAGTTCAACCATCACCGTCGTCCCTCTCGGGACCGGACCCCCTGGAACATCGCCGAGCGCACCGGCGACGCGCGGGTGATTCCGATCACGCGGCGCTTCGTGAAGCTGCGGGAGGCGCTGGTTCCCTATCTGGCGGCATCCGCGCGCGAGACGATCGCGACGGACCGCCCGCTCATGCGTCCGCTGTTCTTCGACTGGCCGGACGACGAGCGGGTGTGGTCAGCGGGTGTGCAGTGGATGCTGGGTCCTGACCTCCTGGTGGCGCCGGTTCTCGCGCCGGACGCGTCGACCTGGCCGGTGTACCTGCCCGAGGGCGAGTGGGTCGATGTCTGGACGGGCGAGCGGCATGCCGGAGGAGGCCAGGTGTCGGTGGCGACGCCGATCGACCGTATCCCGGTCTTCGCCCGCTCCGAGGCCGCTTCCGCGCTGCGTGAGCTGTTCCGTGGCGTTCAGTGACCGGCGCCGGAAGGATCGGACGAGGGCGCGCGTCCACCCCGGACGGTTGAACGGATGGCGGCGCCGAGCAGAGCCGTGACCACGACAGATGCGGCGACCCATGCACCCAGGAAGGACGTGTATGCGGCATCCGCACCGGCGCGTGCTGCCTCGTACGGGCCCCTCGCGCCGGTGACCCGCTCGAAGGCGACGTCCATCTCGCTTTCGAGGCCGGCCAGCGATGCCTCGGCGGTCGCGAGCGCGGACTGCGCGTTCCAGTTGTTGCACAGCGGCGACCAGGGGTTCACCCGAAGACAGTTCGCCTGACCGACGGCGAACTCCCGCAGCCGCTCGGTGTCTTCCTGAGCGGAGATGACGGCATCCGCTCGTCCACGCGCGTCGGCGAGGGCGTCGTCCAGGACGACCCGCGTCTGCGCCGCCGTCGACTCGGCAGCCTGGTAGGTCGACCACAGCGAGCCGGCGGTCACGACTCCGGCGAGCGCGGCAATGATCGCCATCGCGGCCAGGATCATCGAGGCGGCCGGTGCCGCTCGCCGTCCGGGCATCAGCACCTCCCCGTACCGTCCCGTGGCCGGAAACTTACCATCCGTCGGCGGGGTCGGGGCGCGTCGGCCGTACCCTGGGGGGATGACTGGCGACGTCGGGCCCCGCGATGCTGCGGTGCGAACGAGCGGTCCCCACGCGGCGCGGGGGAGCGAGAACGCGGACCCGCGCATGCACCGCGCGCGCCGACAACTGCTGGAGCTCGTCGAGAGCGGTTCACCCGTCGGCCCCGATGACAGCCTCTCCGCGATCCTGGGCTTCCCCACGGATCCGGAGGCGAGGCCGGCGGCCGTGTTGATCCTGTTCGGGATGCTGGATGCCGCACCGAGCGTCCATCGGCCGAGCGCGGCTGAGGTCTCGCGAGACTTGGACGTCCTGCTTCTGGCCCGCGCGGCGACGCTGCGCTCGCATGCGGGACAAGTGGCATTCCCGGGTGGTCGACTCGAGCCCGGGGATACCGGTCCGGTCACCGCCGCGCTGCGTGAGGCGCAGGAGGAGACGGGCCTGGATCCGGCGGGGGTGGACGTGCTGGGCACACTCAGCGAAGTGCCCCTTCCGTACTCGTCTCATCGCGTGACGCCGGTTCTGAGCTGGTGGCGGAGGCCGTCGCCGGTGCGCGCGGTCGATGTCGGGGAATCGGCCGCCGTCTTTCGGGCGCCCGTCGCGGACCTGCTGGATCCCTCGAATCGGGGAAGCACCGTCATCGACCGGGGCGAGCGGGCCCACCGTGCTCCCGCATTCCTGGTGCGCCACGAGACAGGCGAGCACCTCGTGTGGGGGTTCACCGCGATGCTGCTTGATGGCCTCTTCGATCGCTTGGGGTGGACGGAGCCGTGGGACCGGATGCGGGAGTTTCCGATCCCGAACCTCCTGCCGTGACCGCGCGGATGCGGGTGGCGCTCGCGTCGCGCTCGGGCGAACGGTGAGCCCTGCCGTGCGCCGTCCGCAGGTCAGCGTGCCAGGGGGATGACGGCGGTGAGCGCGATCAGGGGTGCGCCCACCAGCCCCATGAGAACAAACCGGGTCCATCCCACGTCGACGCCCTCGACTCGCAACCGGCGATGCCACAAGAGGGTCGCGAGCGAGGCCCACGGCGTGATGAGAGAGCCCGCATTGACGCCGATCAGCAGCGCACCGAGCCGCTCGGGTGACCCGGCGACCGGTTCGATGAGCAGATACGCGGGCAGATTGTTGATGAGGTTCGCCGAGATCAACCCTGTCCCGGTCAGGCGCCACAGCGACAGCAGATCCGTCCCGGTGCCCGCGATGGCCCCGATGAGAGCGCCCGAACCGAGTGTCTCGAGGATTCCGACGGCGAAGAACAGCCCTGCCGCGAAGACGACGAGCGAGAACGGCACAAGACGCCACCGCAGTGCGCGCGGATGCCGCCATCCGAACACGCCGAGGAGCACGAGGGCGGCTGCGGATGCGGGGATCCATGGCGCGAGTCCCGACACGAGCAGCGGAAGCAGAACGATGACGACGATCGCTGCGATGCGCAGCAGCTGAGGGTCGGCCGCGGCAGGGGGAGTCACATCGGGGTAGGTGCCGTGCAGACTGCGCTGGAAGAACACGACGAGCACGCCGACGGTCGCCGCGATCGCGATCACCGCGGACGGCCCGAGGAGCGCGAGGAACTCCCACGGGTCCAGGTGCAGCAGGTCGGCGGCGAGCAGGTTCGTGAGGTTCGAGACCGGCAGCACGAGCGAGGCGGTGTTGGCCAACCAGACGGTCGCGAACACGAAAGGCAGCGGGTCGAGGCGTCGCGCCCTGACCACCGCGACGATGACCGGGGTGAGCAGCACAGCGGTGGTGTCCAGCGAGAGGAAAGCGGTTGCCGCGACGGCGAGGATCACCACGGCGGCCCAGAGCGCTGCGGTGCGCCCGCGTCCCACACGTGAGAGTCGGTGCGCTGCGGCGTCGAACACGCCGGCGGCTGCAGCAAGTTCGGCGACGATCGTCACCGACACGACGAAGAGGAGGATCGGCCACACCCGCTCGGCCACGATGATCGCATCGTCGGGGCGCGCCACTCCGGTGGCGATGGCGCTGGCTGCGGCCAGCAGCAGCGCGAGGCCGATGATCGCCAGTTTCACGGCATCCATCCTCTCGCGGGCGCCATCGGGAGCAGTGATGAGAGACTCAGTCGTGCTCTCTCGCTCCCGTGTCGTCCTGGTGCTGGCGACAGTCCTCGCCCTGTTGACCGTGTTCGACGTCGTGCTGCACGTCGCGATCGATCAGGTCGAGCCGTTGCGCATTTCGGGCAACGTCGTCGTTCTGGTCGCCGCGCTCGCTGTGCTGGTGGTTCCTCTCGCCAGACGTCCCTGGGTGCCGGCCGCGGCGGGCACGATCAGTCTTGTCCTGAACCTCGTGTTCATCGTGCTCGACGGCATCGGGCCGCTCGGGGCGGTCCTCGTCGCCGTGAGCACGGCCCTGTGCGCGGCCATCGCGATCCTGCTCGCCCGACAGGTCCGCTGACGGCAGGCTGAGGCGTGGCGGTGCCGCGATGCGGTGCCGCACCGGGTTCCGGTGACGCGCTGGCGTCAGCGCTTCACACGGGCGACGCGGCCGTGCCGCAGCGCGAGCGTTGCCCCACCCGCGACCAGCGCCGTGCCCAGCAGCGCCCCGAGACCGACAAGGCTCAGGGTGGTCGAGTCCATGCCGCCTTCGGCCAGGACGGATGCTCCGCCTTCGCTCGCGGGGCTGGCCGCGGTGACGGTGACGGGGGTGGAGAACGTCCGCTTGGAGCTGAGGCCCCGTGCGACCAGCGAGTGCGGGCCGGGCGCGGCATCCGTCGGGATCGTCAGGGTCGTCGAGAACGTCCCTGACGCGCTGGCCGGCACCGACGAGAGCAGGACGGGCGTCGAGTGCAGCTCGATCTGCACCGTCTCGTTCGGTCCGAAACCGCCGCCCGAGAGTGTCACCTGCCCGCCCTGCACGACCTCGCCGACACTCGCGGTGACCCCTCGGGTCTGCGCCCACTCGGCGATGGCCTGCTGCACGATGTTCGCGACCTCGAGCACGCCGCCCTCGTTCGGGTGCAGCGCACCGAGCTTGACGCAGATCCACTTCTCGGAGTCGGCGGGAAGGTAGCCCGGGTCGCAGTCCTGCTGCGTGTTGATGTAGAGCGTGATGCCGTTGATCCAGGGGTCGGGCGTGCACAGGGTGTTGCCGGCTGTCTGGTCCCACGTGGGGATGAACGTGAAGTTCGCCGCGAGCGCGGCGGACTGGATGGTGTCGTCGAGCTGCTGCTCGATGTCGTGCAGGAACTGCAGATCGATGCCGTTGTAGGGCACCGCGTTCGGCGTCGTCGGCGCGGTGAAGCAGGCATCCGTTGCGTTGTTGGGCGCAACCTGCGGGTATCCCACGACGAAGACCTGCGCGTTCGGAGCGGCGGCCCGGATCTCGGCGAACGTCTGCGCGAGGCGCGGCGCCACGGAGTCGGTGATACGCCCCTTCAGGTACGCCGACGGATAGGTGGCTTCGTCGTCGAAGTAGTCCTTGCAGTTGTCGAACGACCCGACCTTGTACTCGAGGTAGGCGGGATCGCTGTCGACGGTGAGGCGCATGCAGGCCGTGGCGATCGACGAGAAGCCGAGGTCGTTGCCGCCGATGCCGACCGTGACGATGTCGGTGTCTGCGCTCAGGCCCGCCGACTGCAGCTGCGGTGCCGTCATGCCCGAGAGCGTGACCTGCAGTGTCGAGACATCCGGAAGCGTCGGCAGGATGACGTTCGGGTCGGTCGCGGGGACCGTCGCCGATCCGTAGCCGATGTTGGCGGTGATCGCGCCCGAACAGGTCTGGTCATTGATCGTGAGACCGAACGACGCCGCAAGCAGGTGCGGATAGTTGCCATCGGCCTGGTAGCAGCCGTTGGGGTCGCCCGCGAACGGGCTCGTATTGCTGAACGGAGTGAGTCCATACCCGGCCTGGTAGGAGTCGCCGAGCGACACGTAGTCCAGTCCGTCGAGCGCATCGGTGTCTCCGCTGGCTCCGAGGGCCGGCGCCCCTGTGAGCAGAAGGACGAGCAGTCCGGTCGTCGCAGCAACAGCCGCCATCAGCTTTCGCACGGCATCACACTAGTGGTCCGGGTGCCGCGCCCGCATCGCCGGAGCGGTGCCACTATAGATTCTCGTGAAAGCTGCGCCGACGCGGGAGAGCGTATGGCCCCTCGTCGGGCGAGAGCCGGAGATCGACATGCTCGTCGGACGGCTCAGTGAGCTCCCCGTTCGGGCCCAGATCCTCATCGGGCCACCGGGCATCGGGAAGACGGCCCTTGCGACGCTCGTGGCCGAACGGATGCCGGACCGCCGCGTCGTGTCGGTCATCGCGCTGGCCGAACTGGGCGCGGTGCCCTTGGCCGCGTTTTCGCCGGTGCTGACGGCGCTGGAGCTCCCGGTCGACCCCGCACAGGCCGTTCCCGCTGTCGTCTCCCGCATCGGACGCCATCCCGGTGACCATCTGCTTGTCGTGGACGACGCGCCGCGTCTGGACGAGGTGTCGGCTGCGGTCGTGTATCAGCTCGTGCGCGGATTCGGTGTGCCGATGATCGCAACAGCTCGCCTCGGCGAGGCGCTTCCGGGCCCGCTTGCCAAGCTCCTGCTCGAAGGGTTCGCCCAGGAGCGTCAGGTCGGCGGACTTGCGGTCGACGACATCCAGGAGTTGCTGCGCCACCGCTTCGGAGCCGCCGGGCGCCGCGCGGATGCAATGCGGCTCGCCGGTCGGACCGAAGGCAACCCCCTGTACCTGCGGATGCTTGTCGAGACCGCCGACCGCGACGGTGCCGTGCGGATCACGGACGGCGTGGTCGAGATCGACGATGGGCAGACACCTCCCGATCTGCTGCAGACCATCGGTGCCGCTGTCGCTTCCCTGGACGCTGATGAGCGTGGGGCGCTGCGGTTCGTGTCGGTGACCCAACCGCTCGATCTTGACGGCCTCGATTCGCACGACCGGAGTGTGCCCTGGCCCAGGCGGGTGTTCGATGCGCTCATCGCTCGCGGTGTGCTCGTGCGGGAGGCCGGATCACGAGCGGTGCGTGTTGCCCACCCGCTGCTCTCGGAAGCGCTGGAGACGATCGGCGACGACACAGCCGGGGCCCGTGAGCATGCCATCCGGCATCTGGCGGCTCTTGGCGATCCCACCAGCCGGTTCAAGGCGATCGTGCTGCACTCGGCGGGGGAGGACGACCCGGATGCCGCCGACCTTGTGTGGGCGGCCGATCACGCCTTCCGCTCGGCCGACTTCGAGCATGCCGCCGCGCTCGCGCTGCACGCGGCGCGCGTGGCGTCGGGGAATGCCCAGCTGTTCCGCGCTCATCTGGTGCTCGCCTGCGCGAAGTCGAGTGTGGGTGAACTCGAGGCGGCCGACGCCGCGTTCGACGCCGCCCTCGCGGCCGCCGAATCAGCACCCAACGCCGACGAGCCGGCGGCGGGTGCGAGCGCGAGCTCGACCGACGTCTCGGCTGAGGCTGTGAGCTGGAGCGATCGTGCGCTGCTGGCCAGTCGCCGCGGCGAGCATCTCGCGTTCCGCCGGTTCGATGTCGCGGCAGCGATCCGAGCTGCCGAGGAACTCCAGGCTGTCGCACCCCCGAGCGTCGGGGCCGCGCTGGATCCGGAGTTGCGCCTGTGGCGCGGGCTGGTCGGGCAGATGGGGGAGCGGAGCCACGATCACACGAGCGATGGCGAGGGCGGCGAGGAGTCGCCGGAGATGCTCGTGCGCGGCGCGGTGGCGTCGATCATGACCGAGTCGATGAACGGCCGCACGGCATCCGCCGTCGAGGCGGCGTCGCTGCTTGCCGAGGCGCAGGCGAAATACGGCGTCCTCGACCCGTTCGCGGCGGCGATGATCGGGTTCGAAACCTACTTCGATCTCCTCTCCCGTGGCGAGCATGAGCGGGCCGTCGAGTTCGCGGAGGCCCGCCGGGCGACGGCAGGCGAGGGCGCGGGCATCTGGACGAGCACCGTCGCCGAGCACCGCAGCTACAACGGCCGGCTCACCGAGGCCCGGCGGCTGTGCGCTCTCGCCGTCGACCAGCTGCGGTGGCGTGACCCGTTCGCGATCATGCCGCTGGCTCTTGCCATCCGTGCCGACCTCACGGCGAAGTCGGGTGACCTCGCCGGTGCACGAGCGCTCCTGGATGCGATGGACCCGGCGCAGCGCGCAGAGCCCAAGGCCCTCATGATGGTCGCGGAATGCGAGGCGTGGCTCTCGTACGCGAACGGTGACGCGGTACGCGCGGCGGCGCTGATCGAGGATGCTGCCGAGCAGGCGGTCGCCGTGGGATTCCATCTGGTCGCGGCGATCTCGTTGGGAGTCTGCATCCGGATCGACCGGGTCGACCGGGCCGCGTCGATACTCGAGGCGATCTGCGAACAGGTCCCCGCCTCGCTGCGTCTCTACACGGCCCTGCGCGATGTCGCCGTGGCGCTGCGGGACCGGATGCCGGCCCGTGTGCCGGCTGCTGCTGCGGCCCTCGTGGCGGGCGGCATGGCGCCGACCGCGCTGGATGCGGTGGCGATCGCCCGGCGGATGCGGTCGGATGCCGAAACCCGCCATCGGCTGGACCGCGTCGCCATGATGGCCGCAGACGGCGTGGACGCCCCACTCCTGCAGGTGCGGGAGGTCCCGCTGGTTTCGCCGCGAGAGCGCGAGGTCGCGATCGCGGCTGCGGGGCGCGCGCGAAGCCGGGAGATCGCGGAGCGGTTCGGGGTGTCATCGCGCACGATCGACAACCACCTGCAGTCGGTCTACCGAAAGCTCGGCGTCTCGTCGCGAGACGAGCTTCGCGCCGCGCTCATCGAGACCGGACTGCTTCCGGCTACGCTCGATCCGGCTCTGAAGGACTCCGCTACGGCTTCGCGAGGGTGACGGTGTACGTCACCTCCAGGTCGTCCGCGGAACCGAATGCCCTGAGATCGACGTCTCCCGCGACGCCACCGATATCGGCGATGTAGTGCACGTTCTCGGTGAGGAAGTCTTCGTTCCCGCTGCGCTGGTCGACCGTGTTCGTCCATCCGGCGCTGGCGGCGATCCCGTCGACCGTGCGCCAGAACGGGTCGGGCGTGCGGCACACGAACTCCCACACCCACTGCGTGTCGAACTCGGTCTCGCTCACCGAGGCGTCGACTTCTTCTTCGCAGCCGTAGAGGGGGACATCGGGCATGCCGTCGGGAACCGGGATGAGCTCGCCCTCAGTGGAGGCCGCTTCCGCCGCGGGAGCCGTCGAGGCCTCGGCATCCGTCGAATCATCCGCCGCCACATCGAGCGCGACGTCGGTCGGGGTGGAGAGGGGGTCGGCATCCGAAGCCGCGCACCCGACCAGTAGCAGGGCCGGGACGAGGGCGAGCGCGGCGAATACGGAACGCGGGCGACGGTGCAGCATCATCGCGTCGTCACCCCGTAGATCAGAGCCTTGCTCCCGCCCTCGGCGCCATCCCAGATCACGGTGACGACCCACTGGTCGTTCTGGTAGGAGGCCATGCGCCCGTCGGCGGTTGTGCCGTCGGTGACCAGCTCATACCCCGAACCGGCGATGGTGGCGATCATCTGATCGACAGCGTCCGCCTCCACCCCTTCGTACGTGAGATTCCAGGATCCGGGAGTCGTGATGACACCCACGAGCTGGCCGTCGGGCTGGGGCAGCTCGGCCGGGAAGTCCGCCGGGACCTCCGCGTTGGTCGAGACCTCGACGGTGCCCTCGTCTGTCTCGATGGTGGCCCCGGTCTCATCGACGGAGACACCGGTGGCGTCCTCGACGATGTCGCTGACCGATGGCATGCAGCCGCTCAAGAGCAGAACGGATGCAAGTCCGAGAGTGGGAACGAGAAGGGCAGCGCGGGTGCGGGGCATGGGGGTCTCCAGGGGAGGGGACAGAGGACGTTGACATGTTCGCGCGGTGGCTGAGCCGCGGCAATGAGTAACGACTACCTACCGGCTCCCGGCCCCGCGACCGGATGTGGCCCGCTCACCCTCGCCTTCACCCTCGCCGTTCACCCTGGATCCTTAGGATGAACCCAGGTATGTGAGTCGAGTGTCCTTCGCGAAGCCTCGGGCGGGAGAGCATGGCCTGGATCTGGAGTCTCCTGGTGATCTGCCTCGCTGCCGCGGGCGCGGTCATCGCCTTCACGCTGACCCGGGTCGGTTCCGGCGGACGGGCGCAGGTGTTCGCTCGGTTGAGCATCGGGGCCGGGATCTCGGCGGTGGGGTCGACCCTCATGTACGCGATCTACGAGACAACCACTACCGTGCTGGCCCTGGTCGTCGGCGACGTCTTCATGGTGCTCGCGCCCGGCGGGATTCTCTTGGCGTTGCGGGCGTTGTCGGGGAGGCTGCGCACTGGGATCGTCGTGGTCGCCTCCGCTGTCGTCGTCGTCGCGTTGACCACGGCGCTCGTGGGGAATCCGGATGCTGTGCTCGTCAAGGTGTCGGCGCTGCTGCTGCTGTGCGTGCTCACGGCGCGCGAGACGCGCGTGGCGCCCGTGGCAGGCATGGTCGGTGCGACGATTCTCCTGGTCGTGTATGTGGGATACGCCGCCTTCTCGCTCGGACGCATCGTCGTCGGGCTCGCGTTCGGGATGGACTCGCCCCTGTATCGGGCAGTCTTCTCGATCTATCCGACCACCGCGGTCGGTATCGCGGCCGTCGCGGCGACCGGGGTGGCAGTCATCCGGATGGCGGCCGCGCTCGGCCCCCACGGTGGACCGTCGACGCCCCACCCGGAGTCCGGGTATCGCGTGAACGGCTGGCTCGTGAGCCTGCCCGGAGGTGCGGACCTGCGTGCCGCGTTCGGAGGCGCAACGGCGTCACGGCTGGACGCGGATCTCAGGGACGCCTGCGAGGCGATCGGTGCCGACGCAGCATCCGGGCATGAGGTCACCACCGGGGTGAGCTCGAGGCAGGCGTTCAGTCGCGTGCTGCGTGCGGAACTCCAGTCGCGCGGGTGGTCGGAGAGCGAGATCGCGCTGGTCGCCATCGTCCCCGACGGGAACGGGAACGGGAACGGGAACAGGAACAGCGACGAGTGGGCTCCGTAGCTACGCGGTTCACCCCGGCGGCTATGCGTCCAGGGCGCGATCGATGTCGTCGAGCAGATCGTCGATCGCTTCGATGCCGACCGAGAGTCGCACGATCGTCTCGGGCACAGCCAGTTCGGTGCCGCGCACTGATGCATGCGTCATGGCGTCGGGGTAGTTCACGAGCGATTCGACACCGCCGAGCGATTCCGCGAGCGTGAACAGGCGGGTCGACTCGGCGAAGCGCCGGGCTCGCTCACCCGATTCCAGTTCGAGCGAGACGATCCCGCCGAATCCCGACATCTGCTCCGCCGCGATCTCGTGACCGGGGTGCGAGGTCAGGCCCGGGTAGAAGACGCGGGCGACCCGCGCGTCGTGTGCAAAGGTGTCAGCGATGCGCTGTGCGTTCTGGCTGTGTCGCTGCATCCGGATGCCGAGCGTCTTGATCCCGCGGGTGGTCAGCCAGGCATCCAGCGGCCCCGAGACGGCACCCGCGGCGAACTGCAGGAACCGTGTCTGCTCGTGGATCTCGGCATCCGAGGTGATGACGGCGCCGCCGACGACGTCGGAGTGACCGCCGAGGTACTTGGTCGTCGAGTGGACGACCACGTCGGCCCCCAGCGCGAGAGGTCGCTGGAGGGCGGGAGTCGCGAACGTGTTGTCGACGACGACGATCGCCCCCGCCGCGTGCGCGGATTGCGCGAGCGAGGCGATGTCCGTGACGCGCAGCAGCGGGTTGCTGGGCGTTTCGACCCACACGACGCGCGGGGCTCTTTCGGCCAGAGCGACCTCGACGGCGGCGGGATCGCTGAGGTCGGCGACTCGCACGCTGACGCCCCACGGGCCCAGCAGTCGGGAGATGAGTCGGTACGTGCCGCCGTAGGCGTCGTTTCCGATGAGGACCTCATCGCCGGGGGACAGGACGGCGCGCAGCAGGGCGTCTTCGGCTGCCAGGCCCGAGGCGAACGAGAGTCCGAACGCGCCGCCCTCGATCGCGGCGAGCTGGCGTTCGAGCGCCGTGCGGGTCGGGTTGCCGGCACGCCCGTACTCGTACCCGTCGCGCAGGGTGCCGATGCCGTCCTGCGCGTAGGTCGACGAGAAGTGCACGGGCGGGATGACGGCGCCGGTCGTGGCATCCGGATCCTGACCGGCGTGGACGGCGAGGGAGTCGAACTGGCGGGCGGCGGACGTGGTCATAGGAACTCCAGAGGGACGGGGGAGGGATGGCTGGTATGCGTCGTCACACGGTGCGCGCAGGCTCGTGGTCGAGGACCTCGGGAACGCGAGCGGCGATCCACTCGTCGTCGAAGATCTTGTCGAGGTAGCTGCGCCCACTGTCGGGCAGCAGCACGACGACGACCGCGTCGGCGGGTAGATCGCTGGCGGCGCGGAGGGCGGCGACGACGGCCATCCCGCTGGAGCCGCCCACGAGGAGGCCTTCTTCACGGGCCAGACGGCGGGTCATGGCGAAGGACTCGGCATCCGACACCCGGTGGAACTCGTCGACGACGGTCGGGTCGTAGTTCGGTGGGAAGAAGTCCTCACCCACCCCTTCGACGAGGTACCCGTGGACCGGACCGCCGGAGTAGATCGACCCCTCGGGGTCCGCTCCGATGACGCGCACCCGGCCCGCGGAGGCTTCCTTCAGGTAGCCGCCGGCCCCGGAGATCGTCCCGCCGGTGCCGACTCCGGCGACGAAGTGCGTGACCTGGCCGTCGGTGTCGCGCCAGATCTCGGGACCGGTGGTCTCGTAGTGGCTACGGGGAGCGGCGGGGTTGGCGAACTGATCGGGCTTGACGGCGCCGGGAATCTCGCGGGCGAGGCGGTCCGAGACCGAGTAGTACGAGTCGGGATGCTCGGGGGGGACGGATGCCGGGACCTCGACGACCTCGGCGCCGTAGGCGCGCAGGGTCGCGACCTTGTCGCCGGCGAACTTGTCGGGCACCACGAAGATCATGCGGTAGCCGCGTTGCTGGGCGACCAGGGCCAGGCCGACACCGGTGTTGCCGCTGGTCGGTTCGATGATCGTGCCGCCGGGCCGCAGGAGGCCAGCGGCTTCGGCGGCGTCGATCATGCGGGCGGCGATGCGGTCCTTCGCGGAGCCGCCGGGGTTGAGGTACTCGACCTTCGCGAGCACGGTGGCCCGGATGCCGTCGGTGACGGAGGTGAGGCGAACGAGGGGAGTGTTGCCGATGAGGTCAGCAACCGAAGCGGCGTAGCGCACGGGGTGTCCTGAAGTGTGGGAGCGCGCGGAGGCGCGATGGTCGGGGGTCGTCAAGCAGGCGCAGAAGCGCTAGCGACAACACCGACACGTCAGGGACATGCCGTCGATTATGCCCGGCTATGGCACGGTCGTCGTGTTCATGTCGTCATATGACGACATGAACGCCTCTCACACCGCCGCTGCCGCTCCGACGAGGTCCGGGTAGTGGATCGCCGCGACGTCGGGGTGCGCGCGCAGGCGCGACTTGAGCAGGTTCTCGCCGTACGTGCCGCGGATGACATTGTCGGGGTCCTGTTCGATCCCTCGCGCTGCAGCGCGGAACTGCTCGGCGATCGGCAGGCGGGGCAGTTCGGCATCCAGTCGCGGATTGAAGAAGAACGGAACCGAGATACGTTCGGCACCTTCTGCCGGCGCGATGACGCGATGCACGGTGGCGCGCAGGTATCCGTCGGTGGCCCATTCGAGCAATTCACCGATGTTGACGATGAGGGCGCCATCGACGGGCGGAACGTCGACCCACTCGCCGCGGTACTCGACCTGCAGACCGGGGCTGCCCGGTTCGATCCAGAGCAGGGTGAGCACGCCCGGGTCTTTGTGGCTGCCGACACCCTGGCGCGACGGCGCAGAGTCGGGGACGCCGGGATACCGCACGATCTTCAGCAGGGTCGCGGGGGCGTCATCGAACAGGGGGAGCAGCGCGCGCGGATCCGCGCCGAGCGATTCGGCCCAGGCGGTGAGGAGTCGACGCCCTACCGTGGTGAGGTGGGCGGTCCACTCATCGATGACCTCCCGCAACTCGGGTAGAGCCTCAGGCCACTGGTTGGGGCCGTCGAGCGCGATGTAGGCGGGGTCATCCGGCCCCCGCGTGACGGCCTCGCGGCCCGGTCCGATGTCGATCTGTTCCCGCCAGTCGACCCGTCCTTGCGTGAGTTCGCCGCCCAGGCGCGTGTAGCCGTGGAACTGCGGGGACTTCAGGTTCTCGATGGCGAGTTTGTCGGCATCCGGAAGGGCGAAGAACGCGCGGGATGTCGCGAGGAGCCGATCCTGGAGCGCGGGAGAGGCCCCGTGGCCGACGAGGGCGAAGAACCCGACCTCATGGGTTGCCTGGCGAAGATCCGCGCGGAACTGCGCGGCCGCCGCCGGTCCGGCATCCAGGTTCGAGAGGTCGAGGACGGGAACGGGGGAGTCGGTCATGACGACGACGGTAAGCGAGCAGCGCGGATGCCGGGTTCTGTGTGTCGCTTAGATGACGAAGTGCGTCGACACAGGGGCGTGTCGGCGTCCCTGCGCGACGCGGCGAGGGGCGGTTGTTTCATCCCGGTCAGGGTGCGGGCGGGCGGGCCACCAGCTCGTCACGTGAGGATGACGAGCCGCTGCGTCGCGCGCGTCATCGCGACATACCGATCGACGGCGCCCTCGATGCCATCGCCGAACCGGTCGGGGTCGACGAGCACGACGAGGTCGAACTCGAGTCCCTTGACCCGTTCCGGGTCGAGGGAGGACACCCGCTCGCGCGGCGCGAATGACGGATCACCGATCACGACCGCCGTCCCTTCGGCGTTGTCGTGCTCCCACCTGTCGATGATCGCCCCGAGCTCGCCGCGCGCGCCGAACCGGACGGGCACGCCGGTGCGGCGGATCGATTCCGGTACGTTCGCGTCGGGGAGAACGGCGCGGATCACGGGAGCGGCGGCATCCATCACCTCACCGGGCGTGCGGTAGTTCACGCTCAGCGACGCGACGCGCGTCCGCGCGATCCCCACCCTCGCCAGCCGCTCGGTCCATGACTCGGCGAAGCCCCGGCGGGCCTGGGCGCGGTCGCCGACGATCGTGAGGCTCCCCGACGGACAGCGCCGTAGCAGCATGCGCCACTGCGCATCGGTGAGTTCCTGCGCCTCGTCCACGACGATATGCGCGAACGGCCCGGCGAACGGGTCGAGGTCGGATGCCGCGGGCAGCTCGAGCGTGCGACGCAGGTCTTGCCCGCGCAGCATCGACATGATCCGCATGTCTCCGTCGTCGGCCGCGATGAGGTCGGCCACGACATCAGACATCATGCGCTGCGCTTCAGCCGCTTCCCG
Organism: Microbacterium sp. bgisy207; assembly: GCF_057706855.1. NCBI lineage: Bacteria > Bacillati > Actinomycetota > Actinomycetes > Micrococcales > Microbacteriaceae > Microbacterium > Microbacterium sp. bgisy207. Next base: position 219,624 of record NZ_JBYIPB010000005.1, read on the forward strand.
GCGCGCCCGCCGCTCGAGCACGTCGCGCTGCGGGTCGCCGACGCCCTGACGTGCGCTGTCGAGCAGTGGAAGGTCATCGACGGTCCAGGCTGCGGGCGTCCCGCGAGCCACGAGCGCGGCGATCTCGTCGGGCGAGAGCCAGGGAGCGCAGCGTCGCAACAGCTCGGGTGTCGTGAGTAGGCCTCGCAGCAGAGCGTCGGGGTCGAGCAGGGGCCAGGCCGCGTCGAAGAGGGCGCGTAGCTCGTCGTCGTTCTCGAGCACCTCGCGGGTGGACTCGTCCTCCTCCCATCCGGAGCCGTACGCATCGAAGTCGTCCTGAGGATCTGATGCGTCCCCCCACCCCTCGCCCCACGTGTCGGACGAGCCGCGGGGCCGGCGCAGCTCCTCGTCGATGCGCTCCTCGAGCAGGTCGAGCAGTCGCTCCCACGCGAGGGTGCGGAGGGCATTGTGCGCGAGGACGTCAGCTCCGTCGAAGATCTCGGCCCACTCGTCGGCGCCGACCACGATCGTTCCCCACGCGGTTTCGATCGGTGTGCGGCGCGTGGGTGCTCGTTGCCACAGGCGCACCGCGGCATCCACGGCGTCGATCATGCGACCGTCGCCGAGCAGCCGACGGATGACGGGATCGAGCCGATCGGTCGCGGCATACCGGCCGGCCTGATGGGTCACCGCACCCCCGCCGACCAGGTCGTTTACGGCACAGACGAGCGCGCCGTCTTCGCCGAGGCTCGGCAGCACGTCGTCGACGTACTCGACGTAGGGGCGGTGCGGCCCGACGAACAGCAGCCCGCCGCCTCCGGCCTGCATCCGCGCGTCGGCGTAGAGCAGGTAGGCGGCGCGGTGCAGCGCGACGACGGTCTTGCCCGTCCCCGGCCCGCCGTCGACGACGAGAGCGCCACGGGAGTCGGCCCGGATGATCGCATCCTGGTCTGTCTGGATCGTCGCGAGCACATCACGCATCTTCGCCGACCGACTCGCGCCGAGACTCGCGATGAATGCCGACTGATCGTCGAGCGCGGCACTGTGGTCGAGCCCGTCGTCGGCGAACACCTCGTCCCAGTAGTCGATGATGCGCCCCGCGCGCCACCGGTAGCGCCTGCGGCTGGTCAGCCCCTGGGGCCTGGCGGCAGTCGCCGCGAAGAAGGGGGCGGATGCCGGAGCTCGCCAATCCATGAGCAGACGCTCCTCCGCGGCATCCGCGAGGCCGAAGCGCCCGATGTAGGTGACGGTTCCCGTCTGGTCGACCGTGCGGCCGATGCACGCGTCGAGGCCGAACCGCCGAAGCACGCGCAGTCGCCCCGCGAGGTTCTGCACCTCGAGGTCGCGTTCGAGGGCGCGCTGACCGTCGCCTGCCGTTTCGCGCTGCAGCGCCGCGAGCCTGCTCTCGGTGCGTTCGACCTCGGCGGTGAGGGCGGCGCCGAGCGCGGCGAAGTGCTCGGCGTCCCGTCCGATGAGCGCAGGGTCGGCCTTCCGGTGCAGCCGTCCCGGCAGATCGAACACGCTCACGGGTGCGTTCCGTGTCGGCATCTCAGTTCCCTTCACCAGCCGCGAGCCCTACGCCGAGAATTCCCGCGCGACCTGCGATTCTGCCGCACCGAGGGGGCCTTGCGGCAAGCCCCCCTGTGCGCGGGATAATGAGAAGGGCAGCGGGAACGGCGCCGCGGTCGTGTGGCGATCCCCGCCCCGCCCGACCCGCGCCGTGATGGTCCGACGGACCCGGCCGTTCGCGCGCCCAGGATCCTGGTGCTTTCGGTTGTGCAGGTGCCTGCGCAGAACCGGCACGGCAGTACGCCTCGATCGATATCGGTGTCGTGTCTCTCGTTTCGCGCCGCCGTCAGAGCACGTTGCGCATACCTGCCCATATGGGCATATGATGAAGCTATGGCACGAGCTGCGACAACATCCGACGCGTTCAACGCGATCGCTGAACCACGGCGTCGCGACATCCTGACCCTGCTGCGCGACGGCGAGCGGCCCGTCGCCGACCTCGCGGAGCACCTCCGCATGACCCAGCCGCAGACCTCCAAGCACCTGCGCGTGCTGCGGGAGGTGGGACTGGTCCAGGTGCGCGAGGTAGGAAAGCAACGCCTCTATGGTCTCGACGCTCGCGGCCTGCGCCCCGTCCACGAGTGGACCGGCGGATTCGAGCGGTTCTGGAACGGCAGCTTCGATCGGCTGGATGCCTACGTCCAGCGACTCACGCAACACCATGCATCCACAGACGAGGGAGACACCGATGACTGAGCTGCCAGCGACGCACCCGGAGCGGCCGACCGAGCCCGAGGCAGAGCGGACGGTGACGATAGAGCGGATGATCCACGCACCGCGGGAGGTCGTCTTCGAGGCCTTCACGACCGTCGATCACCTGTCGGCGTGGTGGGGTCCAGACGGCTTCACCACCTCGACGCGAGCGTTCGAGTTCCGTGAGGGCGGTGAGTGGGTGTTCACGATGCACGGTCCGGATGGCGCCGACTATGCCGAGTGGATCCAGTGGCGCGAGATCGTCGCGCCCGAGCGCATCGTGCTGCTGCACGGCGAACACGCCGGCGACCCGAACGCGTTCGATTCGGTGGTCACGTTCGATGAGGTAGACGGACAGACGCGAGTGACCCTGTCGACTGTCTTCCCGACGAAGCAGCTGCGCGACACCGCCGTCGAGGAGTACCACGCCGTCGAGGGCGGTGCCCAGACCCTGGCTCACCTGGCCGCGCACGTCGAGGGGTAGCGGTGCGGATGCCCCGCCAGTCGGGCACTGCGTATGAAACGGGCAACGGTCAACCCCATGCCCCTGCCGAACACACGTCGCTAACGTGCACCGACGTGGCGTTTCCCGAGGCGGGGACGTGTCCGTTTCCTGAGGCGGGGGAGGAGGGGCCGTGGCAGTGGCCGGCGAGCACGTGCACGGCGGCGCGGACGGCATCGCGGTCAGCTGGATCCTGGCTGCGCCGTTCCTCATGGCCGCTGTGGTCTACGTCGCTGCGGCGGTCAGAGCGAGTCGGCGCGGCCGGGCCTGGCCGTGGTACCGCAGCATCCTGTGGATCGGAGGCCTGTCGGCTGCGGCATCCGGTTTCATCGGCCCGCTCGCGTCCGCTGCGCACGACAGCTTCACCGCTCATATGGGCGCGCACCTGCTGGTGGGCATGGTGGCGCCGCTGCTTCTGGTGCTTGCCGCTCCGGTGACGCTGGCTCTACGGAGCATGAGCGTCGTGCCGGCGCGGCGGGTGAGCCGGATGCTGCGCAGCCCGCTCATGCGCGTCTTGACCGATCCGCCTGTGGCGGCACTGCTGAACGTCGGCGGGATGTGGGTGCTGTATCTCACACCGCTGTACGGGCTCATGCAGCAGGTCATGCTGGTGCATGGGGCGGTGATGCTGCACTTCCTGCTCGCCGGGTATCTGTACACCGCGTCGTTGGTGGCGGTCGATCCTTCCCCGCACCGCGCCGGGTTCGCCCTGCGGTCGATCGTGCTCGTGCTGTCCCTGGCAGCCCACGGCGTGCTCGCGAAGCTGCTCTATGCCTATCCGCCGCCGGGTGTCGCTGTCGCCGATGCCCGCGCGGGCGCCCAACTGATGTTCTACGGCGGTGACCTCGTCGACGTCCTGTTGATCGTGCTGCTGTGCGCGGACTGGTATCGCGTCACCGGCCGAAGGCTTCACAGGACACCGGCAGCGGCATCGCCGCATCCTGGGTCGCTCTCCGCGCAATCCAGGGAGACAACCGCGAAGGGAACGTGATCGTGATCAACACTGCAGGCCGTGCGACGAGTTCGCCGTTACGCAACCGGTCGTATTGGGCGGCGTTTCTGCTCGGAATCGCGACGATGGCGGCGATCGATGAGATCGTCTTCCACCAGATCCTTGCTTGGCATCACTTCTACGACAACGCCACCTCAGACATCGCGCTGCTTTCCGACGGGTTGTTGCATGCTGCCGAGCTGTTCATCTTCGTGTTCGGGTTCTTCCTCATGCTCGACGCGCGCCGTCGCGGCACGTTCTGGCCCGCAGCCGGTTGGGCCGGTTTCCTAGTCGGCCTCGGGCTGTTCCAGCTCTGGGATGGCGTCATCGACCACAAGGTTCTGCGCCTGCATCAGATCCGATACGGGGTCGAGCTGCTGCCGTACGACATCGCCTGGAATGTCGCCGGCGGTCTGCTGCTGGTCGCCGGCCTCATCTGGACCGTCGTGCTCGTACGCCGCGCAACCGGACGATGGTCACGACCACGTATGCGGCCGCCGGAAGGGTCCCGATGAAGCCGATGGTCTGGTCGCCGTTGGGAGACAGCGCCCAGACCGCTCCCGGGATGCCGACGGCGATCGCGATCACGAAGCCGATCCACCAGCGGGCGGTGATGACACCCGCGGTACGAGGTTCGGTCATGATCGACAGTTCACTCCGTGAATGAGGTGACGCAAGCCCTCGGACCACTCCCGCGGGGGAGGATGGCGGGATGAGCTCCTACGTGCGCCCGAGGATCGATGCTCCGGTGTTCCGCGACGCCGACGGCGAGGTCATCGACTACGGCCGGCGGTGGCAGGGGCTGCCCCCGTCCGAGACGTACTCGGTGGACACGCATCCGGAGCGCTTCGCGCCACTCCACACCGTCGCCGACGCGCTCATCACTCATCTGGTCGCTACCTACGACGTCCGCGTCTTCGACAGCGTGGACGCGGCGGCCGATCTGCTGCGTCCGAACGGAGAGATCGTGCGAGCGGTGCGACTGCAGCCGAGCGATGCGGGATGCGCCGCGATCACGTTCGTGTACACGTCGTACCCCGGCATCCTCATGCATGCAGGCCTCCTGCACGACTTCTTCTATCCGTCGTGCGGCTGCGACGCTTGCGATTCGAGCTGGGAGAGCGAAGCCGACGAGCTCGAGCGCCAGATCTTCGCCGTCGTCGGCGGACGCTACCGCGAGAGCATCGACGGCGGACTGCGCCCCCAGGTCGAGTTCGCACTCACCTATCCGGACGGCAGCACCTCGGGGCGAGTCCGCGCCGCCGAACTGCCCGCCGATCGTGTCAAAGCCGCGAAGCCGATCCTGCGCATCCGGCCCGACGGCTGGGCCCCGTGGCCGCGCGTCGCAGACATTTCGTAAGGCGGATGCCGACGGCGCACCATCTCCGTCGCACGGGGGATGCGCGCCGCCCCGCGAGAGCGCAGACTCGGGCGTATGAGTGAGAGCATCTTCACGCCCGGCGCGGACGTCGTTATGTCGCGCGGATCCGGCACCGTCCTCGACGTCCGAGCCACGCCCGCAGGAAAGTTCGTGATCGGCGTCGAGGATGCCGACGGCGAGGTCACCTACTTCACCGAGAAGGCGCTGCGCCTGGCACAGGGCTAGGCGTCCCCGCGCTGAACCCGCGGCCGAGTCCGTGAGCCGCCGGCCTCACGGGGTGGAGTCGACCGTCGCGATCCCGATCGTGCTCCAGGCGCGCAGCAGCGCTGTGTCGCCCGAGACGGCGACGAAGTCCTCGGATGCCGAGGCCAGTGCGCTGGCCGCGTGGACGGCGTCGTATCCGCGCAACGCGTGAGTGCGCGTGAGTCGAGCGGCGTCGCGGAGGATCGTCTCGCTGACGGCGACCCGCGCGATGCCGGACCACAGCGACTCGAAGACGGCGACGGCGCGATCGAGCGCGGCATCCGTGATGCGACCGAGCCGGTGCGCCTGCGCGAGTGCCGCGTGCGCCTCGACGTAGGCGAGGTCGCTCGTGACGATGCCGGTGGCGGCGCTCCAGACCGTGCGGCAGCGCGAGGTTGCCGGTTCGCGGATGATGAGGGGAACGAGCGCCGAGGTGTCGAAGTACGCGAGCATCGTCACGGAAGCTCAGCGGCGCTGGTCGGTGACGAGGTCGCTCACGGTTCCGGATGCCTCCACGGGCTCAGGCAGTTCCGCGCGCGGCGTGAGGGGGAGCGTCGCCAGTCCTGCGCGCACAAGGGCCTCGAGCCCCGATTCCGCACCGATCGGCACGATCCGCGCGATCGGACGCCCGTGATCGGTGACGGTGAGCTCCGACCCTGCGCGAACGTCCGCGAGGTGCCGGCTGAGACCGTCGCGCAGTTCCCGGATGCCGATAGTGGCGCTTTTCATGTCGTTATTGTAGCCACACTGGTGACTTTGCGCGCCCTGCTCCGGCAGGATGACGGGATGCCGCTGGTGAGTTCCGTGCGAATGGTTCGGTGAACCGTGTCGATTCCCGCGCCCGATCTCCCGGTCCCGGCGAAGGTCCGCGCGCTCGCCGGCGCCGCCGAGCTCACCCCGGTGTGGATCAACGACTACGGCGGCGTGACGTTTCGGGCCACGGATGCGGGCGGCATCCGTTTCATCAAGCTCCACCCGCACAACCCAGAGTGGTCGGCGGCAGGCGAGGCGGAGCGCCTGCGGTGGGCGGCGCGCTATACCCCGGTGCCGCGAGCACTCGAGGCTGGCCGTGACACCACGCACGAGTGGCTCGTGACCGAGGGGGTGCGGGGGGAGAGTGCCGTGTCCCCGCGGTGGCTCGCCGACCCGGCGAGGGCGGTGCGGGCGATCGGTGAGGGCCTGCGCGCGATGCACGAGTCGCTGCCGGTGGCGGAGTGTCCCTTCCGGTGGGATGTGCCCGAGCGTCTCGCGAACGCAGCAGCGCGCGGCATCCGTCTGCCCGATGCTCTGCTCGAGCCGCCGCCGGTCGATCGCCTCGTGGTGTGCCACGGCGACGCGTGCGCGCCGAACACGCTCATGACGGATGCCGGCACCTGGTGCGGTCACGTCGATCTCGGTTCCCTCGGCGTCGGAGACCGGTGGGCCGACATCGCGGTGGCCGGTATGAGCCTGGAGTGGAACTACGGCCCCGGGTGGGAGGACGCGCTGCTCGCCGCGTACGGCATCGACCCCGACCCGGAACGGATGCAGTACTACCGAGCCCTCTGGAACGCGACCTGACGCGCGACTCGCGACAGCACCGATACGACCGCTACCGATCTTTCACACGCCGGCAACGGCTACCGCAGAACGAGTTCGCGGCTGTTGCGAAGAGCGATCTCTCGGTCCGCGAGCTCTTCTGCTGCGACCAGCACATCCATGGCGGGCGTGACGCGCCCGCTCAGGTAGGTGCTCAGCCGGCTTGCGGACGTCCCGAGGGCGGCCGCGAGTTCTCGCTGCGTGAGCCCGCTCGCTCGCTGCGCAGATCGGAGCCGTTCGCGGGCGATCTCGGATGCCGTCCGTTGCCGGTGGGCGATCATCACGCGTACCAGTGCCACGGTCTGGCGAGACTCCGCGGCCTCAGCCGCTTCTTCGAACACCTCCCGCAGACCCGGTTCGGAGGCGACGGCCGACGCGAGCCGCGACCAGGGGGACGCATAGCCGCGGTCGAGCGCGGCGAGGATGCCCTCGAAACCCCACTCGCGCACGGGCAAGTCGGGGGTGGCATCGATGTTGCGGAATCGAAGCGGCATCCTCTGCTCCTTGCAGCTCTCTGATCAGGCGGCGACGTAGGCGGCCAGAGCACGGCAGTCGGCGACGACGTTCTCCCAGTCGTGCCAGCGCCGCTCGAGCTGCTTATCGGTGGCCAGATCGCGGATACGGGTGTGGTCTTTCGGTGAGGGATCGATCAGTTGTCTGGCCAGTTGCGATTGCACGGGCCGGTCTTCCGGGTGAGTCGGGTCGGTGTAGTAGTCGTCGATCCGAGAAAGCACGGCGCCGATTCGCTCGGGTCCGAAGCGGTACGACAGCGCGGCAACGTCGAGGTAGTCGCGCATCTGGTTGCGCGTGACAATGAGGAAGCCCTTGATGCGCGCGATCTCGTCGAGGGTCGGAACGGTGATGGTGGAGCCGGTGGGCACGGTCACGGACTGCACTTCGAGCGGCCGCGTGCGGATCGTGATCGGTCGACATCCGGTGGCGTGCATAGAGAGCCGTGGCCGCTCCGCCATAGAGAACCGCGTCCGGCACCTGGGCCTGGAGTCGCGCAGCGGACTCGAGCACTTCGCTCAGGCCCTGCGGGAGGGATGGCATCCCATCATCCATGCCAGAGGTTTTCAGATCAGATAACGACATGGCGAGGGGCTCAACCGTCTCGCGAACCGGGTATCAGCCATTGAGCCGGTGCCAGACGCCTTCCGAGACGACCTCGACCCGGTCGCTGTCGACGACGATCGCTGTCTCGTCATCCATGACATAGGCAGGGATGTCGATCTTGGATGCCCACCTCTCGGCGACCTCCATCGAGTTGCCGGGACGATCGCCGACGGCGAGATGTGGACAGATCGCGAAGTCGACGAGGCTGAGTCCGCGGTCGCCGAGCGGTGAGGTCCAGCCGACGAACTCCTCGCCGATGCGGGGCGTCAGGACCATGCTGCCGGCGCTCATGCCGACCCAGACGGTGTCGTGGAGGTCGTCGAGGAGGTCCAGCATTCGTGACTCGCGCAACCAGTGGTGCAGGTAGATCGCGTCGCCGCCTGCGACGAGCAGCGCGTCGGCGTCGCGCACCTGCGGCATCCATCGCTCGTCCGGAAGGCTCGGCAGGGCCGTCAGCTCGAGCAGCCCCACAGACTTCCAGCCGAGTGAGACCATCGGGTTGCCGGGCTCGCGGCCCGCGGCGAACTCCCACGCCTTAACGCCCGGTCCGAGCCACGGATGCCCGTACATCGCAGTCGGAATACACAGCGCCGTCGAGTCTTCGATCGGTTTGCCCAGCAGGTCGACGAGCGCGGCCCGGATGCTCGGATTGGTCACTCCTCCGCCGGTCAACAGCAGTCGCATCGTGTCTCCTTGTGGGCGGGGTTTGTCGGCGAGGGTGTGGCCTCCTCAGCACGCCAGATCGCAGGGGCGTTGTCAAGAGTGAGGGGGAGCGCCGGCCCCTCCGAGGGGAGAATGGAGTCATGATCCCCTCGCGCCACGCCCCGCCGTTGCCGCGGCCGGCGGTCATCGCCCAGCGGTGGTCGCGGGCGGTCTTTCTGCATTGGCGCGTGGATGCCGCGCGGTTGGCGCCGCTGCTGCCGCCCGGGGTGCGCCCGGACGAGTTCGACGGCTCGGGCTGGATCGGGCTCGTTCCGTTTGTGCTGTCGAAGTTCCAGTTCCTCCCCGCCCCGCCGGTGCCGTTTCTCGGGACCTTCAACGAGATCAACGTCCGCACCTATGGCATCGACGATGAGGGTCGGCGCGGGGTGGTGTTCCTGACTCTCGAGGCCGAGCATCTCATCCCCGTGCTGACGGCTCACGCGCTGTTCGGGCTGCCCTACCGGTGGGCGAGTATCGGCCACCGCGTGGATGCCGAGGATGCCGCGACCGTTGAGTATCGTTCCCGGCGCCGCCGAGCCGACGGTGCGGCGCGTGGCCCCGGCACGCGGCTGCGGGTTCGGGTTGGCGACGAGGTTGTGGATGATGAGCTCTCGCGCTTTCTCACGGCGCGGTGGGGCTTTCATGAGCGCCATCTCGGACGGACGATTTGGGCCGCCAATACGCACGAGCCCTGGCCGTTGCGGCGGGCGGAGCTGCTCGGCATCCGTGATGGGCTTCTGGCCGACCGGGGATTCGGAGATCTCGCGGGGCGCCGGCCCGACTCGGTGCTGGCGATGCCGATGGATCACCCGGGCTTCGTCACGCAGTTCGCGGCTCCCGTGCGGGTGCGCTGAAGGCCGGCCCGGGCGTCGCCGCTGTGCCGGCCCGACACCGTTCTGCTGGGAGGGGTTCTCAGGGCGCCGGCCGCGGGTTCGCTGCCTGGGCAGCCTCGGACGGGCAGACGGATGCGTCCGAGTTCCGTGCATCCAGCTGGGTGCGGATGGGCTCTTCGAGCTGCCGATCAAGAGACTCATCTACCCGGAGGCCTTGCCTCGCGCCAGGGTGGTCTGTCGGGTGGGGGCGGTGGGTCCCATGCCCACGCCCACGGCGCTTTCGTTCGCAACACACGCGGGCTAGCCGGTTCGCCGCGGGGCCCCAGATGGCCTGCGGGTGGAACCAGAACGAACGCGCCGTGCCCCTCGCGGATGATCTTCCATCCGTTGTTGTGCAGCTGCATGTGATGAAAGCGGCAGAGCAGTACCCCGCGGTCGATGTCGGTTCGGCCATTCTCAGTGGCGACGTGGTCGATGTGGTGTGCTTCGCAGTACGACGCGGGCATGGAGCATCCCTCACCGATGCATCCGCCGTCGCGAACGGCCAGCGCGATCTTCTGCTTCGTCGTGAAGAGGCGCTGTTCGTGTCCGACATCGAGCGGGTTGCCGCCGGAGTCGATGGTGACGGTCACGGTTCCGTTCATGCAGATGTTGCGGTCGACCACAGATCCGGGGAGGGCATCCCCGCCGTCTTCGGCGTGCCCGGTCGTGAGGAGTCGCCCGATCGGATCCCGTGGTCCGCTCGCATCGCCGACCATGACGATCCGTACCCCGGGTTGACGTGCCCCGAAGACATCGGCGGCGTTCGCGAGCGCTCCGGCCCGGATGAGGTCGACGAACAGGTCGTACTCGAGTTGCTCGTTGCTGCGTGGGTCGTCGGAGAGTTCTTTCGCTGCGGCGCGGTCGGCATCGGAGATGAACCGCGGTCCGCCGCGCCGGGGACGCAGCGCCGCGGCGAACGTCGCCCGCAACCACAGTGCCATCTCATCATCGAGAACCAGGTGACCGTGGTGCTGTCCATGCTGGTCGATCCACATCCGCAGCGACCGCTTCTCGTATCGCTCCTGAAACCGGGTCTCGGCGCCGACGGGGTCGAGAATGTCCCGCAACTGCCGGGCACGGGCGCGGAGCTCCTCGACGGATGCCCCCGCCACCGCCTCATCGACGAGAGTCTCGGCCGCGACCGACCACGCGAGAGCGGCGGATGCCGGGTCCACGCCGTCAGCGTCGGGCTCGCCCAGCCCACCGCGGATCGCATCGTGTTGGGCCGTGGTCAACCGCCCTGCCCACAGCGCGGAATGGAGTGGCGCGTGCCACGGCGTACGCGGGGTGTCCTCAGCCTCACTTCCGGGGCCGCCAGCGTCGTGGCTATCGGCCCCCGCATCCGTGCCGTTGCCGGAGTAGCCGCCTGCATCCGACGCCGCACCATCCAGCAGCGACTGCCCGACCCGAACCTGCCGCAGCGCGTCAGCCCGCGTGCCGCCCGTGATCGACTGCACGAGAGCGACCGGTGACGCGTGCCCCTGGGTCGCGGCGAGCCCGGAATGCCCGTTCTCGCGCTTCGATCGCTGAGCGGCCACACCAGCGACCACGGACTGCAACCGCTCGGCATCATTTGCGATGCCCGTGACCTCCCGCAGCACCTCCAGCACCGACGCGTCACTGAGCGCGGCGGCGCCCTGCGGAAGGCCCGCAGGCTCGACATCCAGCTCAGCGAACACCGCGAGGCGGTCAAGCCGCTCGCGCATCGCCGTGAGGATGTTCATACGCTCACTCTCTCACCGACCTCCGACATTCACCCGGTCCCCGGCGAGAACCGAAAACTCCCTGTGGACAGGTCATTTCCCCACCCGCCTGGGGAGGAAGCGACGTCACCCGGAGACCCGACCTAAGCTCGTCACGGGACCCACATTCGTGGCAACCGGCCCGAGGAGGAGTGGCATGGCGACACCCCGCCCAACGACACCCCGCCCAACGACACCCCGCCCAACGACACCCCGCCCAACGACACCCCACCCAACGACACCTCGCCCATCGACACCCCACCCCTCCCGCGCGCTGACCTCGCCGTCGCGGCCGCTGCCGTCATCCTCGCCGCCGTCGCCCTCATCGCCTCGAGCGTGCAGCAGGGCTTCGCGCCCCTCATCACCCTCACCCTCACGCCGCCCGGAATCGCACCAGCCGACGGCGGGATGATCATCGTCGTCACTCCGACGCCGGTCGTGGTGCCCGGCATCCGGATGGGCGCAGCGATCGCGACGCTGCTGCTGTTCGTCGCCGCCATGCGCCTGCTTCTGCTCGTCCCTGCCGTCCGCAGGCGTCACGCCACGGATGCCGCAGCCGACCGCCACACCTGGCGCTGGATCGAGTACTCGCAGCTGGCCGGTGTCGGTACCTTTCTCGTCGCGCAGCTGAACGGCATCACCGAGGTCACGAGTCTCGTCCCGATCTACGCGCTGGGTGCGGCCGGTGCGCTTTTCCTCATCGTCCACGACCACCGCGCCGCGACCGGCCGCTTCGGTGGTCCCGCCTTCGCCCTCGGATCCGCGGTCGCCATCGTGCCGTGGGGTGTGATTGCGTTCGCGCAGATCACGACACCCCTGGCAGGCTTCGAGGTCGCGGCATCCGTTCGCGTCGTGACGCTGCTGGTGCTGGCGGCCTCGGCAGCCGTGTGGGTCGTGACCGGATGGCGTGCCCGCCGTGATCCCGAGCGGACAGACGGATGCCGCACCGACGCGATCCTCGGATGGGTCCTCCCTCTCGCGCCCGCCGCGCTCGTGCTTGCGACCCTCTGGCCGGGCTGAGCCGGGCAGCAGCAAAGCGTTCCTGTGTACACAATGACGCTAAGTGCTACAATGTCCGCATGGACTCCGTCACGACTGAGGTCTCGACGCGTGAGCTGCGCAGTCAGCTTTCTGACGTGCTCGGACGCGCAATGTACGCGGGCGAGCGCATCGGAGTGACCCGCAACGGCAAGCTCGCGGCTGTGGTCGTGAGCGTGGCCGACCTCGAGGCTCTCGAAGCGTTCGAGATGGCCCAGGATGTTGCGGCCTACCGGCAGGCCAAGGCCGAGGATGACGGCACCCGCGTGACCCTTGATGAGTTGCGTGCCGACCTCGCGTCGTGAGCTACCGCGTAGAACTGACCACGGCGGCAGCGCGTCAGATCAAGAAGCTCCCGCGGCCGGCACGCGATCGGGTCCTTGATGCAATTGCGAATCTGACTGGTGATCCCCGGCCCCACGGGGCGAAGAAGCTCGCTGGGGAAGATACTGCCTGGCGGATCCGAGTCGGCGACTACCGGGTGATTTACGACGTGTTCGACAGTGAGCTGGTGGTCACGGTCGTTCGCGCCGGCCACCGCCGCGAGGTCTACGACCGATAGCGAGTCCGTCACAAAGATAGGCGAAGCCGCAACGCGTCATCGAGAGCGCCGAGCGACTCAGCGGTGAGGCGGCCGGTGACACGGCTCACACGCGAAATCGACACTGCGCGTACCTGTTCGGCCTGGGCTTTGCTGGGCCGGGGGAGTCCCGATTCTTCCGGCGAGAGAAGCACCTGAAACGGATGCACCTTCGAGATATTCGAGGTCACCGGAACGACTGTGGCAACCCCGTGTCCGGTGCGCGCCGCACTGAGGTTCGCTGTCGCGTTGCTGACAACGACGGCCGGGCGAGTTCGCGCGGCTTCAGATCCGACGGCTGGATCGAGGTCGACGAGCACGACGTGACCGCGTCGCAGCGCGCGGACAGGATCGGTCACGACCGCGCGAGTCCGTCAGCGGATGCCGCATCCCACGCATCATCGGCAGGTTCGGCGAAGGCGGCGACGTAGGCATCCGCGAGTCGTTCTTCGCGCAGCACCCGCACGGCGTCTTGCACCGCCGCGGACCGACTGGAGTAGACGCCGGCTCGGGTCTGGTCATCGAGGAACGCGAGGTCATCGGTGCTGAGGCTGAAGCTGACTTCCACATGCACCATTCTTTGACGCTACCGAAGTAGCAAGATCGCAGGCGGCGCGAGCTGGGGAACCGTGACGACGCGAACACGGCAGGGGAAGAGTGCATGCAGAATGCAGGCGTACGTGTTTACACTGGTGCCATGCCGGTCAACATCACGATTCGCAACGTTCCCGATGAGGTGCGCGACGAGCTCGCTGCCCGCGCGGCGCGGTCGGGCAGGTCGCTGCAGGAGTTCCTGAGCGCAGAGTTCCTCCGCATCGCAAGCACGCCAAGCGCGGCCGAAGCAGCGGTGCGAGCGCGACTGGGCGCCAGCTTGAATCCCGCGCTCACGGCGGACGAGATCGTCGCCGCTGTCCACGAGGGGCGTCGGTGACAACGGATGCCGACAGCGCGGCATCCGCTCTCGTGGTGCTCGACGCGTCGGCGGTCGTGGCCATGATCGCGTCAGGGGGCGACATCGGCGACCGCATCGCGGCCCGTCTCGCCGACGCGACACTTCTGGCGCCGCACCTCCTGCCGACTGAGGTAGACAGTGCACTGCGTGGCCTCGAGCGGGGTGGCCGCATCTCCACCGCGCAAGCGGATGCCGCGCGCGGCATCTTCGCGCAGTTCCCGATCGACCTGTGGCCGTGGCACCTTCTCGCGGATCGGGCATGGCAGCTCCGGGCGAACGCGACAACCTACGACGCCGGATACCTGGCACTTGCCGAACTCACGGGCGCCACGCTCCTGACCTGTGACTCTCGGCTCGGGAACGTCCCTGGCGTGGCCGCCCGCGTCGAGGTGTTTTTGTAGGGACGTCACCCTAGAGTTCGAGCTGTCGCGCAAGAGAACTGAGCCGCGCCACCGGTCGGCGCTTGTTGACTCAGATCGGCCGGTGAGCGCCCGTAGGCTGGCAGAGCATCGTTGTCGAGCGGAGGGCTAGTCGTGGTTGCAGACACGAATGTTCGGAGGGCAGCGAGAGCACGTGCATCGCTCGAGTACCTGAGTGAGCGTGGTGCAGTCGATGATTATCTGCCGATCGCAGAGATTTGGGCGGCGGTTCAAGAGCGCGTCCCCCTCACAGAACACGAATCTGAGGTCGGTCAGCGCGGCAGGCCCCGGGGCGAGAGTGACTGGCGGTGGTCGAGTGCCGACCTGGTCGCGGCGGGCTGGTTGCGTAAGCACCCCGACGGCTCCGGACGGTGGGCGGTAACCGCGGATGGCAAGAAAGCTCTCGAGGCATACCCGGGCGACGAGCTTCACGCCGAAGCAACGCGCCGTTACGCCGCGGGCCGGCTTGAACTCCAGTCGGCGATCGCCGATGCGCTTCCCAATACCTGGGTGTCTTCCGACGGTGCACAGCGCAAACTCCTCGAAGCCGCACGGGCCTGGGTGGAGCAGTGCCTGCAGCAGGGGGCGTCGGCCTTT
>NZ_JBYIPB010000006.1:0-233197 GCF_057706855.1 Microbacterium sp. bgisy207
CCTAGGCCTCGATGACCAGCGGCACGATCATCGGGCGTCGTCGGAGCGACTGGTTGACCCAGCGCCCGATCGTGCGTCTGACGACCTGGGACAGCGCATGGTTGTCGCGTACGCCGGATTGCGCGGCATCCGCGAGCGCCGCCGCGATCTTCGGCTTCACGCTCTCGAACACGGCCGCGTCCTCCGCGAACCCGCGCGCGTGAATCTCGGGGCCCGAAATGATGCGGCCCGTCGCGGCATCGACGACCACGATCACGGAGATGAACCCCTCCTCGCCGAGGATCCGCCGATCCTTGAGGTCGGCATCCGTGATCTCGCCGACGCTGGAGCCGTCGACGTACACGAATCCCAGATCGAGTTGGCCGACGTTGCGCGCGACGCCGTCGCGCAGATCGATGACCGACCCGTTCTCGGCGACGATCGTGTTCTCGGCCGGAACGCCGGTCTGCTGCGCGAGCTGGGCGTTGGCCATGAGGTGTCGGTACTCACCGTGCACGGGCAGGACGTTGCGGGGCTTGAGGATGTTGTAGCAGTAGAGCAACTCCCCTGCTGCCGCGTGCCCCGACACGTGGACCTTCGCATTGGCCTTGTGCACGACGTTGGCGCCGAGCTTGGTGAGCCCGTCGATGACCCGGTAGACGGCGTTCTCGTTGCCGGGGATGAGGCTCGAGGCGAGGATGACGGTGTCTCCGGGCCCCGGCTCGATCTCGTGGTCGAGGTTGGCCATGCGCGAGAGCACCGCCATCGGCTCGCCCTGCGAACCGGTCGACATGTAGACGATCTGATCGTCGGGGAGGTTCCGCGCCTTCTTGTAGTCGATGAGCAGCCCGTCGGGCACATGCAGATAACCCAGTTCCTCGGCGATCGTCATGTTGCGCACCATGCTGCGCCCGAGCAGGGCGAGCCGGCGCCCGTGCGCGGCGGCGGCATCCATCACCTGCTGCACCCGATGGACGTGGCTCGAGAAGCTCGCGACGATCACACGCCGCGGCGCCTTGCCGATCACCTGGTCCAGGACCGGGCCGATGTCCTTCTCGAGCGGGGTGAACCCGGGGACGTCCGCATTGGTCGAGTCCACGAGGAACAGGTCGACACCCGCTTCGCCCAGCCGGGAGAACGCTCGCAGGTCGGTGAGCCTCCCATCCAGCGGGAGCTGATCCATCTTGAAGTCACCCGTTGCGAGCACCGTGCCGGCACTGGTGCGGATCGCGACGGCGAGCGCATCGGGAATGGAGTGGTTGACCGCGACGAACTCGAGCTCGAACGGTCCCAGCCTTTCGACCTGACCCTCTTTCACGGTCAGGGTGTACGGGCGCAGCCGGTGTTCCTTCAGCTTGGCTTCCGTGAGCGCGAGGGTCAGACCGGACCCGATGAGCGGGAGGTCCCCCTTGAGTTTGAGCAGATACGGAACGGCGCCGATGTGGTCCTCGTGACCGTGCGTGAGGACGACACCGACGATGTCGTCGAGGCGCGCCTTGAGCGGTTCGAAGTCGGGCAGGATGAGGTCGACTCCCGGCTGGTGCTCCTCGGGGAAGAGCACTCCGCAGTCCACGACGAGGATCTTGCCGTCGAGCTCGAAGATCGTCATGTTGCGGCCGACCTCGCCCAGGCCTCCCAACGGGATGACGCGAAGTGTTCCCCGCTCGAGCGGGGGCGGGGCCAGAACGGCGTTGGACATACGACTCCTATCGGCGCTGACGGTTCAGCGCGTGGTGCCCGAGACCTTGGGCAGAGCGCCGCCCGCGGCGGCATTGCGGTCGGGGCGGAAGTTGGAGAAATCGGCGCCGGGAACTCCCGAGACGAGCGCGAGTTCGTCCTCGATCTTGGCGGCCTCCCATTCCTCGGGCCCCACCAGGGGCAGGCGCACGCGGGGGCTGGTGATCCGGCCGAGCCCGTGCAGGATGTACTTCGCGGCCACGGTGCCCGGGACATGCGTCATGACAGCGCGCACGAGCGGCTCCAGTTGTCGATGCGCGGCGGTCGCCGCAGCGAGATCTCCGGCGTTGACGGCATCCACGATCACCCGGTACGGCTGGGCAGCGATGTTGGCCGTCACCCCGATCAGCCCCGTCGCCCCGATCGACAGGTGGGGCAGCACGTTCGCGTCGTCGCCGGAGAAGTACATCAGATCCGTCTGATTGAGCACGCGGCTCACCTCGCTGAAGTCGCCCTTGGCGTCCTTGATCGCGAGGATGTTCGGGTGCTTGGCCAAGCGGAGGATCGTCTCGTATTGGATGGGCACACCCGTGCGTCCCGGGATGTCGTAGAGGATCACCGGAAGGTCGGTGGCGTCGGCGACGAGGCGGAAGTGGGTGAGGATGCCGGCCTGCGTCGGCTTGTTGTAGTACGGGGTGACGATCATGATGCCGTCGGCGCCGACCTTCTCACTGGCCTTGTACAGCTCGATCGCGTGCGCCGTCTCGTTGGACCCGCCGCCGGTGATGATCGCCGCGCGGCCGGCCGCGACATCCTTGCCCACCTCGACGAGGCGTATCTTCTCGGCATCGGTGAGCGTCGAGGTCTCGCCGGTGGTCCCGGTGACCACGATGCCATCGGCCCCGGCGACGATCACGTCGTCGATGTGCTTCTCGACGGCAGGCCAGTCGACCTCGCCGTCGGCGGTCATCGGAGTGACCAGCGCGACCAGCACCTGCCCGAACGGGTTTGTCGAGTGCGTCATGGGTTCAGGCTATCGGTTCGTCATCCGCGGCAGCCCAGAGGTGGCGCCCACTCCCTCTAGCCTGGTGACATGGCGTGGCGTACCGAGTCCTCCCGATCCGTGTACGAGAACCGGTGGATCGCCGTCCGAGAGGACCGTGTCGCCGGGCCCGCGGGCGAGGGTATCTACGGCGTCGTGCGGATGCAGCATCCCGCGGTCTTCGTCATCGCCGTCGACGAGGACGACCGGGTCTGCCTGGTCACCCTCGACCGCTACCCGACCGGCAATCGATCGATCGAGGTTCCCGCCGGCGGTACCGACGGTGAGAGCCCGCGCGAGGCGGCGGAACGGGAACTGCGCGAGGAGACGGGGCTGCGAGCGCACGCGCTCACCGAGATCGGCTTCATGTACGCCCTCAATGGCATCGCCGACGCCCCCGAGCATGTGTTCCTCGCGACCGGGCTCGCGCCGGCACCGGGCGCCGACACCGCGGATCGCCAAGACGAGGGGATCGACGAGGTCTCGTGGGTGCCCTTCACCGAGGTGTTCGAGATGATCCGGGACGGCCGGATCACCGACGGCGAGACGATCGCCGCACTGATGTTCGCCGCGATCGAGCGGGGACGCGTGTCCTGAGGCGGCCGCCGGTCACCGTCCGCGACGGCCGACCGCTGCCGAGACGGATGCCGGGAGCACGCGGGCCACCGCGGTGATCGCCTTCCATCTGATCGAGGGGATGGACACCGCCTTGCCGCGCGCGGCATCGCGCAGCGACTGGGACACGACGTCGGAGGCATCGAGCCAGAGCCAGTCGGAGACCCCTTCCTTGCCCGGCGGGAGGCCCATCCGTTCGTGGAAGTTCGTGTGGGTGAAGCCGGGACACACCGCGGTCACGGTCACGCCCCGGGGCGCATAGGCGGCATTCGCCCACCGCGAGAACTCCACGACCCATCGTTTGGCGGCTCCGTAGGTCGAGCGGGGGGTGTACGCGGCAACGGAAGCGACGTTCACGATCCGCCCGTGCCCCCGGCTCAGCATCGGGCCGAGCGCAGCATGCATGAGGCGCATGGGCGCCTCGACGTGGAGCGCGAGGTGGCGCGCCTCGTCCTCGATGTCATTGCGCTCGAAGTCCAGCGGGAGCCCGAATCCCGCGTTGTTGACCAGCACCTCGATGGGACGGTCTGGCTCGGTGAGACGTCGCTCGACCTTTGCGCGCTGCCGCGGTGTGGTCAGATCCGCCGTGATGATCTCGGCTCGCACGCCGTGTCGCTCACGGATCTGCGCCGCGACCGCCTCGAGCGCGGCCGAGTCGCGTGCCACCAGAACGACGTCCGCGCCGCGCGCGGCCAGACGGCGGGCGTACTCCGCGCCGAGGCCCGAACTGGCCCCGGTCACGAGTGCGGTCTTCGGCATGCGTGCTGAGCCGGTCAGGGGGCGACGCGACCGCCGGCCACGAAGGCGGCGTGGGTCATCGGCATGAGCGTCGCCCACAGCTGTTCCATTTTCTCGGCGCACATCTCGATCTCCCGCTGCGGGAAGGACGGAAAGCGCGAACCCTCGACCTTGGTGCGTAGCGAGAGGAAGTTCATGAGGGAACGGGCGTTCATCGTCACATACATCGACGAGTAGGTGTTCAGCGGCAGCACGATCCGCGCCACCTCGCGCGCGACACCTGCGTCGAGCATCCGCTGGTAGGCGGCGAATGCGTGCACGGATGCCTCGCGCGTCGCTTCGTCGACCAGCGCCGTCTGCTCGGCGGTGCCGTCCACGAAGTCGTAGGCTCCCGGCTTTCCGACCTGCACCAGCTTGCGCTCGGGCGCGGGTACATAGAACACGGGCCGCAGTTCGCGGTAGCGTCCCGACTCCTCGTTGTAGGAGGCGATCCGGTGGCGCATGAACTCACGGAAGACGAAGATCGGCGCCTGCACGTAGAAGGTCATGGAGTTGTGCTCGAACGGAGACCCGTGTCGATCCCGCATGAGGTAGTTGATCAACCCTCGGTCGCGATCGGAGGCCTCCACGCCGGAAGCCGCGTCGCCGAGAGTCTGCTCCCCCAGGGTGGACACCCGCGCGGCGAAGAGGACGTCGGAATCTGCGGCGCTGGCTCGGACAAGCTCGACGGTCACGTCGCTGCGGAACTCGATGTCGGTCACGGCTCACACCCTACTCGCGCAGGCGGTTCCGCACCCGCCGCCGCCGGGCGCGTCTTGCGTCCTGTCGCGTCGCGTCATACTCCGTCACGCGCGCCGACCCGGCGACGACGTCGCCTAGTGTGGGATGCCGTGGAACCCGTCTCCGCCCTCCTGAGCGTGGCCGCGCTCGTCGCCGTCACCGCCGCAATCGGCGTGCTGCTGCGTGCACGACAGGGACGGATGCGACGCGACGTGCATCACGAGGTCGTCGACCCCGCACGGCTCGGCGCTGACAGACTCGGCGACGCCGCGACCCTCCTCCAGTTCAGCACCGAAATGTGCAGCAGATGCCCTGGCGTCCACCGCACGCTCGCCGAGATCGCCGCAGCCCACCCCGGCGTGCGGCACCTGGATGTCGACCTGACCCATCGGCCCGATATCGCCCGCCATTTCCATGTGCTGCAGACCCCCACGACTCTCGTGCTCGATCGGAACGGCGCCGTGCAGACGCGCTTCGGCGGCGTCCCGAACCGCCACGTCCTCGAGCTGGAACTGTCGCGACTGACCCGGGAGAACGCCAATGCCTGAGAACCCCCGCGGCATCGACCCTCGAGGTCCGCGCTTCGCGGCCGCCATCACCTCGGTCCTGCTGCTCGTCGACGTCTTCCTGGCACTGATCGGGGCGTCGGTCGCGGCATTCATCCTGCTCGCGGTGATCACCCTGCTGTTCGTGTGGGGCGTGGTGTCGCCGCGCACGGCGCCGTGGGGCGCGCTCTACCGCGCGGCCGTCCAGCCGCGACTCGCGCCTCCGGCCGAGCTCGAGGACCCGCGACCGCCTCGTTTCGCGCAGGGCGTCGGGCTGCTGGTCACCGCCGTCGGGATCGTCCTGTTCCTGGCGGGGGTGTCGTGGGGCGTCCTCGCCGCGGCGGCCGCTGCCTTCGTGGCGGCCTTCCTCAACGCCGCATTCGGGCTGTGCCTGGGGTGCGAGCTGTACCTCGTGCTGCAGCGCGCGGGGGTTCTGGGCCGTCGCCCTGCCGGCGCCGCGTGACGTGCGCATCCGGTCGCGGCACGAGTTTCGTCACGACGCTGCCGTCGCCTGCGAATCGCCGTTAGGCTGACCGCGGAAGCGCCCACCCGGGGTGCATGACGACCAGGGAGGTCCCCATGTCCGTGACGAGCGAAGCCACCACTGTCTGGAGCGGAAGCCTGACCGAGGGGTCGGGAACCGTCACATTCGACAGTTCGCATCTGGGCACCTTCGATGTCAACTGGAAGGCCCGGAGCGAGGGCTCCTCGACGGTGACGACGCCCGAGGAACTCATCGCGGCAGCGCACGCCTCGTGCTTCAGCATGGCCTTCTCGCACGAGCTCACCCAGAACGGCACCCCGCCGGAGTCGGTGCGTTGCTCAGCGGCGGTGACGTTCATCCCGGGCACCGGCATCACCGGGAGCCACCTGAACGTCCACGCATCGGTTCCCGGCCTCTCACAGGAGGACTTCGACCGCATCGCCAACGCAGCCAAGACCGGTTGCCCGGTCTCCGCTGCTCTCGCGGGCATCGAGATCACCCTCGAGGCCACGCTTGCCTGAGTCGCAGCTGCGACATGTCGTCATCGGCGGAGCGTCCGGCCTGATCGGCCGGGCGCTCGCCGAGAGCCTGCGCGCGGACGGGGTCCGCGTCACGACACTGGTCCGCACCCGCGAGACCGGCGCAGACGAGGCCGCCTGGCTCGTCGACTCCGACGTGCTCGACCCCGCCGTCCTGGCGGGCGCGGATGCTGTCGTCGGCCTCAACGGCGCGAGCATCGGCCGGTTCCCCTGGAGCCCCTCCTACAAGCACACGCTGCTGTGGTCGCGCATCACGCCGACGCGCGCGATAGCACGGGCGGTGCGCGAGCTGGGCGAGGATGCACCGCATTTCGTGTCCGCGTCGGCCGTCGGCTACTACGGTGCGAAGCCGCCGGGTGCCATCGGCGAGGACGCGCCGCGCGGAGACGGCTTCCTCGCCGATCTGTGCGGCGAGTGGGAAACCGCCGCGCACGGGGCGGGTGATGACGCGCGGGTCACGACGCTGCGGACCGCACCGATCATCCACCGAGACGGCGTTCTGAAGCCCCTGATCGCGCTCACCACGCTTGGACTCAGCGGTCCGATCGGGCGCGGGACACAGGTGTGGCCCTGGATCTCGCTGGATGACGAGGTGCGGGCGATCCGCCACATCCTGGACCATGGCATCGCCGGACCCGTGAACCTGTGCGGACCCACGCGCGCGTGCGCCAACGACATCGGCTTCGCCCTCGCCCGGGAGCTGAACCGGCCGTATCTGCTGCGCGCACCCGAGTGGGGACTGAAGCTCGTGCTCGGCTCCGACGCGACCGAGTCGCTGTTGACGACCGACGCCTACGTCATCCCCGAAGTTCTCGCGGCATCCGGGTTCGAATGGTCGCACGAAACCGCCGAGTCCGCCGTCCAGGCGGCCGTCGCGCGGGCCTGAGGCCCGCCCAGCTGCCTACCGCGAGGATCGCTCGCGTCGCTCGAGCCGAATCGCGGCGCGCACCGCGGCACGAGCGCGGCGTCTGTCCCCGGCCGCGTCGTAGACGACGCCGAGGCGGTACCACACCCGCCAGTCCCCCGGAGAGTCCTCCGCGTCGGCTTTGAACCGCGGGAACAACGCGTCCCCGTCCTCCCGCACGACCCGCCCACTGGGCCGAACCGCGACCAGGTCGTCCGGCACACCGCCCTCCGCCTCGAGGCGACGCCCCAACTGCTCGGCCCGCACGCCGAACCACAGCTCGCGGCCGAGCGCCCAGACGGCGATCACCGGCAGAACGACCAGCACCGCCCCCATCGCCACGCCGATCGGGTCGCCGCTGATCAACAGCAGCCACGCCCGCTGCGCGACGAGCGCGATGTACAGCAGCAGCAGCGCCGCCATCACCCCGACGGCGATGCGCGAACTCATGCGCCGGTGGCGCGGGCGACCTGCCCCGGCACGCCTCCCTCGTCGATGGACGCGGCGTCCGCGAACGCCGGCAGACGGATGCCGATGTCCAGGAAGCTGTCGAGGCCGACGACGATGCCCGGCTGCCTGCCCGCGTCGCGGTGTGCGACCACGCCGAGCACAAGACGGATGCCCGGCGCGTACGCCGCCGCGGGATCGACCGTGTCGTGCGTGACCGTCAGCGTCTCACCCGGCCCTGACAGCAGAACGCTTTGGCTCGCGATCACTCCGGGGCGCCGCAGCGAGTGGATCGGGATACTCGCCACCTGCTGACCCCGGGCTCGTTGATCCACGTGCGGTGCCGCGACAGGTCCGGCATCCTCCCGCGCAGCGGCGATGAGCTCGGCGGTGCGCACGGCCGTTCCGGACGGCGAATCGACCTTCGTTTCGCGGTGCGCTTCGATGATCTCGATCGAGGAGAAGAACGGAGCGGCGGCGGCGGACAGCGCCGAGCCGATCACCGAGCCCAGCGAGAAGTTCGGGATGAACACGGCCCGGATCCCCGCCTGGTCGATCTCCGGCCGGATGCGCGCGATCCGCTCGGCCGACCAGCCCGAGGTCCCCACGACGATGTCGATGCCACGCTCCGCGGCCGCCCGCACGACATCGGCCGAGACGGCGGGCGTGGACGCGTCCACGACGAGATCCGCGCCATCGAGCGCAGAGAACGGGGAACGCGAATCCAGCTCGGCGTGCACGGCGAACCCCGGTTCTGCCGCGACGACGTCACGGATGATCCCGCCGAGCTTTCCGGTGGCACCGACGATGGCGACGCGTGTGGTCATGGCCTCCAGCCTATCCGGGGCATTCGATGCCCCGGATAGGCGGTCCGATCAGAACGCGTACGATTCGGGCAGCCCCGTGCGGTCCTCGACGGGCAGGTGGGCGAGGTCGTTGTGCGAGAGCAGCGTCCACGGTCTCCCGTGCTTCTGCGCCAGCACCGTCAAGCCGCAGTTGGCCTGATTCAAGGTCATCCACTTCCACTCGGGAGCCTGGAGGACCTCCCGCACGAACCAGCCGATGACGAAGTTGTGGGTGACCAGCAACTCGTGCACCTCACCGGACTTGCGGACCAGGAAGGCGTTGACGGCGTCGGCCATCTGCGCTCGACCTGCTTCGATCTCCTCCTCGGTCACCGCACCGAAGAAGGGCTCGAACACCGACGGGGTCTCCTCGACCATGCCGGTGGGGACGCAATCGAACAGCAGCGCGGAGGGGGTCGGCGTCAGTGACGGCATGCGCTGGGCGATGACCCGCGCCGTCTCCGCCGCCCGGTCCAACGGCGAATGCCAGAGGGCATTGAAGGGAATCCCCGACAGCCGGTCGGCCAGCAATGACGCCTGCCGCGTTCCGCGGGGGGACAGGGGCCCGTCGACCAGGCCATGCTCGGCATCCAGGTGTTCACCGTGGCGAACGAGGTAGATGTAGTGGGTCACGGGGCCGCTTCCTCGACGTGCAGGGAACAGTCCTACCCTAACCGCTCGGGTTCGGCCGCAGGGGTCTCAGTCCGCAGCTCGCGCGATCTCGGCCAGCTGGGCGCGAGTGAGCCGCACTCCGACGCCTTGCACGAGCTCGTCCACTTGATGCGGGGCGTAGGCGTTGACGATCGGTGCGGTCACGATGCGCTGCGCGAGAAGCCATGCGACGGCAACTGACGCGTTGGTGACTCCGAGCTCTGCCGCGATCGCGTCCATCGCCTTGAGCGTCCGTGTGCCGCGACGATTGACGTTCGCCGTGATCTGCTTGGCCCGCACCGACAAGGGACCGTTCATGCGGTCGCGGTGCAGTCCCGACAAGAACCCGTGCTCGAGCGCATGAGAGGGCGTCACGGCCATCGACTGCGCGCTGGCTACGAGCCGCAGATCTCCGTCGAACTCATGCCGACGCAGCACATTGAACGGGACGTCCAGGACCGATATCCGCGGATACCCCGCCGAGCAGAGAATGCGCGCCTCGACCAGCTGCGCCGCCTGGTAGCCGATCGCCCCGATCGCGCGCACCTTGCCTGCACCGATCAGCCATTCGGCAGTCGCGAGCGTCTCCTCGACCGCCGTGGTGGAATCGGCGCGGGCGTCGAGGTAGAGCACGTCGATGCGATCCGTACCCAGGCGGGTGAGCGATGCCTCCGCGGCTCGAACGAGATCGACCGGTCCCAGGCCCGGGTGGTCGGGGTGAGCACCGACGCGGACGGCGAGCACGATGTCGTCGCGGATGCCGCGCTCGGCCATCCATCGACCGATGATGTGTTCGCTGCGTCCGCCGGAGAAACTGTCAGCGGTGTGGATCGCGTTGCCGCCCGCGCGCACATAGGTATCGAGGATCTCGTGGCTGGCCGCGGTGTCGACGGTCCACCCGAACTCCCCACCGCCGAGGATGAGCGGGAATACCGACATCCCCGTCTCGCCGAGAGCGACCCGGACGGTGGATCCGAGAGGCTGACCGAGCACGGGAATCGGAGCAGAAGGATGTGCGGGACTCACCGCTCCGGCTCCCGCGGTGACCGCGGCCCCAGTGCCGAAAACAGCCATTCCCTCACCCCCTTCACGGTATCCGCTGTGGTGAGCGACGGATGCCGACGCGCTCCCCGGCGCGTGTTTCGAGGTTACGGCGTACCGGCCGTCGCCAGGCGACGCCAGGCGACACAGGCGTGAATATTACATAACGCTTCGATCACGCCCGCACACGAGAACGCCCGCCCCGGGTCGGGGCGGGCGTTCTCGTCAGGGAATCAGCCTTCGGCCGGAGCCTCGGGACCGGGGTTGGCCGCGTCGCGACCCTCCTGGTCGGCTGCCTCCTCGAGCACCGGCTCGAGCGAGAGCTTGCCGCGGTCGTCGATCTTGGTGATCCGCACCAGCAGCTTCTGGCCCACGCCCAGGACGTCTTCGACGTTCTCCACGCGCTTGCCGCCGGCGAGCTTACGCACCTCGCTGACGTGCAGCAGGCCGTCCTTGCCGGGCAGCAGCGACACGAACGCACCGAACGTCGCGATCTTGACGACGGTTCCGAGGAACTGCTCGCCGACCTCGGGGTTGGTGGGGTTCGCGATCGCGTTGACCTGCGCACGAGCCGCCTCCGCCGAGGGGCCGTCGGTCGCGCCGATGTAGACGGTGCCGTCCTCCTCGATCGAGATGTCGGCGCCAGTGGCGTCCTGGATGGCGTTGATCGTCTTGCCCTTGGGGCCGATGAGCTCGCCGATCTTGTCGACGGGGATCTGGACGCTGATGACGCGCGGCGCGGTGGGCGCCATCTCGTCGGGGCCGTCGATGGCGGCGTTGATGACGTTCAGGATCGTCAGTCGTGCATCCTTGGCCTGCGTGAGCGCGGCCGACAGCACCGACGACGGGATGCCGTCGAGCTTCGTGTCCAGCTGGATCGCCGTGACGAACTCGCTCGTGCCCGCCACCTTGAAGTCCATGTCACCGAGCGCGTCCTCCGCACCCAGAATGTCGGTCAGCGCCGCGTAGCGGGTCTGACCGTCGACCTCGTCGGAGACCAGACCCATCGCGATCCCGGCGACGGGGGCGCGCAGCGGCACGCCCGCGTTCAGGAGCGAGAGGGTCGAGGCGCAGACCGAGCCCATCGACGTCGATCCGTTCGACCCGAGAGCCTCGGAGACCTGACGGATGGCGTACGGGAACTCCTCGCGCGGCGGCAGCACCGGCACGAGCGCACGCTCGGCCAAGAATCCGTGACCGATCTCGCGACGCTTGGGGCTGCCGACTCGGCCGGTCTCACCGGTCGAGTACGGCGGGAAGTTGTAGTGGTGCATGTAGCGCTTGCTCGTCGTGGGCGAGAGCGAGTCGATCTGCTGCTCCATCTTGAGCATGTTCAGCGTCGTGACCCCGAGGATCTGGGTCTCGCCGCGCTGGAAGATCGCCGAACCGTGCACGCGCGGAATCACCTGAACCTCGGCATCCAGCGGACGGATGTCGGCAAGCCCACGACCGTCGATACGCACGCCCTCGGTGAGGATACGGCCGCGCACGATCTTCTTCGTGACCGACTTGTAGGCAGCGGAGAACTCCGCCACGGCCGACTCGGGGAGCTCCCCCGCCTCGACGGCGGCGAGCAGCTCGGCCTTGACCGCGTCCTTCAGCTCGTCGTCGGCGTTCTGGCGCTCGACCTTGTCGGCGATCTGGTAGATCGGCACGAGCTTGTCGTACGCGCGCCCGGCGACGAAGTCGTAGGTCTCGTCAGCGTAGGCGGGGAAGACCGGGTAGGGCTGGATCTCCTTGGCCGCGGTGTTCGCAACGACGTTCTGCGCGGCGACGAGTTCCTTGATGAAGGGCTTGGAGGCTTCCAGTCCCTGCGCGACGATCTCTTCGCTGGGCTTGGTGGCCCCGCCCTTGATGAGGTTCCAGCTGTTCTCGGTGGCTTCTGCCTCGACCATCATGATCGCGACGTCGCCGTCAGGCAGCACGCGACCGGCGACGATCAGGTCGAAGACGGCATCCTCGAGCTGCTCGGCCTTCGGGAACGCGACCCACTGGTCCTGGTGCTCGCCATGCCCGGGGATGAGCGCGAGGCGGACGCCGGCGATCGGGCCCGAGAAGGGCAGACCCGAGATCTGGGTCGACAGTGATGCCGCGTTGATGGCCAGCGCATCGTAGAACTCGCCCGGAGCGATCGAGAGCACCGTGACGACGATCTGTACCTCGTTGCGCAGCCCCGACACGAAGGACGGGCGCAACGGCCGGTCGATGAGGCGGCACACCAGGATCGCCTCGGTGGAGGGGCGACCTTCGCGACGGAAGAACGACCCGGGGATCTTGCCCGCGGCGTAGGAGCGCTCTTCGACGTCCACCGTCAGGGGGAAGAAGTCGAAGCCCTCGCGAGGGTGCTTTCCGGCGCTCGTGGCCGACAACAGCATGGTCTCTTCGTCCAGGTAGGCGGCAACGGCGCCTTGAGCCTGCTGGGCCAGGCGTCCGGTCTCAAACCGGACGGTGCGGGTGCCGAAGCGGCCGTTGTCGAGGACGGCTTCGGCGGCGGTGATTTCAGGACCTTCCAAGAGGTCTCTCCTTCTTTGTTTCGACTCGCGTACCCGTGTGGCGCGCGAGCGCGTGCGAAGGAGCAGGAACAGGCAGTATCGAGCGCGCGACATATGACGCGTGATTCGCCTGCGCTGGCCACCAGTAGAAGACCACCCGGCGCACCGACGGGGAATCCACCACAGGGGACCAGCTTCCTGCCGGCCTGCTCCATGAAGCTCACTGTGAAGTTGAGCGGATGCCGTAAGGCAACCCGAACGATCTTATCAGGGCCGCGAACGCGGCAGCGGATCGGCAACCGGGCGCTGCGGGTCCGCGCCGGCGGAGGAGGCCGGAACCCGCGCGGTGCGGGCGGGCGTGGCGGGCGGCGCCGAGCGGCGGGAGATCGTCACGTAGTCGGCGTGCTTCGCCGTCATGCCGTCGCCGGCCGTGCGTCCGCGCAGACGCCGCCAGAGCCACGGAAGTGCGTCTCGCCGGATCCACCCCCGGGGATTGGGTTCGTCGTCGTCATGGAACGCCGAGTCGAGCGTGGCGAGTTCGTCGGCATACGGCACGCCCAGCGCCTCGGCGGCCCGGTACGCGACGAAGCGGTGCCCCTTCGAGCGCAGGTGCACCTTGTCGTCGGCCCACATTTCGAGCTCGCTGATCGCCGGCTGCGCTTCGAGATCCAGCAGCATGCAGCCCGTCTGCGCGGCGATGCGGCGGATCTCGGAGTTGTACACGGCAACGCGGCGGGCGAAGATCATCGCGGCGGGCCGCTTGGGCAGCATGATGCTCACCAGCAGCACATCGATACCTCGAGACCGCAACTCGACGATCGCCTTCTCCAGTCCGTGCGCGAGGGTCAGCGGATCGGCGCCACGGCTGACCAGGTCGTTGGCCCCCATGAACACCGACACGAGGTCGGGCGACATCTCGAGCGCGCGGGGAAGCTGCTCATCGAGCAGATCGCGAATCTTGCGGCTGCGCACCGCGAGGTTGGCGTAGCGGAACGGCTCGGCCGTGGCCGGCAGGGTCGCCTCCCGCGCACCCGCCAGCAGGTCGGCGAGGCGGTCGGCCCACCCGCGGTACTGTCCCTTCCGCATCCGCGATGTGTCACACAGCCCCTCCGTGATCGAGTCGCCGAGCGCGACGTAGCGGGACCAGCGCGGAGTTCCTTCGGTCGCGGGTGCGGGCGGAGCGGCAGGACGCGTCGCAGCGCGCGCGAACAGCGAGTCATCGATCGGACGCAGCATCCGCGCCTCCTCGTAGTGGCCGACGAGCTGACGTCCGAGGGCGTCCCACGTGCGATCGCGCACGGACTCCCGTGCGGCCGCTGCGAACGCGCGCCGCTTGGCGTCATCGCCCACGAGGTCGGACACCCGCGCACGCATGTCAGCAAGATCACCGGGACGGTACAGCCATCCGTCGACGCTGCTGCGCACGAGATCGACCGGGCCGCCTGTCCCGGTCGCCACGACCGGGACCCCTGCCGCGAGCGCTTCCTGGATCGTCTGACCGAAGGTCTCGCTCTCCCCGGGATGCACGAAGACATCGAACGAGGCCATCGCCTCGCCGAGCGCATCGCCGGAGAGGTGGCCGAGGAACACGGCGCGGGGCAGGGCACGTTCCAGCGCGGGGCGAGAGGGTCCATCGCCGACGATGACGAGTCGGGTACCGGGCAGATCGTGAAGCGCCGCCAGATCCTCAACTTGCTTCTCGGGGGCGAGGCGCCCGACGTACCCGATGATCGTCTCCCCCGGAGCCACGCGCTGACGCCAGGCACCACTTCGGCGCTCGGGGGTGAAGCGCACGGCATCCACTCCACGTCCCCACCGACGAAGACGATCGATACCGAGATCCTCGAGCTGCCTCATGCTCGCCGAGGACGGCACCAACGTCAGAGTCGACCGACGGTGAAGCCGGGTGAGGTGCGACTGGACGATCGATGTAGCAGCCGGCAGTCCGTACTTCTGCGCGTACGCGACGACATCCGTCTGGTAGACCGCGACGACCGGGACCCTGAGGGCGTCGGCAGCCGCCGTTCCCTGCCAGCCGAGAACGAAGGGCGAGGCGAGGTGCACAACATCGGGCCGAAACTCGCGCAGATGCGCGGCTAGTTTCGCGGCACGCGCGAACACGACACGCACCTGGGGGTAGGAGGGCAACGGCACCGAACGCAGCATCGCCGTGCGGGCCCCGTGCAGGTCGGCATCCACGTCACCGGCCTTGGGGGCGATGACGAGGGTCTCGTGTCCCTCGTTAGCGAGGTGACGAAGGATCTGGAGCACCGAGCCGGTGACCCCGTTCATGTGGGGGAGGAACGATTCCGCCAGTACCGCGACTCTCACGCATCCAGCGTGACGCGTGTGCGCGCGGCCGACGTGCCGACGCAGGCCCTGTCCCCGAGAGTTCACCGGATGCACGCATGCGCGTCACCGGACGTGCCCCGTTCGGTCCCCGTTCACCCTCGGGTGTTACCCAATGGGGGTGATCGATGAGGTGCTGACGCAGGTTGCCAGCAGCGTATGGGCCCTTCCCCTGATGTTCGCCCTCGTCCTGGCAGACAGCCTTCTGGTCATCGTTCCGGGAGAGGTCGCCGTGACCGCGTTCGGCGCCCTCGCGGTGACCGTGGGCTCTCCCCCGCTCGCGGGAGTCGTGCTGCTGGCCGCACTCGCGGCCTTCCTGGGCGACATGATCGTTTACATCATCGGGCGACGAGTGGGTCTCGAACGGTGGGCGTGGATGCGTGGGCGACGAGTGAGCGCCGCGATCGGGTGGGCGCACCGCCGTCTTCACCGGTCAAGCGCGACGGTCGTCTTCACCGCGCGGTTCATCCCGTTCGCCCGACTGGCCGTGAACCTCACCGCCGGCGCGGCGAGGCTCCCGGCGCCACGATATCTCGCCCTTGTGGCAGCGGCGGCGACCGGGTGGGCGATCTACCAGGCCGCGGTGGGCGCCATCGTCGGCCGGCTCGTCCCGGGCGGACCTGTCGTCGCGGTCCTCATCTCGATCGCTGTCGCGATCGTGCTCGGCGTGGCGATCGACCTCGTCGTGGCCCGGGTGTCCGCTTCGCGCGGCACGACTCCCCCCGCCTCCGCGGACTCCTCGGACTGAACTGCGCGACGCGGGGCCCGTGCGGGCGCGTGGCGTGCGCACGCCCCCTCATCCCCGGGTCGCGCCCGAATCACAGAGGAGACTCTTGTCATCTCACACATTCCCACGTAATCTCACACATACACAGATTTCGATGTCACGGACGACGTCGGGTGGGAGAGCACAGCACTCATGTACGCGACGGAGCGCCAGCAACGTATCGCCGGGATTGTCATCGACGAAGGCCGCGTCTCGGTCACCGGACTGTCGGCCCTGTTCGGCGTCGCGCAAGAGACGATCCGCCGTGACCTCGACCAGCTACAGGCCGATGGCGTGCTCCTGCGGGTGCACGGCGGCGCGGTGCCGGCAAGTCGCACCAGCTCTGCCGAGCAGAGCCTGGCAGCGCGCGAGGCCACCGCGACAGAGGCCAAGGAGCGAATCGCCGCCGCCGCGATCGACCTGATCCCCCGAGGGCTGGGCGGGGCCGTGCACATCGATGCCGGAACGACGGCGGCCAGGGCCGCTCGCCTGCTCGCGGTTCGCGAAGACGGAAACGCATCCCTCACGCTCATCACCAACTCGATCACCACTGCCGCGGCGCTGAGCCATCTGAGCGCTCCCGCCGTCCGCGTCATCGGTGGGAGGCTCCGCGCGCTCACAGCCGCCGCCGTCGGCGCCGGCGCCATCGAGCAGATCACGGGACTGCGGCCGGATGTCGCGATCATCGGCACCAACGCCGTGCATGCCGATTTCGGGCTCAGCACACCGGATGAGGCCGAGGCCGAGGTCAAACGCGCCGCCGTCAGCTCTGCCCGGCGGGTCATCGTCGTGGCCGATGCCTCCAAGCTCGGGGAGGAATCCCTCGTGCGATTCTGCTCCCTCGAAGACATCGACGCGCTCGTGACCGATGGCGAACCCGACCCCGAGCTTCGCGACGCCCTCCGCGCCGCCGACGTGGACCTGGTGCGGGCATGATCGTCACGGTCACGATCAACCCGAGCGTCGATCGCACCATTCAGCTTCCGTCTCGCCTGGAACGGGACGCGGTGATTCGCGCGACGGCCGTCACGTCGCAGGCAGCAGGCAAGGGTGTCAACGTCTCGCGAGCACTGCTGCAGGCATCCGTCGCCACGCGAGCCGTCGTCCGCGCCGACTATCACGACCCGTACGTGCGGGAACTCGTCGAGAGCGGGATGGCCGTCGTCGCCGTCGACCCCGCGGCCACGGTGCGCACCAACATCGCACTGGCCGAGCCCGACGGCACCACCACGAAGATCAATGAGCCCGGCTCGCCCCTGAGCACTGCGGCCGTGTCCGCGCTTCACGACGTCGTCGCAGCTGAGGCCCCGAGGGCGGACTGGATCGTCCTCGCCGGCTCCCTGCCACCCGGAGCGGACGTCGAGCTTCTCGCCGACCTTGCCCGGACCGCCCGGATCGCGGCCCCGCAGACGCGCATCGCAGTCGACACGTCGGGCCGGCCCCTGACCGCGCTGCGCAGCGCGGGCGTGCGCATCGATCTCATCAAGCCCAACCTCGAGGAGCTCGCCGAACTGACGGGGACCGAACCCCGCGCGCTCGAGGCCGACCCGCGAGCGGTCGCGCGCGCAGGCGACGCTCTGCGCGCGGACGGAATCGCCGCGGTCCTCGCGACGCTCGGCTCCGGCGGGGCAGTGCTGTCCACGGGCGAAGGAGCCTGGCACGCCACACACCCGCCCGTGCTCGCCCGCAGCACCGTCGGCGCCGGTGACTCCTCCCTCGCCGGCTACCTCATCGCCGATAGCGGCGGACATCCCGCCGCCGCGCGGCTGGCGCACGCGGTGGCCTACGGCGCCGCTGCGGTCGCCCTGCCGGGGACCACCATCCCCCGCCCCACAGACACCCGCCCTGACCAGGTCACGGTCACCGAACTACACCTGCCCGCCACGGTCGCCACGCCGTGACGTTCTTCGAAGGAGAGAACATGTCCATCATCATCACGGAGCTCGTCGCTCTCGACGTCGCCTTGGGGG
Organism: Microbacterium sp. bgisy207; assembly: GCF_057706855.1. NCBI lineage: Bacteria > Bacillati > Actinomycetota > Actinomycetes > Micrococcales > Microbacteriaceae > Microbacterium > Microbacterium sp. bgisy207. The sequence goes on from NZ_JBYIPB010000006.1 coordinate 17,865, forward strand.
CGACATCCGGCGACGTCATCGATGCGCTCAGCACGATCGTCGCCGGCGCGGGGCGAACCGCCGATGCCCACGCGCTCGCCGCGGACGCGCACGCCCGCGAGGCGCAGACGTCGACCGGGATGCCGGGAGGGATCGCGATCCCGCACTGCCGCACGGCCGCGGTGACCGAGCCGACACTCGCCTTCGCGCGGCTGTCCGATCCGGTCGACTTCGGCGACGACGACCCGAGTGATCTCGTGTTCTTCATCGCCGCACCGATCGGTGCCGACACCGACCACCTCGCGATCCTCTCCACGATCGCCCGAGCTCTGGTGCGCGAGGAGTTCGTGGCATCGCTGCGCGCGGCCACCTCGGCACCGGAGGTCGTCGCGCTGATCGACCAGGCTCTCTCGCCGGCTCCCGCCGTGAGCGCGGCTGCGCCGGAGGCATCCGACCAACGGCTCTTGGTCGCGGTGACCGCCTGCCCGACCGGCATCGCGCACACCTACATGGCCGCGGATGCCCTGGTCGCCGAGGCCAAGAAGCGCGGGATACGACTGGAGGTCGAGACCCAGGGCTCGAGCGGCTCGACAGCACTCGACCCCGCCGTCATCGCCGCGGCGGACGCGGTGATCTTCGCCGTGGACGTCGATGTGCGCGATCGCGCTCGCTTTGCCGGCAAACCGGTGGTTCAGGGCCCGGTCAAGCGCGGTGTCGAAGCTCCCGGGCAGATGATCGACGAAGCCCTCGCCGCCGCCGCAGACCCGTCGGCACCGCGCGTGTCCGCCGAGGCACGTCCTGCGCACGCCGACGCCGCGAGCGAACACGCGGGGCGCAAGCTGCAGCGCTGGCTGCTCACCGGCGTGAGCTACATGATCCCCTTCGTCGCCGGCGGCGGTCTGCTCATCGCCATCGGGTTCGGCCTCGCGGGCTATGACATCAACGAGACCGCCGGTGACATCGTGTCGTCGTCGTCGCTGTGGAACCTGCCCGACGGCGGGTTCTGGACCTACATCGGCGCCGTCGCCTTCGTGATCGGTGCCGCCTCCATGGGCTTCCTCGTTCCCGCCCTCGCGGGGTTCATCGCCTACGCCATGGCCGACAGGCCCGGCATCGCGCCCGGATTCGTCGTCGGCACGATTGCCGTCATGATGAACGCCGGGTTCCTCGGCGGCATCGTCGGCGGTCTCCTCGCGGGACTGGTCGCTGCCTCCCTCACCCGAATCCCGGCACCACGGTGGCTTCGCGGTCTGATGCCGGTGGTCATCATTCCGCTGCTGGCATCGATCGCGGCGTCCGGTGCCATGATCCTGTTCCTCGGCGGACCGATCGCGTGGCTCATGACGACGCTGACCGACTGGCTCAACAGCCTGACGGGCGTGGGCATCGTGCTTCTGGGCGTGATCCTCGGCCTCATGATGTGCTTCGACCTCGGCGGCCCGGTCAACAAGGTCGCCTACTCGTTCGCGGTGGCCGGACTCGGTGCCGCGTCGCTTGCCAACCAGGTTCCGCTGGAGATCATGGCGGCGGTCATGGCCTCGGGTATGGTGCCTCCGCTCGGACTGGCTCTGGCCTCCACGGTCCTTGCTCGCGCACAGTTCACGCCCGTCGAACGCGAGAACGGCGTCGCGGCGTGGCTGCTCGGCGCATCCTTCATCTCTGAGGGCGCCATCCCCTTCGCGGCAGCCGACCCGCTCCGCGTCATCCCGGCATCGATGCTCGGCGGCGCAGCCACCGGCGCACTGTCGATGGCCTTCGGAGTGACGTCGCAGGCGCCCCACGGTGGCCTGTTCGTGTGGTTCGCGATCGGCAACCTCCTCTGGTTCGTCCTGTCGATCGCCATCGGCGCGATCATCACGGCCCTTGCCGTCATCGGCTTCAAGCGCATCGGACGTCGGCCGAGCGCCGCGACGGTCGAGGCCGCCGGCGCCGCCGACGACACGGAGGCAAGCGGGGTGCTGGCCTCCGGCGCAGCACGGGCCTGAACTCGGATGGCGTCCTGGTCGTCGGGTGCGGCCAGGACGCCATCCGTCTCAGTGGGTCGTTTCGCTCGGCGCCACCCGGCCGAGCAGGCTTGCGAACGAACGCCCCTCGCCGAGGTAGGCGGCCGGGTCGAACGGATCGGTGACAGATTCGCGGGTCCGCCCGGCGATGGCGGTGACAAGTTCCCCCGCCGCGCGGTCGATGCGGGATCGAAGCGACGACGCGCCCTCGCCCGACCCGGCCCAGTCCTCGGGCGCCGCGAACACCGAGGTCGGTACCGGCTCGGCGCGAAGGTAGGCGAACAACGGGCGCATCGCGTACTCGAGCGCGAGGGAGTGTCGCGCAGATCCGCCGGTTGCGGCGAGGAGAACGGGCTTTCCCGTCAGCGCCCCCGGCTCCAGCACGTCGATGAACGACTTGAACAGTCCGGAGTAGCTGGACGAGAAGACGGGCGTCACGGCGATGACGGCGTCAGCCGACACGATCTGGTTGATGGCCGCCTCGAGCGCGGGCGGCGCGAAACCGGTGAGCAGGTTGTCGGTGATCTGGTGCGCGTGAGTGCGCACCTCGACGATGTCGACGGATGCGTCGATCCCGCGATCCGCGAGCCCGGCCACGGTGGCCGTCGCGAGGCGATCGGCCAGCATCCGGGTCGAGGAGGGCGTGGACAACCCCGCCGTGACGACGGCGACACGACGCTCAGACATGTCAGGCTCCCTTCCGGCTCGCGGCACGACCGAAGGCGGATCCGGCCGGTTCCGCGTCACGGTACGGAGACCCACCCGTCACGTTGTCGCCGCGATTGGGGCGGGGTCGCGCCTCCCGGGGACCACCGGCGGCGGCGACCCGAGCCGCGTGCGTCGGCGCGTCGGGCACCTCGGCGGGACGGTTCTCGGCGAGTTCCCGCCGGAGCACCGGGACGACCTCGCCGCCGAGGATGTCGAGCTGCTCGAGGACGGTCTTGAGGGGCAGTCCCGCATGGTCGATGAGGAACAGCTGACGCTGATAGTCACCGAAGGTCTCTCTCATGGCGGCGTAGCGGTCGATGACCTGCTGCGGAGAGCCGACGGTCAGGGGCGTCATCTCGGTGAAGTCCTCGAGGCTCGGACCATTGCCGTAGACCGGGGCCTTGTCGAAGTAGGGGCGGAACTCTCGCACCGCATCCTGTGAGTTCGCACGCATGAAGACCTGCCCGCCAAGACCCACGATCGCCTGCTCGGGCGTGCCGTGCCCGTAGTGGGCGAAACGCTGCCGGTACAGGGTGATGAGGCGCTGGAAGTGCTCCTTGGGCCAGAAGATGTTGTTGGCGAAGAAGCCGTCGCCGTAGTAAGCGGCCTGCTCGGCGATCTCCGGAGTGCGAATGGACCCGTGCCAGACGAACGGCGGCACCCCGTCGAGGGGACGCGGGGTAGATGTGAACCCCTGCAGTGCCGTCCGGAACTGTCCTTCCCAGTCGACCACATCCTCGCGCCAGAGCCGGTGCAGCAGGGCGTAGTTCTCGATCGCCAGCGACAGGCCCTGGCGGATGTCCTTGCCGAACCACGGGTAGACCGGACCCGTGTTGCCCCGGCCGAGCATGAGATCCATGCGGCCTCCCGCGATGTGCTGGAGCATCGCGTAGTCCTCGGCGATCTTGACCGGATCGTTCGTCGTGATGAGGGTCGTCGCGGTCGAGACGATCAGCCGCTGCGTGCGCGCGGCGATGGCCGCGAGCGCCGTCGTGGGAGAAGACGACCAGAACGGCGGGTTGTGGTGCTCCCCGAGGGCGAACACATCGAGTCCGACGTCCTCGGCGTGCGTGGCGATCGTGATCGTGTCACGGATGCGCTCCGCCTCACTCGGGGTGCGCCCGGTCGTGGGGTCCTCGGTGATGTCACTGACGGTGAAGATCCCGAATTGCATCTGGGTCATCGTGCTCTCCGCTCTCGGCCGCGGGGTCTGCGGCCGATCTATGCAAGTGAATGTATCCTCGTCAACGCAGGACGGGTCGATCTATTCCCCACCGTCGCCCATCGACGGTTCGGTGCCCGGCAGCGGCCCGTCGACCTCGGCGAACATCGCGAGCATGTCGCGGACGAGCTGGTGCGGAGCTGTCTCGCACGGACTGTGCCCTGTCTCGTACACGGCGACCTGCGCCCCGATGCGCTGGGCGTAGGCGACGTACTGCTCGGTCGGCCAGAGATCATGCGCGCCGGTGGCCACGAGCGTGGGCACCGATGCCGCGCGCACGGCGTCGGCGACATCCGGCATCCGCATCATGAGGCCCACGATGTCATCGACACTCTCGCGCCTGGTCAGAGCGAACCGCTCACGGACGAACGCGATTCGCTGGGGCGGCACCCGGTTCAGGTTGTTCCGGATGCCCCAGAGCATGAGTGAGGCACCACTTCGAGGCCCGGCCAGGCTGCTGAAGCGGCCGATCCGCTTGACCCCCCGGAAGACCTGGCCTGTCGCGGGAGGAGTGGACAGCAGGGTGAGGCTGGCGAACAGCTCGGGGCGACGCGAGAGCACGAGCTGCGAGACGAGTCCCGCGAATGAGTAGCCGAGCACATGCGCGGGTGCGGGTCCACTCTCGATCACCGCGGTGAGGTCGTCGATGAACAGTGGGTAGTCGTACCGCGCCCGCGGCGGACGGAGATTCTCGGGGCCGGCGTCGCGCGATTCGTACTGGCCCGCAAGATCGTACGCCTCGACACCGTATCCCGCCGCCGCCAGCAGCGGCAGCATCAGGGTGAAGTCCTCTTTGGATCCCGTCACGCCGGGAAAGAGCACAACCCGGCCCCGGGCACCGGTTCCGAGCGTCACGCGGGCCAGAGGGCCGCTCGGCGCCTCGAACTCGTCTCGCACGGTGCCCACCGGGAACACGCGCCAGTCCAGATCAGGAATCGCGGCGTCGCGTTCGCGAGCGTCATCGGTAAGCGTCATCGACGCCCGAGACTACTCCACGCGATCCGTTGCTGGCGGCATTCGGGCTACTCGAACAGCGCCGCACCGACATACGAACCCTCGCTCGGCGCCGGCGGAACCGCCCAGAGCCCCGACCCGATCGTCAGGAGGTACTCCATCATGAGGTCTGTCGCAACCGACCTCTGCACGGTGACGAACCGCTCGGGTGAGCGCACATAGGCCAGGAAGAACAGACCGGCGTCGAGCCTGCCGAGCGCCGTGTTCCCATCGACGTAGTTGTAGCCCCGGCGCAGCATCCGAATCCCGTCGTTGGCGTCGGGATGCGCGCGCGCCACGTGGGATGCGGGATCGATCGCGGGGATGCCGGATCCCGACACGGCGGTGAAGTCAGGAGGGGTGAACTCCTCTCCGCCACTCAAGGGGGCGCCGCTGCCCTTCGTGCGGCCGGTGATCTGCTCCTGCTCGGCCAAGCGGACCCGGTCCCACGTCTCGATCTTCATCGCGATCTTGCGGGCCACCAGATACGAGCCGCCGGCCAGCCATGCGGGACCGTCCTCGGTCGAGACCCACACGTGCTCGGCGAGGCCGTGCTCGTCGGTGGCGAGGAGGTTGGCGGTGCCGTCCTTGAACCCGAAGAGGTTTCGCGGGGTCTGCTGCTGCGCAGAGGTGCGGGATGTGCGGCCGAAGCCGAGTTGCGGCCAGCGCAAGCGCGCCCGACCGAACGCGATGCGACTGAGGTTGCGCACCGCGTGCACGGCGACCTGCGGGTCATCCGCACACGCCTGAATGCAGAGGTCTCCCCCGCTGTGGTCGGGGTCGAGGTCGTCACCCAGGAACGGCGGCAACGTCGCGAGTGCGGCGGGCGCCCGGTCGGCGAGCCCGAAACGATCGCTGCCGTCGGCCGCGCGGAACAGGGTGGGGCCGAACCCGAAGGTGATGGTGAGGTTGCTCGCGGGCAACCCGAGCGCCTCGCCGGTGTCATCCGGCGGCGCTTCGGGGGAGCCACCCACCGCCCCCGACGCACTCACCTCGAGGCCGAGCATCATCCGCGAGGCGGCGTAGCTCCAGTCCTGGAGCAGCTCGACGAGCTCTTCACGACTGGTCGTGTCCATGATGTCGAAGGCCGCGAAATGCAGATGGTCCTGCACGGGGGTCGTGATACCCGCCTGGTGCTCCCCGAAGAAGGGCTGCGTGTCGGCGCGGGGCGCCGCCGAGCCGTCCGAGGCGCGCCCGACCAGGGCGGCTCCGCCGACGCCGACCGCCACCCCCGCCGCGCCGGCGCCCAGCGCCAGGCCGAGCAGGCCGCGCCTACTCAGCCCCGCGGTGGCGTGCTGCTGCGATGCCGGATCGGTCATTCTCACTCCAGAACGGTCACTGTCAGCTGGGACAGCGGCTCTGCGAGGGCGTTGATCTGGTCCGACAGCGCACGCTTGTCCGCCTCGGTCAGCGCGCCGTACGCAACGAATCCGTCGCTGAGCGACCCGAATGCCGCCAGTTCCGCGTCCAACCGAGCGTAGCCGTCGTCGATCTGGGAGACGAGCTCCTGGCCGTCCGGACCGCTCGCGACCGCGAAGTCGCGCACGAGCGAGAAGGCCATCTTCGAACCCTCGACGTTGGCTGCGAAGTCGTACAGGTCCGTTCCCGACCACCAGTCCTCTTCGCCGCTGATCTTGCCGGTCGCGACCTCGTCGAGCAGCGCGATGGCACCGTTGGAGATGCCCGCGATGCCCTGCGATTCGAGCGTGTCGACGAACTCCTGGCCGTGCACGTAGTCGTAGAGCTCTTGCACGTCGGCGATGAGCAGGTCGCCGAAGTCGGCCCGCTGCTCGGGGGTGGACGGCGCCCAATCCTGCCAGGCCGGCGTCACGCCGTCGGAGTTGAGGGCATCGGATGCCGGGACCCACAGGTCCTTCTCGATGCGGTGGAAGCCCGTCCAGTCCAGTCCGTCGGCGACGGCGTCGACCTCGCGGAAGTCGATGCGCGGGTCGAGGTCGCCCAGCGCTTCGGCAACCGGTTCGATGCGCTCGTAGTACGCGCGCACCTGCGGGAACATCGCCCGGGCGGTCTCGTCGTCCCCCGCGACGTAGGCGGCGACGAACTCATCGACCGCGGGGACGAGCTGACCGACCTGGTCCTTGACGAACGCCGCGTACAGGTCGACGGCCTGCTGCTTGAGCTCGGCGTCGTCGCCATCCACCTCGACGGCCTCGCCCGTGACGGCGAAGGCGGCGCGGCCGACGCCCTCACCGACCATGCCCGGCTTGCACAGCGTGAAGTACTCCCCCGGTTGAGCGAGCACCGTCAGGGTGCGCGAGGCTCCCGGTGCAACGTTCTCGACCTCGCCGACGATGCGCAGCCCATCGCTGGCGAGCAGGTAGAACTCGGTGGTCTGCGATCCGGTGTTGGTCACCTCGAAGGTGAGGGTTCCGCTCGGCGCCGTCGGCGACGAGATCTCGCAGGCGTCATCGCTGGAGGTGACGGCGAGGGCACCGTCGCCCGACTGCTCGGAACGCGCGACGCAGCCGGCGAGGACGAGAGCCCCGGCGGCGGTCGCCGCGACGAAAGCGAGACTGCGCGAGAAAGTGGTCATTGTTCTCCTTGGTGTGCGAGGGGAGGGATCGTGCCGTGGGGCTCGAGAGCGGCATCCGCCGGCGCCGTGTTCGGGGCGGCCCGCGGAGGCGACGTCGGCGAAGCCCGGCGTGCACGAGTCACGAACACGGCGCCCACGATCGCGAGATACAGGACCCACGCGACCACTTGCAGCCAGCTCATGATCGGGGTGAAGCCGATCGTCGCCTGCAGGACCGCAGCGAGGGGGGTCCCCGGGCCGATGACGTGCGACAGGTCGAAAGCCCACCCGAAGGGGAAACCCGCCCAGCCGACCGCGACGGCGCCGCCGACCACCGGCGCGGCAGCCGTGAACGGACCGGGCAGCACGCCGGCCTCCTGCAGGTCATGCACCGCATAGGCGAGCACACCGGCAGCGACCACGATGAGGAACGCGCCGGTCCACGTGAAGAACACCCGCAGATTCATGCGCACGGCGCCGCGAGCGACCAGCCAGCCGAGAAGCGCAGCGAACAGGATGCCGAGCACGGCGCCCAGCAAAGACGCTGGCGCATCGCCGAAGGACTGCACCATCGACCACAACAGGAGCGTCGTCTCGACGCCTTCGCGCGCCACCGAGACGAAGCCGAGCACGACGACACCCCACAAGCCGCCCGCGGCGATCGCCCGATCGACGTTGGTCCGCAGTCCGCTCGCGAGCGTGCGGGCATGAGACTGCATCCAGAAGACCATCCAGGTCACCATCGCGACAGCCAGCAGCGACAACACGCCGCCGATGATCTCCTGGGCCTCGAAAGTGAGGGCGTAGGCGCCGAACGTGAAGAAGGCGCCCAGTCCGACCGCGAGCGCGATCGCCGCGAACACGCCCACCCACAGCCTGGGCAGCACGTCGCGCCGGCCCAGCTGCGTGAGATACGCGACGAGGATGCCGACCACGAGCGCCGCTTCGAGTCCTTCGCGCAGGCCGATGAGGAAGGTGGCGAACACGGCGGGCTCCGGCGAGACGTTGTGGGATGAAGATCGGTAAGGCTTACCTAATTACGGAGACTACTCGCGTCGGTGGTTCGCCGGCAACTCACGCGTGAGTGCCCCGGGCCGCCACCGACCAGACAACGACGAAGGGCCGCCCCACACCGTGGGACGACCCTTCGCGAAAGCGATATACGCGGGCGCTGCTTTATCGGCGCAGACCCAGGCGCTCGATCAGCTTGCGGTAGCGCTCGATGTCGATGTCCTGGAGGTAGCCGAGCAGACGACGGCGCTGACCGACGAGCAGGAACAGGCCACGACGCGAGTGGTGGTCGTGCTTATGCTCCTTGAGGTGCTCGGTAAGGTCCTTGATGCGCTGCGTCATGAGCGCGACCTGCACCTCGGGGGATCCGGTGTCACCGGGGTGCGTTGCGTACTCTTCGATGATCGCCTTCTTGGTCTCTGCTTCCAGTGCCATAGAACGATCCCCTCTCTCCTCGTTGCGCGGCGCCCGTCACCTGCTGTGCGAGCTCTCTTCATCCGCGGCCGATCGAACGGCAACCGAACAAGACTACCAGGGCTGGGATACCACGGCCACCCGCGACGGTAGGCTCTCCCCCGTGCGCCACACCGTCCACGTCAAACCGGGCAGTCGGAAAGGACCGCTGGTCATCGACGGCGACGGGACCTTGACCGTCTTCCTGCGCGAACGTGCGGTCGAGGGTGCCGCCAACGACGGCCTCGTCCGCGTGTTGGCGGAGCACTTCGGCGTCGCGTCCAGCCGGATCACGATCGTGCGGGGACACGCGGCGCGCGTCAAGCTCGTCGAGATCGACGCATGAGCGCACGCTCCGCGCGCGACGAACTGCTCGATCTGCGCCCCTTCCGCGCCAGCCCCGCGTTCGCCCGGCTCTGGATCGGCACAACGCTCGCGGGACTGGGCGGGCAACTGACCATCGTCGCCGTGATGTTGCACGTCTACGACCTCACCGCGAGCACGTTCGCTGTGTCGATGATCGCCGTCGTCGGGCTTGTGCCCATGGTCGTCGCAGGCCTCTACGGCGGCATGCTCGCCGATGCCTTCGACCGACGACTGGTCGCCCTCATCGCTGCGACCGTGACGTTCGCCTCCACGGCGCTGCTGGCCGCGCTTGCCTGGGCGCAGATGGAGACCGTCTGGTCGCTCTATGCCCTCAGCATCGTCAACTCCGCCGCGAACTCGGTCGTGCTCGCCACCCGGTCGGCGATCGTGCCGCGCCTGCTTCCCCGGCACCTGCTCCCCGCCGCTGCCGCGCTGCAGGGCATCACGGTGGGCATCATGGTCATGGCAGGCCCCGCACTGGCGGGGGTCCTCGTCGCGACTGTCGGGTACGCCTGGACGTACTCGGTCGATGTCGTGCTGATGACATCGCTGTTCCTGGGGCTGTGGACCCTTCCCCGCATCGTGCCCGAGGGCGCAATCGTGCGGCCCGGGCTGGAGTCGCTCAAGGACGGCGTGGCGTTCCTGCGACGGGCCGGGAACATCCGGCTGCAGTACATCCTGGACATCACCGCGATGACCTTCGGGCAGCCCTTGGCGCTTTTTCCCGCGATCGGAGCGGTGCTGCTCGGGGGTGGCCCGATCACGACCGGCATCCTGACCGCAGCCTTCGCAGCGGGGGCGTTCCTCTCGAGCCTGTTCTCGGGCCGCATCGGGCGATACCGCGCGCACGGCCTCGGGATCGAGCGTGCGATCCTCGTGTACGGCGCGGCGATCGTGCTGTTCGGCGCCGTCCTGCTGGCCGCCGCGCTCGGGATCGGAACACCGACAGATCTCGGCGAGACCTCGCCGAACCTCCTGCTGATCTCGATCGCGGTTCTCGTGCTGGCCGTTGCCGGCGGCGCCGACAACGTCAGCGCAATCTACCGCTCGACGATGATGCAGTCGGCAGTTCCCGACAGCATCCGGGGCAGGCTGCAGGGGATCTTCATCGTGGTCGTCGCGGGCGGGCCGCGTGTCGGCGCGCTCTACGCCGGGACGCTTGCGACCTTCACCACACTCTGGTTCCCGCCGCTGCTGGGCGGGCTGCTCATCCTCGCGATCGTCACGACGCTCGTACGACTGAGCCCCGGATTCCGCGCGTACGACGCCGACAATCCGGTTCCCTAGCAGGCAGTCCGAAAACAACAGCGGGACGGATGCCGCTGGCATCCGTCCCGCTGGGCGAGGCCTCAGTCGGCCTGCAGCGCACCCTGAAGGTCGAGCTCGATCGTCACGTCCTTGCCGACCAGGACCCCACCGGTCTCGAGGGCGGCGTTCCAGGTGAGGCCGAAGTCTTCGCGGTTGATGACGGTCTTGGCCGTTGCACCCGCCTTGTAGTTGCCCCACGGGTCGTTGCCGAAGCCACCGAACTCGACGGCGAACGTCACCGGCTTCGTGATGCCGCGGATGGTGAGGTCGCCGTCGACGAAGAAGTCGCCGTCCTCGACACGGACGCCGGTGGACACGAAGTCCATCGTCGGGTACTGCTCGGCGTCGAAGAAGTCAGCGGAACGGAGGTGGTTGTCACGTCCCTCATCCTTCGTGTCGACGGAGGCGACGTCGACCGATGCGGTCACGGTCGTCTCGAGCGGGTTCGCGGGAGTCACGAACGTCGCGCTCTTGACGCCGAAGGTGCCGCGCACCTTCGAGATCATCATGTGTCGAACGGTGAAGTGGACCTCGCTGTGCGACGCGTCCAACTGCCACGTACCCACGCGGTAGCCGGGGATCTCGACGGTCAGGGAATCGGTCATTGTCTCTCCTCGGAGCTATGTCGGAGTCGCCACACGGCGACATGACCCCCAACAGACGACCCCCTGACTCTATTCCCGTGAATGCGAATGTTCTCCTGTCTGTCACCGTCCCGTCACCGTGATGCGCGTGCAGACGACGGCGGCGGGTACCGAAGCACCCGCCGCCGTCGTGGTCGTTCTGCGCGAACGAGCGCCTCAGCCCACGGAGATCAGGTCGATGATGAAGATCAGCGTCTTTCCGCCGAGGAAGTGGCCACCTGCCGGACCGTATGCCAGATGCGGCGGGATGACCAGCTCGCGGCGTCCCCCCTCGCGCATGCCGGGGATGCCGTCCTGCCAGCCCTGGATCAGGCCGCGCAGGGGGAACTGGATGCTCTCACCGCGGTTCCACGACGAGTCGAACTCCTCGCCGGAGTCATACTCGACACCGACATAGTGCACGGTGACGCTGTCGCCCGGCTTCGCCTCCGCGCCCTCACCGACGATCAGGTCACGGATGACGAGGTCGGCGGGAGCAGGTCCCTGGGGCGCGTCGATGTCGGGCTTGGTGCGGTCATCAGTCATGCCCACCATCCCACCAGAGGCAGTCGCGACGCGCAATGCGACTCGCCCTTCCCCTCGAGCACGGGAGTGAGACCGAGCTCGCCCCACGGGTCGAGCGAGAGGTTACGAACTCCTGACGCCCGGGCTTTCGCCGGGTGCACGCGGGATCCGGGTGCCTATAGTGGGGCCCGTGGTGCGTCTGATGCTGGTCGAGGACGACCGGACCATGCGCGAAACCGTCGCCGCATACCTGACCCGCGCCGGCCATGAGGTGATCTCCGTCGGTGACGGGGCAGAAGCCGTCACGCGGTTCGCCGAGTCGCCCGTCGATCTCGTGCTGCTGGACCTGATGCTCCCGGGCATGAGCGGACTCGAGGTGACCCGGCGGCTCCGGGCCGTTCAGCGTGATCTGCCCCTGATCATGGTGACGGCCCGGGCTCAGGAGCACGAGAGAGTGCAGGGTCTGCTGGCAGGCGCCGACGACTACATCACGAAGCCCTACAGTCTGCGGGAGCTCGACCTGCGCATCCGATCGCTGCTGCGCCGGATCACCGCCGCAGGTCCCGAGCACCCCGACACGCTCGTCGACGGAGACCTGCGCGTCGAGGTCGCGGCCGGCCGGGCACTGCAAGACGGCGAACCGCTCTCCCTGACGGGGCGGGAATTCGATCTGCTGGTCTGGTTCTTGCAGCACCCGGCGGTGATCCACAGCCGGGAAGACCTCATCCGGGAAGTCTGGCGCTGGAACGTGGGCGATCCATCCACCGTGACGGTGCACGTGAGACGACTACGGGAGAAGATCGAGGTCGACCCCTCGCGGCCGACGCGGCTGGCGACGGTGTTCGGCAAGGGGTACCGCTGGGATCCGAGCGGGTCGACAGAGGCCGGATCATGACCCCCGACGAGAACGCCGTCGTCCTCTCGATCCTCACGACAGCGGGGGTGGGACTGGCCGGCACGGCGATCGTGGCCGCCCTCCCGCGGTCCAAGCCCATCGTCGCGGCCATCGCCGCGCCGTTCGTCGTCGTCGCCTCGCTCGGCGCGGGTGTTGCGGTGGCGACCCGGCAGATGCTGATCGACGACCACACGTCCCAGACGCTGCTCGTCGTCCTCGCCGCGTGCGCCCCGCTCGCACTGCTGGTGGGACTCGTGCTGGCCCGCCGAGCCCGGGCCGTCGAACGAGAGGCCGCCGCCGAACGCGCAGACCGGCAGCGCGCCCGCGAGGTCGAGGACTCACGACGCGAGACGATCCGCTGGCTCTCCCACGATCTGCGCACGCCCCTTGCCGGCATCCGCGCGTTGGCCGAGTCGGCGGCCGACGAGACCTCCCCCGACGACCCGCCCGCCCGCATTGTCCGCGAAGTCGACCGGCTCGACGCGATGGTCGACGACATCGTGGAGCTGTCGCGATTGCACACCGAACGCCGACGCGACATCACTGCCGCGTCGCTCGATGACCTCGTGTCGGATGCTGTCGCGTCGGTCTCCCCGCTCGCCGCGGCGGAAGGGGTCCGGATCGAGGCGAGGGCGCTGGGTGGTGACGTCATCGATGTCGAGGTGCGCGAGGTGACCCGTGCCGTCACGAACATCATCCGCAACGCCGTGCAGCACACCCCTGCGGGCGGGAGTGTGACGCTCACGACCGTCCGCGACGGAGACGACGCCGTGGTCTCGGTCACGGACGGATGCGGAGGCATCCCCGCCGACGATCTGCCCCACCTCCTCGAGCCAGGCTGGCGCGGCGACTCCGCTCGATCGGAACGGGGCATGGGCCTCGGGCTCGCAATCGTCGACGAGGTCGCGCGGGCGCACGGTGGTCGCGTGACGATCGAGGGCACCGCGCCGGCACCGGGCTGCACCGTCAGCCTGCGCCTGCCTGCGGCCACCGACCACTGACGGCTCGCACGTGTGGCACCGCGCGAGCCGGGAACTTCTTACGGTCCCATGACGAGTCGCCGCCTCCGCTGGAGCGACGGCGCACCCTCGCGTTGACTGATGCCGACAGACGATCTTTCGACCGAGCACCGGAGTCATCATGCGCCACTCATCCGTCACCGCCACCCTCGTCCTCATCGCAGGACTCGGCCTCACCGCGTGCGCCACGCCGGCCTCCACGGGCGCGGGCGCGACGCCGACACCGACTCATCTGGCCGAGGAGATGACCGAGGAGATGGCCACGAGCGAGCCGATGGACGATATGTCAGTCGACGCGATGGCAGCGGGCGCCTACCTCTCGCTCGAGGAGTACCAGAACCAGATGGCGGAGCGGGCCGACACGACGGTCGTGTACTTCTTCCACGCGGACTGGTGCCCGAGCTGCCGCGCAACCGACGAATCGTTGACCACCGCGGGGATCCCGGATGGCCTCACCGTCGTGAAGGTCGACTACGACACCGCCAACGATCTCAAACGCGAGTACGGGATCACCCAGCAGCACACGTTCGTCCAGGTCGATCGCGACGGGACACAGCTGGCCAAGTGGACCGGATCGGTGACCGGCGAGGACATCAAGGCGCAGGCGATCCAGGGATGATCACCGCCCTGGCAGGAGCGCTGCTGGCGGGGGCGTTGACGACACTGGCACCCTGCTCGCTCACCCTCCTGCCGATCATCGTCGGCGGCTCATTGCAGGGTGCATCGAATCGAGACGCGACCCGCCGCGCGGTCGTCATCACGCTGTCTCTGGGCGCGAGTGTCACGGCGTTCACGCTGCTTCTGCGGGCCACGACCGCGCTCATCGACATCCCCACGCAGGTGTGGCAGGTCGCCAGCGGCATCCTGCTCATCGTCCTGGGGCTGTTCTCGGTCTTTCCCGGCGCGTGGGATCGGATCACGCTCCGGACCGGACTGACCGGAGCATCGGCGCGGAACCTGGATGCGGCACACCGGCGCGGCGGCACCGTGGGCGCGATCCTCACCGGCGCCGCGCTCGGCCCCGTCTTCACCTCGTGCAGTCCGCTGTTCGCGTACGTGATCGTGACGGTGCTGCCCGCCGAGCCCGGCCGTGGTCTCGCTCTGCTTGCCGCCTATGTCGTCGGCCTCATGGCGGTTCTGCTCGTGATCGCGCTGGCCGGCCAGCGCGCCGTGCGCAGGATGCGGTGGGCGGCCGACCCGCATGGGTGGTTCCGCCGCGGGTTGGGCATCCTGTTCATCGTCATCGGCATCCTGATCGCCACCGGGGTGATGCAAGACATCGAGGCCTGGATCCTCACCTCCTCACCGATCGCGCCGTGGGAGATCGGCTCGGACATCGGACGGTGATCCCCGGTGCGGTCTCCCTCGCCGAGGGGTCTTGACAGGGCACGCAGGCAGAGAGAAGCTGTTATAGATCTACTCAGCGCCCGGATAGGACTCGCAGGCATCGCCGCGGCACCGGGCGCTGAGTCTTTGTCCGGCCGAGGACGGCTGTCGACGCTAGCGTGGATGAATGCGCTTCGCCCACGTCTCTTTTCCCGGGTCGGCCTCCCTTCAGCTCGTCACCGTGGACGATGGCGGTGCGGCCGTCGTCTCCGAGCTGTTCGACGGTGCCCCGGCAACACTCAACGACCTCATCGACGGCGGTGCGGAGATGCTCGAGCGGGTGAGGCTCGCCGCGGCCGACGCCGCGCGCGTCCCGCTGTCGGGCGCGGTGTTCGGGCCCGCCGTCCCCCAGCCTCCCGTGATCCTCGCGGTGGGTCTGAACTACGCAGCACACTCCAGCGAACTCGGCTTGAAGACCGACACTGCTCCGACAGTCTTCGTCCTCTGGCCGGGTTCTCTCGCGGGCCACGACGGAACGACGCGCTGGCCTAGGACACTCAGCGAGGCGGTGGACTACGAGGCGGAGCTGGGTGTGATCATCGGGCGACCCGCGAAAGACGTCACACCCGAGAATGCCCTCGATCACGTCTGGGGCTACACCGTCGTCAACGACATCACCGCCCGCGACATCCAGTTCGCCGAGGCGCAGTGGTCGCGGTGCAAGTCCTTCGACGGCTTCACTCCCGTGGGCCCGGTCGTCGTCACCGCTGACGAGATCACCGACCCGCAGGATCTCCACATATGGACGGTGCTGGACGGGCACACGCTGCAGGATGCATCCACGAGCCAGATGGTCCGCCCCGTCGCGACCCTGATCGCGCACCTTTCGGCATCAGCGACCTTGCTCCCGGGGACGTTGATCTCGACCGGCAGCCCCGGCGGCGCCGGCTATTCCCGCGACCCGCAGGTGTTCCTGCGTGATCGGTCGACCGTGACGGTGGGCGTAGAGGGCATCGGAGAACTGAGAACGCACTGCCGGATCATCGACTGATCCGGCAGTGCGTTCGGGCGGCTCGCGAACTCAGCCGCAGGTGATGGTGACCCCGTTCACCTCGTGCACGCCGGTGCCGAGCTCGGAGCACACGGCCAGCGCCGAGCCGAGCGAGCTGAACACGGCGATCGCGATGATGATCCCGATCACCATGAAGACGATCGAGAGGATGATCGCCCACAACGCGGGACCGTTCTTCGCTCCAGCCTTGCGGCTCTGGACCAGGGCGACGATCCCGAGGATGAGCCCGAGGAGCTGGAAGAAGAAGGCGAGGATGAGGGCGACGATGCCGAGCGTCTTGCCGGGCACGGCCGCGGTCGGAGCTCCTGCGGGCGCCTGCGGCGCAGGCTGGTAGGCGGATGAATCGGACATGGGCGACTCCTTGCGTCCATTGCGGGTGACGTTGGCCGCACATCATTGAGCGACTTTTCCGCAATCTAGCGGCATTTTCCCAGCTACCGCAATCTGCTTCCGTCGCGCTACAGATCGGTGTCGCCCGTGGGAGCGTTCTCGAAGCCCACGATGGGGATCGCGGCGGTGACGGCCTCGATCCCGGACAAGCGGGCCGGGGACAACTGCTTGTCTACCTCGGCCCGGGACATCAGACCTCCTTCGACGACGAGATCGGCGATGTTGCGCCCCGACGCCAGCGCCGACTTCGCGAGGGCGGCCGCCGCGGCGTAGCCGATGAACGGGGTCAGCGCCGTCACCACACCCACCGAGGCCCCGACGGTGGCAGCCAGTCGCTCGTGGTTGGCGGTGATCCCGTCGACGCAGTTGACACGCAGCGTGCGCATGGCGCGCCGCATCCACGTGATGGACTGGAAGATCGAGTGAGCGATGATCGGCTCGAAAGCGTTCAGCTGCAATTGCCCGCCCTCCACCGCCATCGTGACCGTGAGGTCAGCACCGGCGACCGCGAACGCCACCTGGTTGACCACCTCCGGGATGACGGGGTTCACCTTGCCGGGCATGATGCTCGATCCCGCCTGCCGGGGCGGCAGCGAAATCTCGCCGAGTCCGGCCTGCGGGCCCGAGGAAAGCAGACGAAGATCATTGGAGATCTTCGAGAGCTTGATCGCGTTGCGCTTGAGCGAGGCCGAGAACGACATGAACGCTCCGGTGTCGCTGGTCGACTCGACGAGGTCGGATGCGGTCTCCAGATCCAGCCCCGTGATGTGACGGAGGTGCCGGAGAACCGCGGCCGCGTAATCGGGGTGCGCGGTGATGCCCGTGCCGATGGCCGTCGCCCCGAGGTTCACCTCGAACAGCAGATGGGCGTTCTCTGTGAGCCGCTGATAGTCCTGACCCAGGGTGGTCGCGAAACCGTGGAACTCTTGCCCGAGAGTCATCGGAACGGCATCCTGCAACTGGGTGCGACCGACCTTGAGAACGTCGTGGAACTCGACAGCCTTGCGCAGGAACGATGTGCGCAGCATGTCGAGCTCTTCGAGGAGCGTCTTCAGGTCGAGGCTCAGTCCGATCTTGATGGCCGTGGGATAGACATCGTTGGTCGACTGGCTGCGGTTGGTGTCGTCGATGGGTGAGAGGAACGCGTAATCGCCGCGTGGGCGCCCGGCAAGCTCGAGAGCGATGTTGGTGATGACCTCGTTGGCGTTCATGTTCGTCGAGGTGCCCGCACCGCCTTGGACGACACCGACAACGAACTGGTCGTGGAACTCGCCGTCGATCACGAGCTGCGCCGCCCGGTCGATGAGCGTTGCCTTCTCGGGATCCAGCACCCCGATCTCGGCGTTGGCTCGAGCGGCAGCCTGCTTGACCATCGCGAGCCCCCGCACGAGGTCTGCATAGACCGAGATGGGGCGCTGTGAGATCGGGAAGTTCTCGAGCGCTCGGGCGGTGTGGATGCCCCAGTAGGCATCCGCGGGAATCTCCATCGAGCCGAGGGAGTCGGTCTCCGTGCGCGTGTGACCGGGCGTGTGGTGCGTCATTGTTCCTGCCGTTCAGGAGCGCTTGCGCGAGAATGCCTCGAGCCGCTCTTGGGGGGTGAGTGCCGCCATCCGTTCGACCCACTCCTCAGAGAAGTAGTCGCCGGTGTCGGCATCGACGACCGGCACGACCGCGTGCGTGATCGTCGTCTCGTACACGTGCACGAGGTGGAAGGACTGGCCGGCGTCCATGCCGTTGACCTCCCGCGGGGGCCGTGCGAGGTTCATGGTGTAACAGGTGGCTGCCGAGACCGAGACCGGGATCCCCGCGAAGGTCGCGCTCGTCGAGTAGTGCAGGTGGCCGGCGAGGATGCCGCGGACATCCGACCCCTCGAGGGCGTCGGCGAGCCGCTGCTGGTCGCGCAGCTCGAGGATGTCGAAAAACGGCAGGTGAGACGGAATCGGCGGATGGTGCATCGCCAGGAGCGTACCCAGCGGCGCGGGCACGGCGAGTTCCTCCCGCAGCCACGCCAGCTGTCCCTCGTCGAGGTCGCCGTGGTTCCAGCCGGGAACCGACGTGTCGAGAGCGATGAGCCTCAATCCATCGAGGTCCCAGACCCCCGTGACCGGATCCTGCGTCGGTTCGGTGTCCAGGAGCTGCGCACGCAGCGCCGGCCGCTCGTCGTGGTTGCCGGCGACCCAGACCAGGGGCGTGGACAGCTCGTCGGCCAGCGGCTCGAGGGCTGCGCGCAGCTCGCGGTAGGCCCCGGGCTCTCCCTGATCGGTGAGGTCGCCGGTCACGACGATCGCGTCCGGGCGGATGCCCAAGCCCCGCACCTTCTCCAGGGTCCGGTGGAGGTTCGCGGCCGTGTCGAACCGGCCCGAGAGCGGCCTGTTCGCGTCGAGGAAGTGAGTGTCGCTCAGATGCACGATCGTGCGAAGCGCAGGCGGGTACTGACCAAAACGCACGGGAGCGGCAGCCATGTCGCCAGCATACGTCGCGCCGGTGACGCAGCCCCCTCGACTAGCGTGGGTCGGGTGACCTCCGTCCCCCCTTCGCCCCGCGCGCTGCGCCGCCCCAGCCTCCGCTCCCATCACGGCGACGTCTTCGACGACGCCTATGAGTGGCTTCGCGCGAAGGACGACGCCGACGTCCGCAGCCATCTCGCGGCAGAGAACGCCTTCACTGAGGCGCGTACCGCCCACCTTGCCCCGCTGCGGGAGCAGATCTTCGAGGAGATCCGCTCCCGCACTCGGGAGACCGACATGTCGGTTCCGGTCCGCCGGGGACAGTGGTGGTACTACACGCGGTCCGTCGAGGGACAGCAGTACGGCATCCACTGTCGCGCACCGTTGGCTGCACCCGACGACTGGGACCCTCCGGCCCTGTCCCCCGAGGTCGAGGTGCCGGGCGAGCAGATCCTGCTCGATGCGAACCAGGAAGCCGAGGGCCACGACTTCTTCGCGCTCGGGAGTTTCGAGGTCTCCACCGATGCCACCCGACTCTTGTATGCCGTCGACACCGTCGGCGACGAGCGCTACACCGTCCGCGTACGGGATCTGACCACCGGTCAGATGCTCCCCGACGAGATCCCGAACACGTTCTCGGGAGCCACCTTCTCCCCCGACGGGCGCCATATCGTGTACACCACCGTCGATGACGCGTGGCGGCCCGACACCGTCTGGCTGCACACGCTCGGGTCCCCCACATCCGAGGACCGGACGCTGTTCCACGAGGCCGATGAGCGCTACTGGGTGGGCGCCGGATTCACCCGCAGCGACAGGTATCTGGTCATCGAACTCGGCTCCTCGATCACGTCCGAAGAGTGGCTCCTGGACGCGGATGACCTCGTCGGGGAGCCCCGCGTCGTGTGGCCCCGGCGGGAGGGTGTGGAGTACTCCAGTTCCCACGCGGTCGTGAACGGCGAGGACGTGCTGTACGTCATCCACAACGACGGCGCTCGCGACTTCGAGCTCGTCCGGGTGCGTGCCGACGACCCGCAGGGCGCTCGCGACATCGTCATCCCCCACCGCCCGGGGCAACGGCTCCTGGGCATGTCGACATTCCGCGACTGGGCGGTGCTGGCCTATCGCCGGGAGGGACTCGCGCGGCTCGCCACGTTCGACTACGCGAGCGCGACAGTCACGGAGATCCGCTTCGACGAGGAGCTGTACGACGCCGGCACGGCGGGCAATCCCGAGTGGGCACCGCCCATGATCCGGATCGCGTTCGGATCCTTCGTCACGCCATCGACGGTGCTCGACCTGGTGGTCGCGACCGATGAGCGTCGCATCCGCAAGCAGCAACCGGTGCTCGGCGGGTACGACGCCTCGGACTACGGGCAGCGCCGGGTCTGGGCGCTTGCCGATGACGGCGTCCGCATACCCGTCTCGATCGTGTGGCGCCGCTCGTTCGGCGAGCCGGGCGAGCACCCTCGTCCCCTGCACCTGTACGGTTACGGCTCCTACGAGCACTCGATCGACCCCGGATTCTCGATCGCGCGCCTATCCGAGCTCGATCGCGGCGTGATCTTCGCCGTCGCACACGTCCGGGGCGGCGGTGAGATGGGTCGCGGCTGGTACGAGGACGGCAAGCTGCTGAACAAGCGCAACACGTTCACCGACTTCGTCGCCGTCGCCCGCCACCTCATCGACAGCGGGTACACGGATGCCGATCACCTGGTCGCCGAAGGCGGTAGCGCCGGCGGGCTCCTGATGGGCGCTGTCGCGAACATCGCTCCCGAGCTGTTCGCCGGCATCCTCGCGGTCGTGCCGTTCGTGGATGCGCTCACGACGATCCTCGACCCGTCGCTGCCGCTGACGGTCATCGAGTGGGACGAGTGGGGCAACCCCCTGCATGATGCCGATGTCTACGCCTACATGAAGGGCTACACGCCGTACGAGAACGTGCGCGATGGGGTGCGCTACCCACGCATCCTCGCCGTGACCTCGCTCAACGACACGCGGGTCTTGTACGTCGAGCCGGCCAAGTGGGTGGCCCGACTACGCGACGTGGGCGCCGATGCGCTGCTGAAGTGCGAGATGTCGGCGGGGCACGGAGGCGTCAGCGGCCGGTACAACTCCTGGCGCGAGCGGGCCTACGAACTCGCGTGGATCTTCGACGTCCTCGGCGTCGCCGACGCCTGACCTCCCGCGCAGCGAGGGCTGGGGGCGAACGGCACCTCAGCCGAAGAGTGCGGCTGCCTCTTCGTAGCGGTACAGGGGAACGGTGTTGAGTTCGCCGAGCGCCTCTTCGAACGAGACCCGAACGATATCCGTTCCGCGCATGGCGACCATCTGGCCCCATGCCCCGTCGACGAGCGCATCGGCGGCGTGCAGGCCCAGTCGGGTCGCCAGAACACGGTCGAACGCCGAGGGCGATCCGCCGCGTTGGATGTGACCGAGAACCGTCGCGCGCGTTTCGATTCCCGTGATGCGCTCGATCTCGGGGGCGATGAGCTCGCCGATCCCCCCGAGGCGCGGACGGTTGAACGCGTCGAGACCCTTGTGGCTGTGCGCTTCATCCATTCCGGTGAGCGTGAATCCCTCCGAGACCACGACAAGCGGTGCGCGGCCGCGGTCGTGCGCGCTGGTCACCTGCTGGCAGATCTCGTCGATCGACATCGGCACCTCGGGAATGCAGATGACGTGCGCACCGGCGGCGATACCGGCGTGCAGGGCGATCCACCCGACGTGGCGTCCCATGACCTCCGCGACCATGCAGCGCTGGTGCGAGTCGCCGGTGGTGCGAAGACGGTCCATCGCGTCCGTGGCGATGTTGACGGCGGTGTCGAAGCCGAACGAGTAATCGGTCGCGCGAAGGTCGTTGTCGATCGTCTTCGGGACGCCGAGCACCTTGATGCCGTCCTTCCAGAGCCGGTCGGCGGCGGCGAGAGTCCCCTCCCCGCCGATCGCGAGGATGCCGTCGATCCCCGCATCCTCCAGTGTGCGTGTGATGTTCTCGGCGCCGCCGCGGGGGCCCTCGTACGGGTTGGTGCGGCTCGTTCCGAGGATCGTCCCGCCGACCTTCGACAGACCCTTCACGTCGTGGCGCGAGAGCGGAAAGAAGTCACCGTCGACGACACCGCGCCATCCGTCGCGGATGCCGACGAAGTCAAGACCGTACGACGTCGTCCCCTTGAGGACCACGCCGCGGATGACCGCGTTCAGTCCGGGGCAATCGCCGCCGCTGGTGAGGATGCCGATTCTCATGTGCCGTCCCTGTTGGAGTGTCCGGATGCAAGGTGGCGACGTTGCCTCCACCGACACTAGCGTCCGTATCCCGTGCCAGCCATCCCCATGCCGCCGTGATTACCCGGCGACGAGGCGAGCTGCCGCGATACGGCCTACTCGGTGTCGCCGAGCGCCTGACGAAGCAGGTGCATGAGCGCGGCGAGCTGGACCGAGTCGCTCGAGCCCGGATCCACCGCCTCACCGTCGAGGGCACGCAACGCGAGACCCTGTTTGGTGTCGATCAGTTCGGCGATCTTCGTATCGATCGTGTGAGCTGCGATGATCCGCCACGCCGTGACCGGCTCGTCCTGCCCGATGCGGTGGACCCGATCGATTGCCTGCGTCTGCTCGGCTGCCGTCCAGCTGAGCTCCGCGAGCACGACGTTCGAGGCAGCCTGCAGGTTCAGGCCCACACCTGCCGCGGTGAGCGAGCAGACCGCGATCGCGACATCCGCGTCCGCGTTGAACGCGTCGATCGCCTGCTGGCGCGCGGCGGTGGTCTGCTCCCCGCGGATCGAGACCGTCCGTAGTCCTGCCTGCGCGAAGTGACGCTCGGCGGCATCCATGACATCGATGTGCTTGGCGAAGAAGACGACTTTGCCGACCGATCGCTGCAGCTGAGCCGCGTAGTCGGCGGCAACGGTCGCCTTGGCCTGGCCGATGCGGCGCACCATCGTGAAGACGTTCTCGGATCCCGCGCCCGCAGCCTTCGACTCCTCGAGTTCACCCTCCGCAACGAGCCGGACGATGTCGCCGTCGATCTCGCCGGGCGCGAGCCCGCGGTCACCGCGAGCGTCGATGATCCGGCGGTACTTCGCAGCCAGCCGAGCGCCGAGCTCACGCTCGGCCTGGCGGATGGAGCGGCCGTACTCGTCGTCGAGTTCGACGGGAAGGTCGGCGATGAGCTTGTCGGGCAGGTCTGCCGCGACATCCTTCTTCTTGCGCCGCACGATGCCCATCGAGATGACGGCAGAGCGGGCCTCAGGGTAGAACGCCTTGTCCGCCGGGGTGAGACCCGTCTCGTCGAGCTTGGCCATCAGCTCCGGGCCGGGCTTCTCACCGGTCGTCCAGCCGAGGAAGCGCCAGATCGCGTCGAAGTCCTCGACATCGTTGATCAGCGGAGTTCCGGTGAGTGCCAGCAAGAGCGGGTCGCGCACCTGCTCCCGGATCCGACCGGCCAACGCAAGCACGTTCTGGGAGCGCTGCGACGTGAGGTTCTTGATGAAGTGGGCCTCGTCGACGACCATGCCCTTCAGGCCGATCGAGCCGAGCCACGACAGGTGTCGGTCAAGGATCTCGTAGTTGACGATGAAGACGTCGGCGAAAGCGTCAAGGTCCTCGCCGTCGCCCGAGATGACGGTCGCGCGACGCTGCGGCGTCCACCGCTCGACTTCGCGCGCCCAGTTCATCTTCACGACGTTGGGCACGACCGCCAGCAGCGGGTAGGCGCCGGCGACGGATGCCGCGAGCACCGACTGCGCGGTCTTTCCCAGGCCCGGCTCGTCGGCGAGGAGGAACGTGCGGTGGCCCTCACGCACGGACTCCAGGAAGCGGGACTGGTGCGGCATGATCTCGAGTCCCCGCGGCGAGAGCCTGTCGAACTCGGGAACCGGCGGCAGGTCCATCGATGCGGCAGCTCCGCCTGCACCGGTTTCGAACGCCTTGTACAGGGGACCCATCAGTTCCCAGCCGTCCAGGCGGCGCCGCGGCGTCTCCCGGGGAGCGCGCATCGTGAGGTCGGGGGCGAGGAACGGATGCGCCATCTGACGCGCCTCGATCGACGCGGGCACCACCTGTCGCTCCGCGAGCGCTGCGGGCACGACCTGCTGCGCGGGCGCCGGGGTGTCGGTGATGATCAGCTCGTCCGGAGGCAGCTCGGCACCGGACTCCAGCAACCAGTCACGGCGCATGCGGCGCGCGACCGGCGATGTCGCTTGATCGACCTCGAGCAGTTGGATGAGCGACGTATCCCGGGCGGCGGTCTTCGCCAGGATGGTCGCCACGCCGTCGAGTCGCTTGAGCAGCTCGACGCGAGCGGCATCCGTGATCGACGAGTCTGCCTTGACGCGCGCACGCTCCTCACGCACCAGGAACGCGATCACCTGGAACTTCACACGGTTGGTCGGCCCGAGTTTGCCGCGCTGGGCTTTGGCCTCGACCTCGCGCACCTTGCGGGCGAGGATCGGAATGATCGGGGCTTCGTCGTCGCGGCGCGCCGACGAGGACTTCTTGCGCCGCTGAGCGGCGGTTGCCGTGGCCGGCATGCTCCTCCTGAGCGTTCGTACATCTGTGACCGCCGCCCTGATGGCGGCGTATGAGCGTCTGGGACAGACGCGATCTCACTCGAACATCGACACCTGCGGCTCACAACAGCACGGGCACTCGCTTCGGCGAGCTGCGCGGTGTGACACGGCGTCCGCTCCATTCTAGCGCGAGTCGGAACCTCGCCAACGCGACGGGCCGTGGACGGCATCCGTGCGAGGTATCAGCTGCCGCTCACTGCCACAGCGTCGCGACGATATCCTCCGTATAACCGCTCGGTGCGAAGTCGACCCAGTGCGTGGCTACCCAGCCGCTGCCCTGCAGGTAATGGGTCTCACCGATGCGCACGATGTTGTCTTGCCGATCGATGGTCTGTTGCTCGATCCGGCACACCGTGCCGCCGGCAAGCGAATCGCAGGCCATTCCCGAGGCAGCGAAGGCCTCCCGCAGCGTGTCGGCCTCGGCTGCAGAGACCACGGAGACGTTCGTGACAAGACCCGGGGCCCCGGCCTCCCCCCAAGAGCAGCGGATCGTCGGAATACCGGATGCGAGGACCTCCAGTGCGTCGACGTTCTCGGTTGCGTAGATCGTGATGCCCGGGTCGTTCAAGGGCGGATTCGTCCGAGTCAGCTCATCGAGCATCGCCGGCGAGTAAAGGGCCTCGCACGACCCCGGCAGAGCGAAGTCCGCCGCGGCGGTCGGCGAGCTGGTCGGGGCGGATGTCGCACTCGGGCTCGACGCGCTGATCGACGCGGATGCTGTCGGTGTCGGTGTCTGGGCGGGAAGCGCATCGCACCCCGCGAGAACTGAGACGCCGACGACCAACATGGCGGCGGCGAGACCTCTCGACTGCATCCCTGCTCCTTGGACTCGGCGGCATGAGCGACGATACCCGGCCCCGGATGGCTCCGCTGTCCCCCGCGCCGCGCGATGCGTAGGCTGATGGCATGAGCCAGATCACCGAGGCGCAGCTTGCCGCCACGATCGACCACGCGATCCTCAAGCCCGAATTCACGCGGGACGACGTCGACGAACAGCTCGCGATCGCCCGCGAGTGGAACGTCTTCAGCGTGTGCGTACGCCCGTCCGACATCGCTCATGCCGTCGAGGTCCTCACCGATTCCGACGTGGCGGTGGGCACCGTGATCGGTTTTCCGCACGGCACCACCTCGACGGCCGCCAAGGTGGCAGAAACCCGCCAGGCCGCCCAGGACGGCGCGAGCGAGTTCGACATGGTGATCAACATCGGCGCGTTGCGTTCGGGCTTCGATGACGTCGTGCGTGACGACATCCGCGCCGTCGTCGCCGCTGCCGACGGCGCCGTGACCAAGGTGATCCTGGAGGTTTCGCTGCTCAACGACGAGCAGATCGAGCGAGGCTCACGGCTTGCCGAAGAGGCGGGCGCGACCTTCGTCAAGACCTCGACGGGCTTCGCCGGCGGCGGCGCGACGGTCGACACCGTGCGTCTGATGCGACGCTCCGTGGGTCCGCAGACGCAGGTCAAGGCATCCGGCGGGGTGCGCAGCCTGCAGGACGCGCTCGCGATGCTCGAGGCCGGTGCGACGCGGCTGGGAACCAGCGGCAGCGCAACCATCCTCGGCGAGCTCCGCGCGATCGAGGCGGGCGAGTCTGCCAGCGGCGCAGTCGACGAGTCGTCCTACTGATCAGTCGGGCGGCTGATCCCGCCCGAGGACTTCTCGCGTGCGTTCGACGTCATCGGCGATCTGCGCGACCAACGCGTCGACCCCCGCGAAGGCACCCATACCGCGGATCCGCTCGACGAAGCGGACTTCGACATGATGCCCGTAGAGGTCCAGATCGGTCTCGTCGAGCACGTAGGCCTCGACCTGTCGAGCCGAGACATCATCGAAAGTGGGATTCGTTCCGATACTGATCGCGGCCGGGTAGCGGGTTCCGGGGCGCAGGCCGCCGGCATCCGCCTCGTCCACGAGCCACCCCGCGTACACGCCGTCCGCCGGGACGAATCCCTCGAGGTCGTGACTGAGGTTCGCCGTCGGATACCCGATCTCTCGGCCCCGCTTGAGCCCGTGCACGACCTCTCCGACGACGGCGTGGTCGCGGCCGAGCAGCTTGCGCGCATCGCCCACGTGACCCGCGCTCAGCAGTTCGCGGATCCAGGTCGAGGAGACACGGCGACCGCCGTCGGCGGCCCGGACGTCATCGACGATGTCGACGTCGAATCCGTGTGCCCTCCCGAAGGACCGGAGCGTGTCCGCGGTACCGGCGCCCCCTCGCCCGAAGCGGAAATCGGAGCCGACGAGCACTGCGCGTGCCGCAAGTGCGTCCATGAGGACCGCACGGGCGAACTCCTCCGCCGTCAGCGACGCGAGGTGCTCGTCGAAGCGCAACACCAGGACGGCGTCCACGCCGGTATCGGAAAGCAGCCGCACCTTCTGGTGGACGCCGATGAGGCTCTCGGGGCACTTGTCCGGAGCAAGGAGCGCGAGCGGATTACGGTCGAAGGTGACTGCGACGACCTTGGCGCCCAGGGATACCGCCTCCACCTGGGCACGGTCGATGACCGCACGGTGGCCGGAATGCACACCGTCGAACTTGCCGATGACCACGACGCACGGACCGAAGTCCGACGGTACTTCGGCAGGGTCACGGAACACGATCATGAGGGGGCGAGTACCTCGGTCGGGGTCGAGAAGCGTGCAGGCCGGTGCGCCCAGAGCCACCACAGCCCGAGGAAGGGAAGCACGAGCGGAACGAACAGGTAGCCGATGTACCCGTCCGGTCCCAGCCCGCCGAAGTAGGACCACACGGACGGATGACCGAAGATGTCGGGGATCAGGTAGCTGAGCGTCCCGACGACGAGCACGCCTGCCAGTTCGAACGAGATCGCTATCCACGCGATCAGGTACCAGCCGCGTCGGCCCGCGAAGATCAAGGCGAGCGTGGCGATGATGTAGACCACCGCGGCGAGCGCCGACAGGGTGTAGGCCACCGGCGCCTCGTCGAACTCGCGGACGATCTGCACGAACGAGCGGCCGGTCGCAGCAAGAGCCATGATCAGGTAGACGATCACGAGGACCCGTCCGATTCCGGTCATGCGGGGTCGCGAAGGCGTAGTCATGGCGGCATTCATCCTACGTGCCCGCAGGGCCGGATTCGCGCCTCCAGGCTGCTGTGGGCGGACGAGCTCACGCGATCTGGACCGTCCAGATGACCTGCATCCGCCACACCATGACGGCCACGGACAGCGCCGCTATCCCCATGATGACGGTGCTCCAGCGGCTTCGCTCCAGGAGCGCCCAGATCACGGCCGCCGGCGGCAGGAGCGCCGCCGAGACCAGGTACACCCAGAACTCGAGGACGCTCCCGGTCGGGATGTTGCCCACGAACGGCGCCACGATCGCGACGACGACCTGCGCGACCAGGAGCAGTTCGAGCAGCGCGAGCGCGCCGACCGTGTAATCGCTCGGGCGACGGCCGACGAGCCCGAGGATGACACACAGCAACCCGCCGAGGACGGCGACCGCCACTTGCACATAGGTGAACCACAGGGTCATGAGCCCTCCGCCATGTTCATCGTGCTCTTGAGGTCATCGCCACGCCGCTCGAGGATGCCGACCAGCCGTCCGCCCGGGTCGATGGCCGCCCGTCCAGACGCCAGCCGGCCCGCGGCACCGAGGATTCGTTTTCCGTGTCGGAGGTCGCGCGCCTCGTCCTCGGTCACGGCAACAGGCCCGAGCACGGCGCTCGCGACAGCGGCCGCAGACAGCAGCCTGCCCGGATCCAAATCCTCGAGCCCGACGGCTTCGGTCACCGAGAAGGGGCCGATGCGCGTGCGCCGCAACGCCGTGAGGTGACCACCGACCTCGAGCGCGGCGCCCAGGTCGCGGGCGAGCGCCCGCACGTAGGTGCCGCTCGAGCAGTCGACGACGACATCGAGATCGATCACGGGTCGCTCGCCACCGGTTCCCTCCACGAGACGACGAGGAGAACGCGCCTGGAAACGCGACACCGTCACGGTGCGGGCAGCCAGGGCCACCTGCTCTCCGGAGCGCACGCGGTCATACGCTCGACGTCCGTCGACCTTGATCGCTGACACGGTACTCGGAACCTGCTCGATCGTGCCGGTGAGGGCGGCGATACCGGCCGCGATGTCGGCATCCGTGACTCCCTGGACGGGGACGGATGCCGTGACGGCGCCGTCCGCGTCGTCGGTGTCGGTCGACTCCCCCAGCCGGATCGTCGCCTCGTAGGTCTTGTCGAGACCGACCACGAATGTCAGCAGTCGCGTCGCGGCGCCGACACCGAGCACAAGCAGACCCGTCGCCATCGGATCGAGCGTGCCCGCGTGGCCGACCTTGCGGGTGCCCATCGCGCGGCGGGCGCGGGCGACGACGTCATGGCTGGTCATTCCACCGGGCTTGTCGACGAGCAGGATGCCGCTCGGATCGGTCATCGGACCACCTTCGGGTTCACGAGGTCGGCGGTGTCGACGACATCGGGTGCGCCGACCGGCTCCCGCACCAGCGTCACGGGAGGGGTGGCGGGCAGACACATGGATCCAGCCTATTCGGCCACCCCGTCCTCCTCCGCCTCCGGCTTCGCAGACCTGTCTGACCCCTGCGCGAGGCGGATCCGACGCAGCGCGGCCGGGGCGACCGAACCAAAATAGGCTGGGGCCGTGCATCCGTTCGCGACCGACCTCAACCGGTGGTTTCGAGAGAATGCGAGAGATCTCCCGTGGCGGGCCCCCGGCGTGGGGGCGTGGGCCATCCTCGTGAGCGAGTTCATGCTCCAGCAGACGCCGGTGAGTCGTGTGATCCCCCACCTGACGGCCTGGCTGGACCGCTGGCCGACTCCCGCCGCCCTCGCCGCGGCCTCACCAGCGGACGCCGTCACCCAGTGGGCGAACCTGGGGTATCCCCGCCGCGCGCTCTGGCTGCACCGCGCCGCAGAGGAGATCACCGAGCGCCACGACGGGGTGGTACCCCGTGACGTCGACCAGCTGTTGGCGCTGACCGGCATCGGGGACTACACGGCGCGGGCGGTGGCGGTGTTCGCCTACGGTGATCGGCATCCCGTCGTCGACACCAACACTCGCCGGGTGCTTGCCCGTGTCGTCGACGGATGCTCCCAGCCCGGCTCGCCCTCTCGGCGAGACCTCGAGGCGATGGCCGCGCTGCTGCCCGAGGATCATGCGGATGCCGCGCTGTTCAACGCGGCGGCGATGGAGTTGGGCGCGACGGTGTGCACGGCACGGCGGCCTCGCTGCGACGCGTGCCCCGTCGCATCCCGATGCGCGTGGCGCGAAGCCGGCTATCCGGACACCGGCGACAGTCGTCGCCGCCAAGCGAGATACGAGGGAAGCGACCGCCAGGTGCGCGGAGTGGTCCTCAAGGCGCTCCGCGACGCCGCGCCCTCCGCTGTGCCTGTTGACTCGCTTGCGGCGCAGTGGCCTGACCGGGTCCAGCGCGATCGTGCGATCGACTCGCTCGTCTCCGACGGTCTCATCGAGCTCGAGGATGACGTCGCCACTCTGCCGCGAGGCCGAAGGTCCCTATCCGAGGGCGTCCAGACCCATCTAGCGTCGACACCGTGAAGACGATCGTGGTCTACGAGTCGATGTTCGGGAACACGCGGGACATCGCCCGCGCCGTCGCCGAGGGACTGGCCGAGTGGTCGGATGTCTCGATCACGGATGTCGACGGCGCGCACAACGCCGTGCCGGAGGATGCCGCACTGGTCGTCGCGGGCGGCCCGACACACGCCTTCTCGATGACGCGCGAAGCGACCCGCCAGGACGCGGTCTCGCGCGGGGCAGTGGCGGCGACCACGCGAGGTCTGCGCGACTGGCTCGAGAACGTCACCGTCTCGAGACGTGTGCCCCTTGCCACGTTCGACACCCACGCCAAGCAGCGGTGGATCCCCGGCTCGGCGAGCAAGGCCGCGGCGAAGGAAGGGCGCTC
Source organism: Microbacterium sp. bgisy207 (assembly GCF_057706855.1). Classification (NCBI taxonomy): domain Bacteria; kingdom Bacillati; phylum Actinomycetota; class Actinomycetes; order Micrococcales; family Microbacteriaceae; genus Microbacterium; species Microbacterium sp. bgisy207. The sequence continues at coordinate 48,209 of NZ_JBYIPB010000006.1, forward strand.
GCGCGGCTTCGCACCGGTCGCATCCATCAGTTTCTTCGTGAGCGACGTCCAGGGTCCGCTCGTGGCCGGCGAACTGGAGCGCGCACGCCACTGGGGACGCTCCCTCCGGTCGAGGGTGCGTGCCTGAGGACCGTCAGTCCTCGTCCTCGGCGCCAGTACGCGGCGTCACGTACGGGTCGGCGTCACCGGCGTAGGTCGCGGACGCGGCAAGGCCCGCGACCGCGCTGTCCCGCTCGCGTGCCTCACGCAGCAGCTCCTCGATGTGGCCGGCGTCTTCAGCGAGGCCGTCATGGATGAACTCCAGCGTGGGCGTCAGCCGAACGCCGAGCTTGCGCCCCACCTCGCTGCGCAGCATCCCGGTCGCGGCGCGCAGCGCCTCGGCGGTCGCGGTGCGCTCCTCCTCGCTGCCCAGGACGGTGTAGAACACCGATGCGTGCTGCAGGTCACCCGTCACTCTCACGTCGGTGATGGTGACAAAGCCCATCCTCGGATCGCGCAGACCCTTCTCGAGCCGCTCGGCCACGAGCACCTTGATGCGGTCGGCCAAGCGGGCCTGACGTTCCCCAGTCATCTCATCTCTCCTTGCGCTTGCAGGACCGCCGAGATTCAGGATGCCCCGACCCGAGGGGGGACATCCTGAATCACAGCGTCCAGCGGCTCTCAGCCGCGAGGCTTCTCGACGAGCTCGGTCGTCTCGATCTCGTCGCCGACCTGGATGTCGTTGAACTTGCCGAGGCCGATACCGCACTCGTAGTCGGTGCGCACTTCGGTGACATCATCCTTGAACCGACGGAGCGACTCGATCGCAAGGCCGTCGGCGATGACGACACCCTCGCGGATGACGCGCGCCTTGGCGTTGCGGGTGATCGTGCCGCTGCGGACGATACATCCGGCGATGTTGCCGAACTTCGAGGAGCGGAACACCTCGCGGATCTCCGCCACACCCGACTGCACTTCTTCGAACTCCGGCTTGAGAAGACCCTTCAGGGACTGCTCCACGTCGTCGATCGCGTTGTAGATGACCGAGTAGAACCGGATGTCGACACCCTCGCGGGCAGCCCTCTCGCGCGCCTTCGAGTCCGGTCGCACGTTGAACCCGAGGATGATCGCGTTGTCGATCGTCGCGAGGTTCACGTCGGACTCGGTGATCGCGCCGACACCGCGGTGGATGATGCGCAGCTGCACCGAGTCGTCGACCTCGATCTTGAGGAGTGACTCCTCCAGCGCCTCGACGGCACCGGACACGTCGCCCTTGATGATGAGGTTGAGCGACTCGACCTTGCCCTCTTCGAGCGCACGGGTGAAGTCCTCGAGCGAGATCCGCTTGCGCGCCTTGGCCAGCTGAGCGTTGCGCTCGGCAGCCTCACGCTTCTCGGCGATCTGGCGGGCCATCCGGTCCTCGTCGGTGACGATGAACACGTCGCCGGCGCGAGGCACGGAGTTCAGACCCTGCACCTGGACCGGACGTGAGGGCGCTGCCTCCTCGACGGGGTCACCGTTCTCGTCGACCATGGCGCGGACGCGTCCGTATGCGGTTCCCGCAACGATCGCGTCGCCCACACGCAGCGTTCCGGACTGGATGAGGACGGTCGCCACCGATCCGCGGCCCTTGTCGAGCTTGGCTTCGATCGCCACACCGCGGGCGTCCTTGTTGGGGTTCGCGCGCAGGTCGAGCCCGGCATCCGCCGTCAGGAGCACGGCGTCCAGCAGATCCTGGATGCCGGTGCCCTGACGCGCCGATACGTCGACGAACATGACGTCGCCGCCGTACTCCTCAGCGACCAGTCCGTACTCGGTCAGCTGCTGGCGGACCTTCGCGGGGTTGGCGTCGGGCTTGTCGACCTTGTTGACGGCGACGACGATGGGCACCCCAGCGGCCTGCGCGTGGTTGAGCGCCTCCACCGTCTGGGGCATGATGCCGTCGTCGGCGGCGACCACGAGGATCGCGAGGTCGGTCACCTGCGCACCACGGGCACGCATGGCGGTGAACGCCTCGTGACCGGGGGTGTCGATGAAGGTGATCGCACGCTCGATGCCCTCGTGCTCGGTCCACACCTGGTACGCACCGATGTGCTGGGTGATCCCGCCGGCTTCGCCCGCCACGACGTTGGTCTGACGGATGGCGTCCAGAAGCCGCGTCTTTCCGTGGTCGACGTGACCCATGACGGTCACGACCGGGGGACGGATCTCGAGGTCCTCGTCGTCTTCCTCGGCAAGCTCCTGCTCGAGGTTCAGGCCGAATCCTTCGAGCAGCTCCTTGTCCTCATCCTCAGGAGAGACCATCTGGATCTTGTAGCCGAGCTCTTCACCGAGCACCTCGAAGGTGGCTTCGTCCAGCGACTCGGTGGCCGTGGCCATCTCGCCGAGGTTGAAGAGGATCGTCACGAGGGTGCCGGGCTGCACGGTGTAGCCGCGGATCGCTTCGAGCTTGTCGGCGAAGTCCGAGATCGACGCGCCCCGGCGCAGGCGAATGATCTCGCCGTTGCCCTTCTGGACGTTGACGCCGCCGACCTGCGGGGCATCCCGCATCTCGAATTCTTGACGCTTTGCCCGACGCGACTTGCGCTGCTTGGACTTGCCGCCGCCCTTACCGAAGGCACCTGCGGTGCCTCCGCCGGGGCCACGACCGCGCCCGCCACCGCCGGGGCGGGCGGGGAATCCACCGCCGCCACCGGGTGCGCCGGGACGAGCAAAACCGCCGCCACCACCACCGGGACGACCGGGTCCGCCGGGACGCTGCTGGAACGGAGCGCCGGGACGACCGCCGCCGCCGGGACGACCAGCGCCACCGGGACGACCGGGCGCGCCGGGACGACCGGGTGCGCCGGGGCGCGGAGCCTGCGGCCTCGGGATGTTGGCGGGCGTCGGACGCTGGCCCATACCCTGCTGCGAGGCGAACGGATTGTTACCCGGACGCGGACCGGCAGGCCGCTGACCCATGCCCTGCTGCGAGGCGAACGGGTTGTTGCCCGGACGCGGCGCCCCACCGGGACGCGGAGCCTGCGGGGTCGGCGCGGCCGACCCGCCCGTCGATGCGGGACTCGCGGGGGTCGGCGAACTCGGCGGTGTGGGCGATGCCGGGGCCGGCGTCGCGGCGGGCTCGGCAGCAGCCGGAGCCTCGGGCTTCTCCGCCGGCTGCGGGGTCGGACGCGGCCCCGGGGTCGCGGAGGGCCGCGCGGGGGTCGAACGACCGGATGCCGCACCCGGACGCGGGGCAGGGCGGGCGCCGCTCTTGCTCGAGGGGGCCGGCGCGCCGCTGGCGGGCGCCCCCTGGGAGGCGTCAGCCGCCTGTCCTTCGAATGCCGCGCGGAGCTTCCGCGCGACGGGAGGCTCAATCGTCGAAGAAGGGCTCTTGACGAACTCGCCGAGCTCCTTCAGCTTCGCGAGAGCCACTTTGCTGTCGATGCCGAGTTCGGATGCGATCTCGTGCACGCGTGGTTTTGCCACAGTTCTCCTGTCTGGGGCCCACCCAGACAGGGCGGACCGCTAGTTGCGGACGGGTCTCATTTCGAGCCGTTCACTTCGTGTCCATTGCCATTCAGCCGTTTCTCGTTCAGCCGTTTCGTGAGCGCTTGCGAATCCAGGGGTCCGGGTGCGCGAAGCGCGCGTACAAAAGCTCGACGCTTCAGTGCCGCGTCGATGCATTCCCGCTTCGGATGCACCCACGCGCCCCGCCCCGGCGCCGACGCTCGCTCGTCCCAGACGAGCGAGGAATCGATGGCTACGACGCGAAGAAGCGCCGACCGGGCAGCACGCGTGCGGCAACCGACGCACGTTCGTACGGCTTCCATCCTACACCTGCCCCCTGCGGCCGGCCCACGCGGGACGCTGCCCGTCAGGACTCGTCGAGGATGCTGTCGGGCTGGATGTCGATCTTCGCGCCCGTGAGCTTCGCCGCCAGTCGCGCGTTCTGCCCCTCCTTGCCGATGGCGAGGGAGAGCTGGTAGTCGGGCACGAGGGCGCGCACCGCCTTGGTCTTCGCATCGAGCACGAAGCTGGAGGTGACCTTCGCCGGCGACAGCGCATTCCCCACGAAGGTCGCAAGATCCGGGCTGTAGTCGACGATGTCGATCTTCTCGCCGCCGAGCTCTTCGGTGACGGCGCGGACGCGCCGCCCCAATTCCCCGATGCACGCGCCCTTGGCATTGATGGACGGATCGTTCGCCTTCACCGCGATCTTGCTGCGATGCCCTGCTTCTCGCGCGAGCGAGACGATCTCGACCAGCCCCGCGGGGATTTCGGGAACCTCCAGGGCGAAGAGCTTGCGCACAAGCCCCGGATGGGTCCGCGAGACGGTGATCGACGGGCCCTTTGTCCCCTTCGAGACCGACGTCACGTACACACGCAGACGCGAGCCGTGCGCGTAGTCCTCGCCGGGTACCTGCTCCTCCGGGGGCAGGATCGCCTCCACGGTCCCCAGGTCGACATGCACCATCCGCGGGTTCGGCCCCTGCTGGACGACCCCCGCGACGATATCGCCCTCCTTCCCACGGAACTCCCCGAGCACAGCGTCATCGGCGATATCGCGCAGTCGCTGGCTGATCACCTGCTTGGCAGCGAACGCGGCGATGCGCCCGAAGTCCTCGGGAGTCGTCTCCTCCTCGCCGATGACGACGCCCTCATCGTCCAGAAGCGGCACGAAGATCGCAACGTGACCGGTCTTGCGGTCCAGTTGCGCACGCGCTCCCTCGGGAGCCTCCCCGCTGGGCGAGGTGTGCTTGGCATAGGCGGTCAGGATCGCCTGCTCGATGATGCGAACGAGTTCGTCGAACGGAATGTCCTTCTCCCGCTCGACCGTTCTGAGCAGCGTCAGATCGATATCCATCGTGACCTCCCTATTCAGCTCTACCCGTCGCGAGTCGCATCGCGCGGAATCATCCCACGCTACCCGATCGCCCGCGCGCGCGTCCCGTGGTGCTCGCCCATTCGATCCCGGAACCGACATACTGAACCCGTGGATGCCGTCAACGCCCTCATCGTCGAGTGGGGCGATCTGCTCTGGACCTGGGTGGTCCTGCCGATCGTCGTGGGACTGGGGCTGTACTTCACCGTCCGGTCCGGCGTCGTGCAGATCCGGCTCTTCCCCGAGATGTTCCGCACGCTCACCGACAAGACGCCTCGGACGGCGGATGGCGCACCCCAGTCCGTCTCCTCGTTCCAGGCCTTCACGATCTCCGCCGCCTCGCGCGTCGGTGTCGGCAACATCGCCGGCGTGGGCACGGCGATCGCGCTCGGCGGCCCAGGAGCGGTGTTCTGGATGTGGCTCATGGCCCTCGTCGGTGCGTCCTCGAGCTTCATCGAGTCCTCGCTCGCGCAGCTGTTCAAAGTGCGCGACGCGGAGGGGGGCTTTCGTGGCGGACCCGCCTACTACATGCAACGCGGGCTTCGCGCACGGTGGATGGGGGTCCTGTTCGCCATCATCCTTCTCATCTGCTTCCCGTTCGCTTTCTCGTCCTTGCAGGCCAACACGATCGCCGACACGGTGTCGTCGAGCTTCGGCGCTGACGCCACGTGGGCGGGGCCGGTCGCGGGCGTCGTGGTCGCTCTCTTGACCGCGCTCGTGGTGTTCGGCGGCATCCGTCGCATCGCCTCGGTCACCCAGACGCTCGTGCCGCTGATGGCCCTGGCCTACCTGCTGCTCGGGCTCGCCGTCGTGGCGATCCATATCGAGCAGCTGCCGGTGGTGTTCGCCGAGATCTTCACCCAGGCGTGGGGCCTGAACGAAGTGGTGGGCGCGACGTTCGGGTACATCGTGCTCACGGGAGTCCGCCGCGGCATGTTCTCGAACGAGGCCGGCCTCGGTTCGGCGCCGAACGCGGGGGCGAGCGCGGCCGTGACGCATCCGGTCAAGCAGGGGCTGGTGCAGTCCCTCGGCGTCTACTTCGACACGTTCCTGGTCTGCTCCATCACGGCGTTCATCATCCTGGTGTCCGTGCCCGATCTGGCCGGCGCTTCCCGAGGCATCGCCCTGACGCAGGGTGCGCTCGTCGCGACGCTGGGCGAGTGGTCGAACATCGCCTTGAGCATCATCATCTTCCTCCTGGCGTTCTCGTCGATCCTCGGCAGCTACTACTACGGCCAGTCCAACATCGAGTTCATCACCACCCGTCGCGGCATCCTGCCCGCCTACCGGGTCGCTGTCGTCCTCGCGGTCCTCGCGGGATCGTTGGCCTCGGCAGACCTGGTCTGGAGCTTCGCCGACGGGGTCATGGGGGTGATGGCGCTCATCAACCTGGTGGCCATCGCGCTCCTGTCGGGCATCGCCTTCCGGCTGCTGCGCGACTACACGCGCCAGCGACGAGAAGGACGTGATCCGGTGTTCACGCGAGATCTGCTCCCGGGAGTCTCGGGTATCGAGTGCTGGGAGGACGAGCTCACCGTCACCGGCCCGCTCGATATCGTCACGAAGAGGCGACAGTCGCAGAAACACCGCGATCACCTGCACGGGGCGCGGCCATGACGCGCGGACGGGTAGCGCTCACCCTTTCCGCGCTCGTCGTCTCGCTCGGTCTCACCCTGTCGGGCTGCTCGCTGATCGGCTTCCCGGACCTCGCCACGGTCGACCAGACCAGGGATATCGCCGGATTCGGCGAGCAGGCCGACGGTGAGATCTACACCGAGGAGGACGAAGATCTCGGCATCGTCGAGGTCTACACGGTCGAGCCCGACGCGTCGCTCTCCCCCACCGCGGACGAGACGACCGAGTCGGTGTGGGACATGTTCGTGAGGATCGTGACGCCCGAGGTCGCCGGCAGCGTCATCCGTGACTTCCGGGTGGGCGAGTCCGAATCGAGTGACACGCTGGCGTACGTCATCCAGACCGACGACCCCGCGCAGTGGACGCTCGTCGTGAACCTCGCGTACGCGTCGGACGAGGATCTCCTGCTCTCGACGCTGATCCACGAGTACGCGCACATCTTGAGCCTGTCGCCGGGACAGACCGATCCGGATTCCTGGAGCTGCGACACCCTCCAGCTGGATGAGGGGTGCGCAGAACCCGATTCCGCGCTCTGGGAGTTCGACCAGGAGTTCTGGGCCGGCTACGGCTCGGACGCGCCCGATCCGGGCAACGCGGATGCCGACGTTGCGTACGAGTTCTACCTTGCGCACGAGGACGATTTCGTCAGCGACTACGCGGCGACGAACGTCGTCGAGGACTTCGCCGAAAGCTTCATGACCTTCGTCCTCGAGCCGGAGCCAGACAGCGACACCATGGTCGCCCGGAAGCTCCTCTTCTTCTGGGATCGGCCGGAGTATCTCGCCATCCGTGATCACGTTCGGGCCGAGTTCGGTCTCTGAGGCCCGCCGCGGCGGGATAGGGGCACCCGCGGACGCTGTCAATCCCCTCGCGCCCCACCATCCGTCGTCGCACCCTGGGTGCCATGACGGAAGTGACAGGAACCGAAGCCCTCAGCCGCGCCCAGGAACTCGTCGAGGAGATCGACGTCGCGATGCTCACGACGCGCGACGAGAACGGCAACCTCGTGAGCCGGCCGATGAGCACGCGGCGGATGGACGGCACCGGAGACATCTGGTTCTTCACCGACGCGGACACCAAGAAGGTCGAGGAGGCCGAATCGGATGATGAGGTCGGTCTGTCGTACTGCGACCCGAAGGGCATGCGCTACGTCTCGGTCGCCGGCCGCGCCCGGATCGTCCACGACGACGCACTCATGCAGGAGTTGTACTCGCCCTCGCTCGAGGTGTGGTTCGAGGACGGTTTGGACACGCCGGGCATCACCCTGCTGCGCGTGACCCCGGTCGAGATCGAGTTCTGGGAGCCCGGTCAGAACCGGCTCGAGCAGGCCGCGGGAATGCTCAAGGCGTTCGTGACGCGCGACGCCCCGGACGACGACATCGTCCGACACGCGAAGATCACGTGCTGAACGGGACTCAGGCTGTGAGGCGGCCGATCGCCGCCTCGAACGTCAGCGTCTCGCGGTCCCCGCTGCGACGGTCCCAGAGTTCGACCTCGCCTGTCGCGGCGCCTCGGCCGACGATGAGGATGCGGGGCACGCCCACGAGCTCCGCATCGCCGAACTTGACCCCGGGCGACACCTTCGCACGGTCGTCGTAGAGCACGTCGAGCCCGGCGTCCTCGAGCCGCGCACACGCCTGCTCGGCAAGATCGAAAGCGACGGCATCCTTCCCCGTGGCGACGACGTGCACATCGAAGGGGGCGACGCTCGACGGCCAGATGAGCCCCTTGTCGTCGTTGTTGAGCTCAGCGATGATCGCGAGGATCCGTGTCACTCCGATTCCGTACGAACCCATCGTCACCGTCACGAGTTTGCCGTTCTCGTCGAGCACCTTCAGTCCCAAGGTCTCGGCGAAGAATCGTCCGAGCTGGAAGACGTGACCGATCTCCATGCCCCGCGCGAGCTCGACCGGGCCTGAGCCGTCAGGGGCCGGATCGCCCGGAGCGACGTCCGCGACCTCGACGAAGCCGTCCCCTGTGAAGTCGCGGCCCGCGACGAGCGAGTGCACGTGCTTCTGATCGATGTTGGCGCCGGTGATCCACGAGGTTCCGTCGACGACGCGGGGGTCGAGCAGATACCGGATGCCGGTTGCCGACTCCTCACCGAGCAGCGCACCCGTCGACGACCAGGGACCGATGTAACCCTTGACCAGCAGCGGGTGGGCCTCGAAGTCCTCGGGCGTGGCAGCCTCGACGGTCGCCGGCGCGAAGGCCACCTCCGCGCGCTTGTCATCGACGTCCCGGTCACCGGGAATACCGACGACGACGACCTCCCGGGACCCGTCGAGGTGGGTCAACGCCAGAACGACGTTCTTGAGCGTGTGGGCGGCGGTCCATGTCGTGGCGCCCTGCGTGGCAGGGCCGGCGATCCCGGGCACCGGGGCGTCGAGATGCGTGTTCGCGTGGTCGACGAGCGTGGCGATCGTGGGGGTGTCGGGAGAGTCGAAGATCACCGGCTCCGGCAGTCCATCGAACGGGATCGGCTCCGGGGCGAGCGTCGTGAAGGCTTCCACGTTGGCGGCGTAGCCGCCGGCGCTGCGGACGAAGGTGTCCTCGCCGACAGGAGTCGGATGCAGGAACTCCTCGCTGCGGGCCCCACCCATCAGACCGTTGTCGGCGTTGACGATGACGTATTCGAGTCCCAGCCGCTGGAAGATGCGCTCGTAGGCGTCCCGTTGAGCTTGATACGAGGCCTCGAGACCGGCATCCGTGTAGTCGAAGGAGTAGGCGTCCTTCATCGTGAACTCGCGCCCGCGCAGCAGGCCCGCCCGCGGCCGCGCCTCGTCTCGGTACTTGTCCTGGATCTGGTAGATCGTCAGCGGGAGGTCCTTGTACGAGGAGTACAGGTCCTTCACGAGGAGAGTGAACATCTCCTCGTGGGTCGGGGCCAGGAGATAGTCGGCACCCTTCCTGTCCTGCAAGCGGAAGATTCCGTCCCCATAGGACTCCCAGCGGCCCGAGGCCTCGTAGGGCTCCCGGGGCAGAAGCGCCGGAAAATGCACTTCGTAGGCACCCGCGGCCGCCATCTCGTCACGGATGATCTGCTCGATCTTCGCCTTCACGCGCAGGCCCAACGGCAGCCAGGCGAAGATGCCGGGCGCTTGCCGGCGGATGTAGCCGGCGCGGACGAGCAGCCGGTGGCTCGTGACCTCCGCGTCGGCGGGGTCCTCGCGAAGCGTGCGGAGGAAGAAGTGCGAAAGACGGGTGACCACGAGCGTCAAGTCTAGGCCGCGCCGCGGTGGGCGATCGGTCCCGGCGAGACCGATCGGCAGGGGAACTCAGGCATCCGCGGGCGCAAACGCCAGCAGATCGTCCGTCGCACCCTCGGGCTCACCCGCGCGCGCCCAGCGCAGCTGAGCCTCGCTGCGGTCAAGTCGTGTGCGCAGCTCGGACCACCCGGACGGCGACTCCCAACGCAGCCGAAGCCATCCGTCGTCCTCGAGTGCGGACTCGAAAGCCCCGTCGAAACCCGGGGCGGCTGCGCGGAACCGGCAGAGCGCGAGGAGCGCCGCGACGACGGGGCGCTCAAGTTCGCGGTCGAGTTCGGACGCGCTGTAGACGTGCCGGTTGATGTCGCGACCGACGCCGGTGCGCTCCAGCAGCGCCCGGTCGTTGTGACCGGCGAGCGCGCCGACGTAGTAGATCTGGTGGATCCCCGGCAGGAAGAGCTGGACGGCGCGTGCGGCAAGATAGGCGCGATCATCGCGGCCCATGGCGTCGTAGAACGTGCTGTTGACCTGATAGATGTCCAGGTTCGACGCTGCAGCTCCCGTCGCGGCTCTACTGTCCCCGCCGGTGGCGTCATGGATCGCATCGACCAGGGCATCCAGCTGTTGCGCATTCAGCAGGCCCGGCTCCCCCGTGGCCGGGTCGGGTCCGACATCCACGATGCCGATGCCGTCGTGGGTGTCGAGCACGGTGACGGCATTGACCGGTCGCTCGGCCACCCACCGCGCCAGCGGCGCATGATCGCCCGTCGCTGCCGCGAAGAGGACCAACGGTGGCAGGGCGAAGTCGTAGACACGGTCGACGCGAGCCGCGATCTCGATCTGTCGCCGGTAGAACGAGTGCACCTCGACGAGCACCTCCAGCCCGCGCGCGTGGGCGAGGGCGGTCAGCTCGTCGATGAAGGCGAACGTCTCGGGTGTCATGAATGACGAGGTCCCGGGCGTCTTCACCGCATACCCGACGGCATCGAGGCGGATCATCCGCACCCCCGCCTCCCGCAAGGTGTCCAGGATCGCGACGAGGTAGGCGGCGCCTTGCTCGCTGCGCACGTCGATGTCGACCTGGGCGGAGGTGAAGGTCGTCCACACGAGCCGCGTGCGCTCACCCCACACGTACGGGGGTGAACGGCAGGCCCGGGCGCGGCCGGTAGATCCGCAGGAGATCGGCTTCGGTCGCACCGTCGGGAAAGACCGCGCCCATCGTCAGGAACATCGACGCGTACGGCGACGCGTCCCCGCGCTCCATCACGTCACGGAATTGGGGCGAACGGGCCGAGACGTGGTTGACGATCACATCCACCATGACGTCGAGATCGCGTGAAAGGGCACGGACGTCCTCCCACGTCCCCAGCCGGGGATCGACCGTGGTGTGGTCGTCGGGATCGAAGCCGGCATCGGCTCCGTCGAAGGGCGTGAAGAAGGGGAGGATGTGCACCCCGCCGAAAGCGCCGCCGAACCGCTCCCGCACGAGTGCGCCCAACGCCGGAATCGTGCCGCCCAGGCGGTCGGCGTAGGCGATGAGCTGGATGGGGTGGGTCATGAGTCGCGCTCCGGATGCGGTCGCAGGTGTACGTCGAGGCGTATCCCGCTGCTAAATCGTTTGAGCTAATTTTACCGCGATGTCCACGCGCACGCCTGACACTCCCAGCGGGGCCAGTCGTCGATTTGACACCGTCGCTGCGGTGAAATGCAATATATTGCATGCCGGTCCCCTCCGACGTGGGCGCCCACCGCCCCCTCCTCCGCGAAGAGGTGGAGGCGCGCCTGCGTGCCGCGATCGTCGATGGGACGCTCGAGCCCGGAGAGCAGGTGCGGGATGTCGACATCGCCCAATGGCTGGGCGTGAGCCGCACCCCCGTGCGCGAGGCTCTTCTCGAACTGGCTCGCGCCGGACTGGTGCATACACTGCCGGGGCGTGCCACGATCGTGTCACCCATCGAGCCGCGTGCCGTATGCGCGGCTCGCGACGTCGTGGCGGCGATGCACCGACTCGCCGCGCTGGCCGCCGTCCCCCGACTCAGTGAGGATGACATCGCCCGCATGAGGGCGGCGAACCGGCTGTTCACCTCCGCGCACCGCTCGGGCGACATCGATGGCGCGATCGCGGCGGATGAGCTCTTTCACGCGGTCCTCATCGACGTCGCCGACAATGACGCGGTGCGCACCGTCCTCCACCTCTACCAGCCCGTTCTGCTCCGAGCTGAACGGGCACGGTTCTCGTCGGAACGCGCCGAGCTGTCGACGCTTCGACACGGCCAGCTGATCGAGAGGTGCGTTCAGGCTGACGCCCTCGGCGCAGCCGCGATCGCAGAGGAAATCTGGACCGACCTCATCACCGACATCGAAACGAGGACCCCCACCGATGAAGCTTCATGAGTTCCCTCGCTACCCCTTGACGTTCGGACCGAGCCCCGTCCACCACCTCGCGCGACTGAGCGCCCACCTCGGGGGCGCTCAGATCTGGGCCAAGCGCGAGGACGTGTCCAGCGGACTGGCCTATGGCGGGAACAAGGTCCGAAAGCTCGAGTACATCGTGCCGGATGTCCTCGCCTCCGGCGCCGACACCCTGGTCTCGATCGGCGGGTACCAGTCCAATCACACGCGTCAAGTCGCTGCCGTCGCCGCGCACCTGGGCCTGCGAGCGCGACTGGTGCAGGAGAAGTGGGTTCCCTGGGACGATCCCATGAACGACAAGGTCGGCAACATCCTGCTCTCGCGAATGATGGGCGCCGACTCCCGCCTCGATGACGCAGGGTTCGACATCGGCATCCGGGATTCTTGGAAGTCGGCGCTCCAGGAGGTCGAGGATAGCGGCGGCACTCCGTACCCCATCCCCGCCGGGGCATCCGAGCACCCGCTGGGCGGACTGGGCTTTGCCAACTGGGCGTTCGAAGTCGCTGAGCAGGAGAAGCAGCTCGGCGTCTTCTTCGACACGATCGTCGTGTGCACGGTGACCGGGTCGACCCACGCCGGCATGATCGCCGGTTTCGCTGCGCTCGAGGACCTCACCGGGGTACGGCGCCGCGTCATCGGCATCGACGCGTCAGCGACCATCGAGAAGACCCGCGACCAGGTCGCCCGGATCGCCCGCAACACCGCGGACCTCATCGAGCTCGGTCGCGACCTCCGCGACGACGAAATCCAGGTCCTCGAGGGTTGGGCGGGTGATCTCTATGGCATCCCGGTCGAATCGACAATGACCGCGATGGCGCTCGGCGCCCAACTCGAAGCGATGATCACCGACCCGGTGTACGAGGGAAAGTCTCTGGCCGGACTGATCGACCTCGTGCGGGACCGCGAGATTCCCCAGGACTCGACGGTGCTCTACGCCCACCTCGGCGGCCAGCCTGCGCTGAACGCCTACTGGCGCCTATGGGACTGATCCCGTCCTGCGCAATGGGATAGCGTCGCGCGGGGGTCGTATGGCAGGTTAGGCAGACGACCGGACGGCTCACCTATCGCTATCCGGAGCCACGGGAGGAATGCATGACCGCCGCGGAGCCGACCACCAACACGGTTTCCATCCCGATCCTGACGCAGGAGCCGTTCCCCGACACTCCCGGCAGCGCCGAGCCGGAATGGTTCAAGACCGCGGTGTTCTACGAGGTTCTCGTCCGATCCTTCAAAGACAGCGACGGGGATGGCACAGGCGACTTTCGGGGCCTGATCGACAAGCTCGACTACCTGCAGTGGCTCGGGGTCGACTGCTTGTGGTTGCCGCCATTCTTCCCCTCGCCCTTGCGCGACGGCGGGTACGACGTCGCCGACTACACCGGCATACAGCCGGGACTGGGGACCATCGAGGACTTCCAGGAGTTCCTCGATGCCGCCCACGAGCGGGGTATGCGCGTCATCATCGACTTCGTCATGAACCACACCAGCGACGAGCATCCGTGGTTCCAGGAGAGTCGGCGCGATCCGGATGGCGAGTACGGCGACTTCTACGTGTGGAGCGACACCGACGAGCTGTACGAGGACGCCCGGATCATCTTCGTCGACACCGAACCGAGCAACTGGACCTGGGACCCCGTGCGCCAGCAGTACTTCTGGCACCGATTCTTCTCGCACCAGCCCGATCTGAACTTCGACAACCCGCGGGTGCACGACGCCGTCCTGGACGCGATGCGATTCTGGCTCGACATGGGCCTCGACGGCTTTCGCCTCGACGCCGTGCCCTACCTGTACGAACGCCCCGGGACCAACGGCGAAAACCTGCCCGAGACGCACGAGTTCCTCAAGAAGGTGCGCCGCATCGTGGACCGCGAATACCCCGGTCGCGTGCTGCTGGCAGAAGCCAACCAGTGGCCTGCCGACGTCGTCGACTACTTCGGCGATCCCGACGTCGGCGGCGACGAATGCCACATGTGCTTCCACTTTCCGGTCATGCCGCGCATCTTCATGGCCGTACGCCGCGAATCGCGGTACCCGATCAGCGACATCCTCGCGGAGACTCCGCCCATCCCCTCTGGATGTCAGTGGGGCATCTTCCTGCGAAACCACGACGAGCTGACCCTCGAGATGGTCACCGACGAAGACCGCGACTACATGTGGAACGAGTACGCGCAGGATCCGCGCATGAAGGCCAACATCGGCATCCGGCGCCGCCTGGCCCCGCTGCTCGATAACGACCTCGACCGCATCGAACTGTTCACCGCCCTGCTGCTCTCGCTGCCCGGCGCACCCGTGCTGTACTACGGCGACGAGATCGGGATGGGCGACAACATCTGGCTCGGTGACCGCGACGGTGTGCGCACGCCCATGCAGTGGACCTCGGACCGCAACGCCGGATTCTCGAGCGCCAATCCCGGCAAGCTCGCGCTACCGATCGTGCAGGATCCGGTGCACGGGTATCTCGCGGTGAACGTCGAGGCCCAGCAGGAGAACCGGTCGTCGCTGCTGCAGTGGACGCGGCAGATGATCCAGGCCCGCAAACGCCACCCCGCGTTCGGGCTCGGCAGCTTCAACGACCTCGGGGGCTCGAACCCGTCGGTGCTGTCCTACTCGCGAGAACACACCAACGACGATGGCACGGTGGATGTCATCATCTGCGTCAACAACCTGTCGCAGTTTCCGCAGCCGGTCGAACTGGATCTGCGCCGCTTCGAGGGCCTCGTGCCCGTCGAGCTCGTCGGCGGCGTGCCCTTCCCCCGGATCGGAGAACTGCCGTACCTGCTCACGCTCGGCGGCCACGGCTTCTTCTGGTTCCAACTACATGCACCGGCCGACGACGCAGAGGAGGTAGGGCTGCTGTGACCGCTGTCGACAACGCTCTCCTGGAGAACTACCTGGTACGGACCCGGTGGTTCGGCGGCAAGGGCCGGCCGTTCGAGGTCGAACACGTCCGCACCATCGCCGAAGTGGCCCCCCACAACGGCAGACCCTACCTCGCGCTCTACCTTGTCACCGTCGCCTACCGCGACGACGACGCGGGGATCGAGCTGTACCAGGTGCCCCTCAGCGGGTATGAGGACATGGAGGAGCGGCTGAGCCACGCCTACGTCGGCACGCTCGACGCCGAGGGCACCCCCATCCATCTCTATGACGCCATACACGACCGCGAAGCCATGCAGCTGTGGCTCGACGGGTTCATCGCGGCCGAGGGCACCGGCACCGCACACGTCGACCGGATGCGATTCCGCCGAGTGACCGACGCAGACCCACTCGACGCGTCACTCGTCTCCTCCCCCATGACCGGCGAGCAGTCGAACTCGTCGGCGAGGTTCGACGACACCGCGATCATGAAGCTGTTCCGTAAGGTGAGCCCCGGGATCAATCCCGACATCGAGATCCACGAAGAGCTCACGCGAGGGGGCTCGCAGCATATCGCGCAGCTGTACGGCTGGGTCGAAGTGGATGTCGACGGCGAGCTCCTGCAGACAGCGATGCTGCAGGAGTTCCTGGCGACGGCCACCGACGGCTTCGAGCTCGCGGTCGCCAGCGTGCGCACCCTCCTCGCCGACCCGGAGCAGCGGGTCGAAGACTCCGGCGGAGATTTCGCCGGCGAGGCAGCCCGGCTGGGTGAAGCCCTCGCCGATGTCCACGCCCTCCTGCGCGACCGTTTTCCCGCCAGCCGCCGTGGAGCCGACGCGACAGCCGAGCTCGCGCGGGCGATGCGGGAGCGACTCGACCATGCGCGGCGCTTCGTGCCCGACCTCGAGAGGGTTGTGCCGCACCTGCACCACCTGTATGCCGCGGTCGCGCAACTCCGCGGGCTCGACGTTCAGCGTGTCCACGGTGACCTTCACCTCGGGCAGACGCTGCGCACGTCGCACGGCTGGCGCATCGTGGACTTCGAGGGTGAGCCGGGCAGACCGTTCCGCGAGCGATCGTTGCCCGATTCGCCGTGGCGAGACGTCGCGGGGATGCTGCGCTCCTTCGACTACGCCGCGGCCATCATCGACATGTCGTCCGGGACGGATGCCGATGACGACGACGGGCGAGCACTGCGCACTGCGCGCGCCCGGGAGTGGTCGGCCCGCGCTCGGGAACACTTCGTGGCCGCGTATGTCGCCGCGGTCCGCGGCGCGAGCGGCGAGTCGGAAGCCCCGGCCGGCGAGGCGACGCGGGCCCACCGCGTGCTCCTGGACGCCTACGTCGCCGACAAGGCTGTCTACGAAGTCATGTACGAGACACGCAATCGTCCGTCATGGGTGTCGATCCCCCTCGAAGCCCTGGAACGGGTCACCGAGACCTGAGCGATCCCGCAGCACGGAAGCCCACCGGGGGAGGCACACCGCCGCGACCGCGCCCCGGCACGGTTCCCTCGCCCGGTCCCCATTCATCGGGTGCCGGTTCGCCGCGCCCTAGCTCGTCACGACCTGCGCGGTGCCCAGCGGCGCATCCGGTCCCATCTCATCGGCGAGACGGTTGGCCTCCTCGATGAGGGTCGCGACGATCTCTGATTCGGGAACGGTCTTGATGACCTCACCCTTGACGAAGATCTGCCCCTTGCCATTGCCCGACGCCACGCCGAGGTCGGCATCCCGCGCTTCGCCGGGTCCGTTCACGACGCAGCCCATCACCGCCACCCGCAGCGGGACGGTCATGTCCTTGAGCCCCTCAGTGACGTTGTCGGCGAGCGAGTACACGTCGACCTGGGCCCGGCCGCACGACGGGCACGAGACGATCTCGAGCTTGCGCTCCCGAAGATTCAGTGACTGCAGGATCTGGTGACCGACCTTGACTTCCTCGGCGGGCGGGGCCGAGAGCGACACGCGGATGGTGTCTCCGATCCCCTCGCCGAGAAGGATTCCGAACGCCGTGGCCGACTTGATCGTGCCCTGGAAGGCCGGACCGGCCTCGGTCACACCGAGGTGCAGAGGCCAGTCGCCCCGCTCGGCCAGCAGCCGGTAGGCCTTCACCATGACGACGGGATCATTGTGCTTGACCGAGATCTTGAAGTCGTGGAAGTCGTGCTCCTCGAACAGTGACGCCTCCCACACCGCGCTCTCCACGAGCGCTTCCGGGGTGGCCTTACCGTACTTCTCCAGAAGACGTCTATCGAGCGACCCGGCGTTCACGCCGATCCGCAGTGACACGCCGGCGGCCTGCGCGGCCTTCGCGATCGCGCCGACCTGGTCGTCGAACTTGCGGATGTTTCCGGGGTTCACGCGCACCGCGGCGCACCCGGCGTCGATGGCCTGGAAGACGTACTTGGGTTGGAAGTGAATGTCGGCGATGACCGGAATCTGACTCTTCGCGGCGATGATGTGCAGCACGTCAGCGTCGTCCTGGGAGGGAACGGCGACGCGCACGATCTCACACCCGGACGCCGTCAACTCGGCGATCTGCTGCAGGGTCGCGTTGATGTTGGTCGTCGGAGTCGTCGTCATCGACTGAACGCTGACGGGAGCGTCACCGCCGACGAGGACCTTGCCCACCTTGATCTGGCGGCTCTTGCGGCGCGGAGCGAGGGTTTCGGGGACCTTCGGCATTCCGATGTTCACAGCTGGCACGGGACCAGCCTACGCATTCCGGCTGAGTGGCAGGCCGACCTCCCCAGATGCATCACGCCTACTGCAGTCGGCGCATCTCGTCCTGGATCTTGCTCTCGGTGAGCGCGCCGCGGGTAGGTCCGTAGGCGTTGAACGCGGAGAAGGCGACACCGATCGCGATCCCCGCGATCGGCCAGGCGGGCCAGAAGTAGCCCATGCCCGTGAGCGCCCAGATGAGAACGAAGAAGATCGAGAGCACCACCCACGTCGCCAGCGTGTACCAGAACCCCTGCTTCGCGCGAAGACTTGCGACCGCGCGTTGGCGGAGCTCGTCGGAACCACTCGTACCCTGCGGATCAGTCATGTCTCGAATGTATTGCGAGTGCGTGCCGTAGCGCCAGAGTCTCGGTCCGACCCGCTGCCGCTGTGGTAGTTTCGGCGCATGTTCGCGAGCACCGCTTGGTGGCCCACCGCTTGAGGCGGTGTGCTCGCGTTGACGCAGAGACCGCCCCGGGGCGGTCTTCTTTGTGAGGGTGGCCGCCCCACGACGAAAGACCGACCATGACCGGGACCCCCCTTCCCCCGCTCGCCGGGCTCGCCCACAGCGACATCCCGTTCGCGATCCTCGCCCGTGACGCCGACACCGTGGAGTTGCTCACCGGCGAGATCGTCGACGTCGATCTGCTTCGCGACATCCCGCTGCTGGGCGTCGACGGCACGCCACGGGAAGTCCTTGCCCTCGTGCCGTTCCGCCAGGTGCGCGAACGGGGCTTCGACTGCCTGGACGACGACGCACCCCTTCGGTGCCTCGTGATCACGCAGCGCGCGACGTACCTCCGGAGCGAGGCACTGGCGGTGCTTCCGCACGATGACATCCCCTTGCGCGCCGCGGGGTTCGACATCGATGACGAATCGTATGCCGACATCGTCCGCCGCGTGATCGCCGATGAGATCGGTCGCGGCGAAGGGGCGAACTTCGTCATCCGTCGCGACTTCACGGCCGAGGTCGACGCCGACCCGCGCGTGGCAGCGCTCGCCTGGTTCCGCGCCCTCCTCGAGCACGAACGCGGGGCGTACTGGACGTTCGCGGTCGTGACCGACGGTCACGTCGCGGTGGGAGCCAGTCCCGAGGCCCACGTCAGCGCGGAAGCGGGCGTGGTGACCATGAACCCGATCTCGGGGACGTTCCGCCACCCCGCGGAGGGTGCCACCGTCGAGAACCTCAGCGAGTTCCTGCGCTCCACGAAGGAGACCGAGGAGCTGTTCATGGTCGTCGACGAAGAGCTCAAGATGATGAGCGCCGTGTGCACGGACGGTGGACGGATCACCGGTCCGCACCTCAAGGAGATGTCCCGACTCACCCACACCGAGTACATGCTGCGCGGGTCCAGTCGCCTCGACCCGCGTGACATCCTGCGGGAGACGATGTTCGCGCCGACCGTCACCGGTTCGCCCATGCAGAACGCGTGCACGGTGATCACACGCCACGAGAAGACGCCGCGCGGGTACTACTCCGGCGTCGCCGCACTGTTCACGCCGCGGACGGATGCCGGCCCCGGCGAGGTCACCCACGACCTCGACGCGCCGATCCTCATCCGGACTGCCTATCTTGAGGACGGCCGCCTTCGGGTGCCCGTCGGTGCGACCCTCGTTCGCCACTCCGATCCCTACGGCGAGGTCAGCGAGACGCACGGGAAGGCGGCCGGTGTGCTCGGGGCGATCGGGGCGATCCCCCGCGCGGCGGTGCCCGTCGACGAAGATGCACCGGCCGGCGCTCCCCGACGCTTGGCCGACGATCCGACGATCGCAGCGTTGCTCGAGTCCCGCAACGCGCGGCTCGCGCCCTTCTGGTTGAACCCGCAGGCGCCGGCGGATTCCGGACCGTTCGCCGGTCATCGCGCACTCGTGGTGGACGCTGAGGACCGCTTCACCACGATGCTCGCGCACCAGCTGAGCCATCTGGGCCTGGACGTCTCGATCGTTCCCTGGGATGCCGTCAGCGACGACGAGGTGGACTCGGCGGAGCTGCTGGTGTCGGGCCCCGGCCCCGGCGACCCGCTCGATCCTGCCTCACCGCGGATGGCGCGGTTGCGCGAGATCATCACGCGGCGGCGGATGTCATCGCTGCCGCTGTTGACAGTGTGCCTGAGCCACCAGATCCTGGCGAGCGAACTCGGTATGGGTCTCGCGCCCCTCGCCCAGCCGCACCAGGGGATGCAGCTGACCGTCGACGTCTTCGGGCACCCCGCATCGATCGGCTTCTACAACACGTTCACTGCCCGGGTCGAACCGGGCCACACGCCCAGCGGCGTGGAGATCTCCGCCGATGCGACGACCGGCGACGTCTACGCTCTCCGAGGTGCGGGATTTGCCTCCGTGCAGGGGCATCTGGAGTCGATTCTCTCGCGCGACGGCATGTCGACCCTGGAGCAGCTGATCGCCTGGGCGCTGAGCACCCAGAGCGCCTGACCTCCGGGACCGGTCAATCCATCGGCCCCTCCGAATCGCCGCTCAGCCCAGGAGGGAGATCGGGTTCACCAGGTCGGCGATGATCAGGATGCCGCCCATCACGATGAGCGCGATCACGACGACGAAGGTGAGCGGCACGAGTCTGGTCGCGTCGATCGGGGCGGGTTCCGCCTTGCCGCGAACGCGTGCCCACCAGCTCCGGATGCCGCCCCACAGCGCGACCGCGATATGCCCGCCGTCCAAGGGCAGCAGCGGAATGAGATTGAAGACGAACAGGGCGATGTTCAGCGACGCCAGCAGTGACAGGATGACGGCGACGCGGTTGATGACCGGCGCATCCGTCGCAGCCACCTCGCCGGCGATCGCTCCCGCGCCCACGATGCTCAGCGGCCCGTTGGGATCGCGTTCCTCTCCCGTCACCAGCGACGCCGCGGTTTCGTACACCTTCACGGGAAGCTGCACAACGATGCCCGCGACGGCGGCGACGTTGTCTGCGACCGCGGCGGGCGCCGACCAGATCGGCTGGCGGACGAACTCGACGGTGCCCGTCACACCGATGACGCCGACCTCGGCATCCACTGTCTGGCCGTTATCGTCGACGATCTGACGCGTGACGACATCGGGAACCACCGTCAGCGCGAGTGTTTGCCCGTCGCGGTCGACGACGAGCGGCACACTCTCGCCGGGCGCCGCCTGGATGAGAGCGGCAGCTTCGGCGAAGTCCGAGACCTCCTCGCCGCCGACCGAAACGATCACGTCGCCGGGCTGGATGCCGGCCTCCGCCGCCGGTGACGCAGGATCGCCCGGCTGACACGAGGTGTCGGCGGCCGCGGGGACACACGCGCTGACCGAGGCGACGGTGCTCGTGACGGTCTGCACGCCGATGCCGGTGAGCACGATGGCCATGAGCACGACCGCGAACACAAGGTTCATGAGCGGCCCGCCGAGCATGATGATGACGCGCTTGGAGACCGGCAGCCGGTAGAAGACACGGGTGTCGTCGGCACTCTCGAGCGTCTCGTCGTTCGCCGCGCGTGCGTCCTGCACCATCGTGGCGAAGAACCCGCCACCCGCGCGGCCCGCCGCCGCGGATCCGTCCGACGCTGCGGCGCGGGCGGCGGGCGAGGGCGGGTACATCCCCGCCATCGAGATGTAGCCGCCGAGCGGAATCGCCTTGATGCCGTATTCGGTCTCCCCGCGGCGTCGCGACCAGAGCGTGGGTCCGAAACCGACCATGTACTGGCCGACGCGCACCCCGAACCGCTTGGCGGGAACGAGATGCCCAATCTCATGCAGCGCGATCGAGATCGCGAGGCCCACGACGAGCACCACGACACCGACGATGAAGGCGACCAGATCCACGCCGCCACGCTATCGGCTCTGCCTTGGAGTCAGCCCAGCGCGCGGGTGAGAAGATGGATGCGCCATGCCGACCGATTCCGCGAACCTGCCGCCCGTGCTTCGGCCGGAGCATCCGCCCGTGCACCGCCTCGCGGATCTCGCCGCGCACCTCGGCGCTGCCGTCGAGCGGCGCGACGCGGGCGAGCAGGCGAGCGATGCCGCAGCCGAGTCGTCGGCATCCGTCACCGGCCTCACGCTTGCGACGGCCGACCTGCGCGCGGGCGATCTGTTCGTCGCGGTGCAGGGCGGTACGCGGCACGGCGCAGAGTTCGCCGCCGACGCTGCAGCTCGCGGGGCTGTCGCCATCGTCACGGATGCCGCAGGCCGCAAGCGCGCTCTCGCGAGCGGACTGCCGACCATCGTGGTGCCCGACCCCCGAGGATGCCTGGGCTCCCTGTCCGCGTGGATCTACGCGACCGGACCGGACGACGAGCTTCCGATCCTCTTCGGGACGACCGGGACCAACGGCAAGACGAGCGTGTCGCACCTGCTCGAGGGGATCCTGACGCAGCTGGGCGTCACTTCGGGGTTGTCCTCCACCGCCGAGCGTCACATCGCCGGCGACGTGATCGTCTCACGGCTCACGACTCCCGAAGCGTACGAGATGCACGCTCTGCTGGCGCTCATGCGTGAGCGCGGAGTCGAGGCGGTCGCCGTCGAGGTCAGTGCGCAGGCCCTCAGCCGCCGACGCGTCGATGGGATCGTGTTCGACGTCGCCGGCTTCACGAACCTCTCCCACGACCACCTGGACGACTACGCAGACATGAGCGAGTACTTCCAGGCCAAGCTGCCGCTGTTTCGTCCTGACCGGTCTCGGCGCGCCGTCATCTGCCTCGACTCCGCATCCGGCGCCGACGTCGTCGCAGCGTGCGAGGTGCCGTACGTCACGATCGGCACCCCCGCGATCGCCGCGGATCCGGATGCCGCCGCCGGAGCGGACTGGACAGTCGAGATCCTCGACGAGCTGCCGGACGGGACCCGGTTCGCTCTGGCGGGGCCGCAAGGCCGGCGTCTGACCACGACCGTCCCTGTGATCGGCCGTCACATGGCCGCGAACGCGGCGCAAGCGATCGTGATGATCGTCGAAGCCGGCTACGACTGGGAACGCATCGCAGGCACCCTCGACGACGACGTGATCCGCGCCTATCTGCCCGGACGCACCGAGCTCGTCTCGGGACCCACCGGCCCCGCAATCTACGTCGACTTCGGCCACTCCCCTGACGCGTTCGAGAAGACGCTTGCGGCCGTGCGTCGCGTCACGCCTGGTCGCGTGCTGATGCTCTTCGGCGCTGACGGCGACCGCGACAAGAGCAAACGACACGACATGGGGCGAACGGCAGTGCTCGGCAGCGACATCCTCGTGATCACGGATCACCATCCGCGGTTCGAGGACCCCGACTCGATCCGTGCCACGCTGCTCGAGGGAGCGCGGCGGGCACGGCCGGATGCCGAGATCCACGAGTACTCGCCGCCCGAACGCGCGATCGTCGAGGCTGTCGCGCTGGTCGGCGACGGCGACGCGATCCTGTGGGCAGGACCGGGCCACCAGGACTACCGCGACATCCGCGGCGTGCGCACCCCCTACTCGGCGCGGGAACTCTCGCGACGAGCCCTTCGGGACGCGGGATGGCCAGTTCCCGAGCCGCGGTGGCCCGTGCCCTATCCCGACTGAAGATCCGCGTCACCCGACTCGAGAGGACCGATCCCGTGGGATTCATCGCCTTCGCCGTTCTCGGCATCCTGACGGGCGTCATCGCCCGCATCATCCTGCCCGGCAAGCAGGTCGGAGGCTGGTTCGTCGCCATCCTGCTCGGGCTTCTCGGCGCGATGGTCGGCGGATGGATCGCAGGGCTGTTCGGTCTCGATGTGTACACGACGTTCTGGAACTTCTCGGGCTGGGTGTTCGCGCTCCTGGGCTCGATCGTCGTGCTGCTCCTGTTCGGCCTCAT
Organism: Microbacterium sp. bgisy207; assembly: GCF_057706855.1. NCBI lineage: Bacteria > Bacillati > Actinomycetota > Actinomycetes > Micrococcales > Microbacteriaceae > Microbacterium > Microbacterium sp. bgisy207. Next base: position 71,667 of record NZ_JBYIPB010000006.1, read on the forward strand.
CTTCGGACGCCGGCGCGGTTGAGACTTGTGGTCTGACCACAAGAAATCGTGTGGTCAGACCACAGGGTCAGGCGGATTCGTGCATCTTTCCGTCAGGTCGCCGCAGCGGGTCTAGCGTCGTAGCCAGAAGCACTCCCGCGATAGCGGAACCCCCGCCATCCCGCGAGCGGCCAACACTTCGACACCCACGAAGGAGATGCGCCATGAGCACCGCAACCCCCGTCCGGACCGACAACGCTGACACCCTCCCCCCGGCATGGAACGGCTTCGTCGCCGGACCCTGGCAGGACGCCATCGACGTGCGCGACTTCATTCAGCGCAACTACACCCCCTACAGCGGTGACGCCTCGTTCCTCGCCGGTCCGACCGAGCGCACGCAGCGTGTCTGGCACACCCTCACAGCGATGTTCCCCACCGAGCGAGAGCGCGGCGTGTACGACGTCGACGCGACGACTCCGTCGACGATCACCTCGCACGCACCGGGCTACATCGCCCGCGACGACGAGCTCATCGTGGGCCTCCAGACGGATGCCCCACTCAAGCGCGCCATCATGCCCAATGGCGGGTGGCGCATGGTCAAGGGCGCCCTCGAGACCTACGGATACGACGTGCCGGAGGATCTGGAGAAGATCTTCACGACCTACCGCAAGACCCACAACGACGGCGTCTTCGACGTCTACCCGCCCGCCGTGCGCCGCGCACGCAGCAGCCACATCATCACGGGGCTGCCCGACGCCTACGGTCGCGGACGGATCATCGGCGACTACCGCCGGGTCGCCCTCTACGGCACGGCAGCGCTGATCGACGCGAAGAAGGCCGAGCACGCGGAACTGGACATGCACTTCTCGACCGAGGAGATCATCCGCGATCGGGAGGAGAACGCCGAGCAGATCAGGGCCCTGCAGGAGCTCACGCTCATGGCGCAGAGCTACGGCTACGACATCTCCCGTCCCGCCGCGAACGCCCGTGAGGCGATCCAGTGGCTGTACTTCGCCTACCTCGGTGCCGTGAAGGAGCAGAACGGCGCAGCCATGAGCTTCGGCCGCAACACCGGATTCCTCGACGTCTACGTCGAACGCGACCTCGCCGCGGGAGTGCTCACCGAGACCGATGTGCAAGAACTCATCGACGACCTCGTCATCAAGCTTCGGATCGTGCGCTTCCTGCGCACGCCCGAGTACGACGCCCTGTTCTCCGGTGACCCGACATGGGTGACCGAGTCGCTGGGGGGCACGGGCGTTGACGGGCGCACGCTTGTCACCAAGACCGCATTCCGCTTCCTCCAAACGCTCTACAACCTCGGGCCGGCCCCGGAACCGAACCTGACGGTGCTGTGGTCGAACGATCTGCCGCGGGGCTTCAAGGAGTTCTGCGCAAAGGTCTCGATCGACACGTCCTCCATCCAGTACGAGTCCGATGCGCTCATCCGAGGCCTCTGCGGCGACGACGCGGCCATCGCGTGCTGCGTATCCCCCATGAGCGTGGGCAAGCAGATGCAGTTCTTCGGCGCACGCGTCAACCTCGCAAAGACACTGCTGTACGCCATCAACGGCGGGCGCGACGAGATCACGGGCACGCAGGTCGCGCCGGTCATGCCCCCCGCTACCGGCGAGGTTCTGGACTACGCCGATGTGCGTGGCAAGTTCCGCACGATGATGGAGTGGCTCGCCGAGACCTACGTGGACGCTCTGAACTGCATCCACTACATGCACGACAAGTACGCGTACGAGCGGCTCGAGATGGCGCTGCACGACCGGGAGGTGCTGCGCACGATGGCCTGCGGGATCGCAGGACTGTCCGTCGCTGCAGACTCGCTGTCGGCGATCAAGTACGCCACAGTGACACCCGTGCGCGATGAGACCGGCCTCGTGGTCGACTACCTCGTCGACGGCGACTTCCCGCTCTACGGCAATGACGACGACCGCGTCGACGACATCGCCCGCGAACTGGTCACCGAGTTCATGGAGATGCTGCGCACCCACCCGACGTACCGCAATGCGGTGCACACGCAGTCGGTACTGACGATCACCTCGAACGTGGTCTACGGCAAGAAGACCGGGAACACCCCGGATGGCCGCCGGGCGGGCGCCCCGTTCGCTCCGGGTGCGAACCCGATGAACGGCCGCGACACGCACGGCATGCTGGCAGCCACCCTGTCGGTGGCCAAGCTTCCCTTCGATCAGGCTCAGGATGGCATCTCCCTGACCACGACCGTGGTCCCTGCGGGGCTGGGTCGCACCGAGCAGGAGCGAGTCACGAATCTGGTCGGCCTGCTGGATGCGCAGATGGCCGCGGGCGGCTATCACCTCAACGTCAATGTGCTCACGCGCGAGACGCTCGAGGACGCGATGGCACACCCCGAGGAGTACCCGCAGCTGACGATCCGCGTCTCCGGATACGCCGTCAACTTCGTCCGGTTGACGCGCGAACAGCAGCTCGACGTGATCAGCCGCACCTTCCACGCGGGGGTCTGACATGGCCGCCGTCGCGCTCCCCCAGCCGACGGTCCACGCGGGCCGCCTCCAGACGCACCACGCGCGTCTGGAGGCGGCCCGTGCCGGCGAGGTGGGAAGTGTCCACTCCTGGGAGCTGGTGACCGCCGTCGATGGCCCGGGAACGAGGATGACACTGTTCCTCTCCGGCTGCCCGCTGCGCTGCCAGTACTGCCAGAACCCCGACACGTGGATGCAGAAGGATGGCACACCGACGACCCTTGCCGAGGTCGTCGGCCGCATCCGCCGCTACGCAGGAGTGTTCCGCGCGACCGGCGGCGGGTTGACGATCTCCGGCGGTGAGCCCCTGCAGCAACCGGCCTTCGTGGCGCGCATCCTGCACGACGCGGCGGCCTCCGGCATCCACACCGCGATCGATACCTCCGGCTACCTCGGCCGCAATGCCTCCGACGAGATGCTCGAGGACCTGAGTCTCGTCCTGCTGGACGTCAAGTCAGGCATCCCGGACACCTACCGGACGGTCACGGGCCGTGACCTGCAGCCGACGATCGATTTCGGTGACCGGCTGGCCCGTCGCGGCGTCCCCACCTGGATCCGGTTCGTCCTGGTTCCGGGCCTGACGGATGCCGAAGACAACGTCGACGCGGTCGCCGACATCGTCGCGCAGTGGCCGAACGTCGAGCGAGTCGAGGTGCTGCCCTTCCACCAGATGGGCGCGTCGAAATGGGACCGATTGGGCCGCGCCTACACGCTCGCCGAGACGCGGGCGCCCGAGCCCGAACTGATCGACCGCGTCCGGGGCCAGTTCCGCGCGCGCGGCCTGACCACCTACTGACTCCCCCGCATCTCAGTCTGTCAGCGCCTCAGCGCGAACCAGGGCGCGAACCCACACCTTCCGCGCCGAGCCCACACGTTCTCGCACGCGAATCCTGTGGGTTCGCGCCGAGTCGTGTGGGTTCGCGCCCTGGGCGGGCCGTCAGGAGGGCAGAAGTTCGGATGCCGTGCGCCGTGCCCACTGCTCGGCATCCGAGAGGCTCTCCCGGGTCAGCGCCGACGGCGCGTCGTGCGCCTCCACAACCCGCTCCACGGTCTCCAGGATGCCGAGAAAGCCGAGGCGTCCCTCGTGGAAGGCGTCCACCGCGACCTCGTTGGCGGCGTTGAAGACCGCAGGGTATGTGCCGCCGGCGCGTCCTACCCGCTTGGCCAGCGCGACGGCCGGGAAGGCGGCCTCGTCCAGCGGTTCGAACGTCCACGACGTTCCGGTGCTCCAGTCGAGCGGGACACCGATGCCGGCGATGCGATGCGGCCAGTCCAGGCCGAGCGATATGGGCAGTCGCATGTCGGGCGGCGAGGCCTGCGCGATCGTGGACCCGTCGGTGAACTCGACCATGGAATGCACGATCGACTGCGGGTGAACGACGACATCGATCTGCGGGTAGGGCACGTCGAACAGCAGATGAGCCTCGATCACCTCGAGACCCTTGTTCACGAGAGTCGCCGAGTTCGTCGTCACGACGCGGCCCATGTTCCAGGTGGGATGCGCCAGGGCCTGGGCGGGAGTGACACGGTCGAGTTCCTCGCGCGAGCGGCCGCGGAACGGTCCACCCGATGCGGTGAGGACCAGCCGTCGCACTTCTGAGCGCTCCCCCGAGCGCAGCGCCTGTGCGATCGCCGAGTGCTCGGAGTCCACCGGGACGATCTGACCGGGACGCGCAATCGCGGTCACGAGCTCGCCACCGACGATGAGCGACTCCTTGTTCGCGAGCGCGAGGGTGCGTCCCTCCTCGAGCGCCGCGAGAGTCGGCCCCAAACCCACCGAGCCCGTGATGCCGTTGAGCACGACATCCGTCTCGACCTCACGGACGAGCTGCTCTGCCTCGCCGATGCCCACTGCCACATGCTCGACGCCGAACTCGCGAGCCTGAGCGTCGAGTACGTCCCGCCGACTTCCGGTGGCCAGCCCCACGACTTCGAAACGATCCCGGTTGGCACGGATCACATCGAGCGCCTGGGTCCCGATCGAACCGCTCGAACCGAGGATGATGACACGGCGCATGCGCTCAGCCTATCGAGACCGTTCCCCGCGCCCGGGGCGCGATGCCGGCAGCCGCCGCGTCACCGTCACCCGGCGGCAGGCTCGCTGGAGATGATCTCCACGACGAAGACAAGCGTCTCGCCCGCGAGCTCGTGCGTGTTGGTGGCCGACGCGTCGCCGTAGCCGCACAGCGGCGACATCGTCACGAGCACCGTCGAACCGACCTTCTGCCCCTCGATGGCGCGCTGGAATCCGGATACGACATCGGTCGTCGCGAACGTCGCCGGCGAGCCGCGTTCCCAGCTGGAGTCGAAGACCGAGCCATCGCTCCACTTCACGCCGGTGTAGTTGAGGGTCACGCTGTCGCCGGGCTCCACGACGTCGCCGTCGCCCTCTTCGAGCACCTCGACCACGACACCGCTCGGCGGCGCGGAGCCGGGAACCGTGACCGTCGGAACGCCGGCGTCGTCGAAGGTCACCGTCGGCATCGCGGCGTCGGCCTCCACGACCTGGCACCACTGGTCGGCCGGGGTCACCTCGAGCACGTCGAGGACGTAGATCTGAGCGGCGACATCTCCTTGGCCTGGCACGGCCAGGACGATGCGGGACCCCGCTTTCGCGCATCCGAAGAACTCACCGATGCCCGTGCCGACCTCCACCGGAATCGGGGCGAGCGGATCGGTGTCGCCATACCCCGCGGCATCCACCTGCTCCCCGGTGTCCCCGTCGAACACGGTGAGGGCATAGGTCACGTAGGCCCCGTCGGTGAGGGGTGTGCCGTCGCCGTCGATGGCGACGCTGCGCTGCATGGCGTCCACCGCGATCGGCGTGCTGAAGGTAGCAGTGGGAATGGCCCCGAACTCGCCCTCGACGGTGACGGACTCCGAGACGGGACCTGGCTCTGCCGCAGCCGCGCAGAGCCCCCCGTCATCGACCGTCGTAGCGGTGGGATCGGTGTCCGGGTTCGACGTGCACCCGGCGAGAAAGAGAGCGGCGGCCGCGGCAACGGTCAGGGCGACAAGGGGACGTGAGCGCACAATGGTCCTCTGCTGTGTGGGAGGGGAGTTCCCATCCTGTCGCACACTTCCTCTGTCTCTGCTGGGAATCGCAGACCCCGCACCATTCCTGTCCCGGAATGGAATCGACGGTAGCCTCGATGGGTGACGGTCGAATCGAATGCCCCCGAGCCCGAGGAGTCCGCCGACGGCCAGCGAGGGCGCCGCCGCCGCATGGGGCTCACGTATGCGCTCGGACGCATGGTGGTGACGCCACTTGCTCGCCTGGTCTACCGACCCCGGGTGGAGGGCAAGGATCTCGTGCCCAAGACCGGTCCGGTGATCTTCGCGAGCAACCACCTCTCCTTCATCGACTCCATCGCCATTCCGGTTGCCGCGCCCCGCCAGGTCCACTTCCTCGCAAAATCGAGCTACTTCGAGGGCAAGGGGCTTTCTGGGTGGGCCTCACGACAGTTCTTCACCTCGATCGGCGCCATCCCGGTGCGCCGGGGCGCCGGCCAGGCCGCCCTGGACGCCCTCGATCAGCAGCGCGCGCTGCTGGAGCGCGGAAGCGCGGTGGCCCTTTACCCGGAGGGTACGCGCTCGCTCGACGGCCGTCTGTACAAGGGACGGACGGGCGTGGCGTTCCTGGCCCTGCAAACCGGCGCGCCGGTGGTGCCCGTGGGCCTCATCGGCACCGACAAGGTCATGCCCAAGGGTGCCACCATGCCGTCGCTGAAGCATCGCGTCACCGTCAAGTTCGGCGCACCGCTGGACCTTTCCCACCACGGAGACTCGGGCTCGGGGCGCGCTCGCCGCGGCGCGACGGACGAGATCATGGCGGCGATACACGCCCTCTCCGGGCAGGAGCTCGCAGGTACCTACAACGAACTCCAGCCCCAGTCCCCGATCGAGCGCATCAAGCAGGCGCTCCCCCACGAACGGCGCTGACGCCGTCTCAGCCGTCTGCCCCCACCACGAGAGTCGTCGGCACGTGACGGACGGGGAAATTCACCGAGTTGGCGATGAAGCACCACTCATTCGCCTGCCGGTGGGCGGCTTCAGCCGCGGCACGCATCCCCTCCTGTGCCACCGTGACCACAGGATGCAGCGTCACCTCGCGGAACCTGCCCCCGCCGCGCCCGTCCTCGACCATCGTTCCGATGGCACGGTCGCGGTAGGCGACGACAACGACACCCGCCCGCACCGCAGCGTGCAGGTAGGACAGCAGGTGGCACTCGCTGAGAGCGGCAACCAGGAGATCCTCCGGGTTCCACCGCGACGCATCTCCGCGGAACGGCTTGTCGCTGGATGCGAGAAGATCGGGCTTTCCGTCGACACGGAGGGTGACGTCACGGGAGTACTCGCGGTACCCCGACGTCCCCACACCGCGGTTGCCCGTCCACTCGGCATGGATCGTGTAATCGTGCTCGCCCAACATGAGGTCAGTCTGTCACCGCCTCCCCGGGATCGGCAGCGGCGGCGCGGATAGGCTGTGAGGGTGCCTGAGACCCTCTCTGTTGCCGGAGCCGTCGAGCTCGCGCGCGTCGAGCGCGGCGGATTCGTGGAGTCGCGTCATGCCGGAGCGGCCCTCGTTCTCGACCCGGACGGGCAGGTGATCGAGCGCCTCGGCGACGTCGACGCTCCCATCCTGCCCCGGTCCTCCCTGAAGCCGGTCCAGGCCCTCGCCTGCATGGCCGCGGGCGCGCCGCTCGCGGGCCAGTCGCTCGCGCTTGCGACAGCGAGTCACTCCGGCACAGACCGCCATGTCGCCGTCGTTCGCGACATCCTGGACAGCGCCGGGGTGGATGAGCGCTCGCTCCAGTGTCCGCCTGCGTGGCCAGCGGACACGACCACCCGCGACACGCTGGTGCGTGCCGCCGGCGAACCTGAGCGGCTCCGCATGAACTGCTCGGGCAAGCATGCCGCAATGCTGGCGGCGTGCGTCGCTCAGGGATGGGAGCGCGAGACCTACCTGGATCCGGAGCATCCGCTGCAGGTGCAGATCCGTGAACTCGTGGAACGGCTCACGGGTGAGCGCGTCCAGGCCATCGTCGTCGACGGATGCGGAGCTCCCGTCTTCGCCGTGAGCTTGTCCGGTCTCGCAAAGGCGGCGCACCGGATCGGGGGATCCTCGGAGCGGTCCCCCTTCGCGTTGCACCGAAACGCGGCAGCGCTGGTCGCAGCGGTGCGAGAGCATCCGTGGGCGATCGACGGTCCCGGCCGCCCGGACACGATCGCGGTCGAAACCACGGGTGTCTTCGCGAAAGGCGGGGCGGAGGGCGTGATGATCATGGTCGCACCCGACGGCACGACCGTCGCTCTCAAGATGCTCGACGGCTCGGGCCGTGCTGCCGGTGTGGTCGCGCTCCGACTCCTGGAGCGGGCAGGCGCCCTCTCGGCGGCGGACGTGACACGGGCACGTGAGGCGCTGCCCCTGCGAGTTCGTGGCGGCGGACGCGACGTCGGGGCCATCTCTCCCGCGTTCTGAGCAGACCTCACCCCAGTCGGACTCGCCTGACTTCTCGTCCCGGCTCTACAAGCCAGCCGCGGCCGACACCGGAGACACACAACGGCGGAAGCTCACGGCGTCCCGTGAGGAGCCGATACTCCCCGGCGCACGACGGGTCGATGAGCAGTGGCCGCTGCGCCCGCAGGGACATCAGAAGCGTCCACTGCCTCTGCCACTGTTCCGGGTCGGCGCGCAGCACACGGGTCCGCCCGTCATCGAGCTCGGGGCGCCCGTCCGGTCCGAGAGCCTCGTCAGCGTCTGTGACCGCAATGCCCGCCTCCTGCCAGAGCGTGTGGAGCCGCCCGGCCCCGGGTGTCGCGCGCGTGACCCACGGCGTGATCCCGGATGCCGGCTGCCACCGGGGCGCGGGAGGCGGGTGCGGAGGCTCGAGAGGAGTCCTGGGCCGGAACGTCTGAATCAGCGTTCCGTCGAAGCGGCCCCTGCCAGGCGGCGCGGCCGGGTCGTGGTGGCCGGCCCGTCCGCCGTGCGCGAGAAAGTCGGGACGCTGAACGTGCCGGAGCAGGAGGCGGTGCGGAAGGAGATCCGCGACTCGCGCGAGCGGCCCCGTGAGGCGTTCGGCACCCAGGAGGAGCGGGCTATCGTCGCGGGAGGTCCGCGCTATCGACTCGAGCATGCTCACGACGGCGTTCGCGTAGTCGAGCGGAAGCGTGGAGAGCAGCGCGTCCGCCGCGTCGACAACGACGACTCCGCGTCGGTCCGCCCCGACCCGCTCAGCTGCGACCCTGGTGAGGTCATCCCACGCCGACTCGGGATCGCCGGCATCCACCCAGGCATCGATGCGGTGGTATTGGGTCGCCACCGTCCACAGCGCGGTCGTGACACCCGATGAGCCGGCTCCGATCACGCAGAGGCCGCGCGACCCCGGATCGAGCCCGACAGGTCGCTGCCGTTGGAACTGGGGCTCGTCGGCCAGTCCGACCAGGATCCGGCCATCACCGATCGGGGGATCGGGAAGCGTCACGGAGTCGGGAAGCGGCTCGAGCCAGGGTGAGCTGACCGGCGCGGATCCGGCTCTCCCCGCGATCCGCGAGAGCAGATCCTCACCGACCATCGCGACTCGCACCGGCACCGGTCGATCGTCGTGGGCACGCTTGACCAGTGCGCTGCCCACGGCGCGCGCGCCTCGCGCGGGTATCCGCGCACCGGTGTCGTCGCCGATCATGAGGCGGCTGTCAGCGGCATCTGCCGCCCGAAGCACGATGCGCAGTGCGCAGTTGGCCAGGAGCGCGTCCCGAAAGACGCCGGTAGCTCGCTGGGTGCCCAGGACGATGTGGATGCCGAGCGCCCTGCCCCGAGCGGCCAGATCCACGAACAACCCCGCGAGCTCGGGGTGGGCCGCCAGCAGCGTCGCGAACTCATCGACGACGACGACCAACCGGGCCAGATCGGTCCCTCCCTCGCCGATATCGCGAATCCCGGCCGCTGCGAGCGCGCTTTCCCGGCGGCGCACCTCGGCGCGTAAGCTCTCCAAGCCTCGCGCCGCTTCGGCTTCGTCGAGGTCTGTGAGCACGCCGGTGACGTGAGGCAGGGCTCGAAGCGAGGAGAAGGCGGTGCCGCCTTTGAAGTCCGCGAGGACGAACACCACCTCTGCCGGGCTGAACCGTGCGGCCATGCCGGCGACCCAGGTGCGCAGAAGCTCGCTCTTGCCGCTGCCGGTGGTTCCGACGACCAGGGCGTGAGGCCCCTCCGACACGAGGTCCACCGCAAAAGGATCGGAGCCCGTCTGACCGATGACGGTGGCAAGTGTCCGGGAGCGCTCCGCGCGCACCAGCGGGACCGCTGAATCCAGCAGGCTCGCCAGCGGCTGCGGCTCCGTGTCCGAAGACGTCGGTGCAACCCGAACGCGCAGGGAGCGAGCCACCGCGCGTGCCTGCAGCTCGGAGAGCAGCTGTGGGCGGAACGCGTGGCAGGTCTCGCCGGTATCCACGGTTGCCGCAGCGATTCCGGTTCCCGCATCACCCACCGTGATCTGCACGCCGCCACCGCCGATGCCGGAACCGCCGACCAGGATGACGGCGTCGAGCTCCGGTGTCGAGAAATCCCATCGGTGGGTCGAGACGAGCCCCAGCCTCCGTCGTCCCGGGGTGAATCGGTGCGGGAGCTGCTCGATCCAGGGGTGACCGTCGGGGATCTCGCCCACGATCTCGAGGTCGCCGGGCGGGTGCACGAGGCAGGCGTGCGTCACGATCGCCCGCACGGTTGCCGCCACGAGTGGTTCGGCTCCGGCCACCTCGATCCGTCCCTGCAGCGGTATCGCAACGGGAGCGTCAGGTACCGTCACCGTCTGGTCTGTCGTGCGCGGGAAACCGGACTCCTCGGTGAGCTCCTCGCGCGGCGCGTCGAGGTCGGGCGTGCGGTCGACCCTCATGTCGCCGCAGCCCAGCAGCACGTACCCCTGACGACCGGGGATCGCGCGCCACACCTCCCCCGGTTCATCCAGGAGGCGACGGATGTCCGGCGATCGGCGCCAGGCACGGTCGCGCTCCCGCGTGACCAGCGCGTCGACTGCGGCGGCGCGCGAGGCCGCGCTTCGGGCAGCGGCGATCCCCGCACGGCGCCGAGCGCGGTGCGCCGCCCAGCGGCGATCCCCGATGGCCGCCAATGCCAGCATCGGGGCGAGCGCGGCAAACCACAGGCTCAGCACGGATCCGGTCAGCGCCCACAGTCCGACGGCGCCGAGCACCGGAACCGCCGTCGCGAGGATCGGAACGCCGCTCCTGCCGGGATCGACGGCGCGCGCCGTGGTCGACGGCATCCGGCGCAGTGAGGGACGAGCGAGAAAACCCATGGCTCCAGACCACCAGTCTGGAGCGCCCGCCCGACCGTCTCTTGCAGCAGGGCCGCACGACGGCCCGTCACACGCCGCTGGGGAGGAATGCGTCCTCAGACGCCGGGCACCCTCGCAACGTTCACGACGACGATCGAGATGTTGTCGCGCCCGCCGTTTTCCAAGGCGGCATCGAGCATCGCCTCGACGGCGGCTTCGGGCTCGGCGTGGACCGTAAGGAAATGCTGGATACCGAAGTCGGTGAGTTCCTTGGTCAACCCGTCCGAGCAGATCACGAACCTGTCGCCGTCGACCACGTCGAGCCTGACGTAGTCGGGAGTCACGCTTTCGCTCGGGCCAAGCGCCCGGGTGATGACGTTGCCGTACGGGTGGTTCTCCGCCTCGTCCGGGCTGAGACGGCCAGAGGCGATGAGCTCCTGCACCACCGAGTGGTCGGTCGTGACCTGCACGATCGCCCCATCGCGCAACAGGTAAACGCGCGAGTCGCCGATGTTCAGGGCCACCCAGGATGGCTCGGCTCCGGAAAGGTCGAGGAACAAGCCTGTGACGGTCGTTCCGGTCGCCTCATCCGTCGCCTCCGGGCGCGCGGCGATGTCCTTGACCGCCCGGGCCAGGGCTTTCTCGATGGCCTTCGTCGACACTGATCCCGTGTCGGCGACCGCGTGGAGACGTTCGACGGCGCTCGCGCTGGCGATCTCGCCGCCGATGTGGCCCCCCATACCGTCGGCCACCACGAACAGCGGAAACTCTGCGAGCACGGCATCCTGATTGATCTCGCGTCGACGGCCCGTGTGCGTCACGGCGGCCCAAGCGAGCTCCAGCCGGTCGCGCGTCAGATCGACGGTATGGGAATGGGCGGAAACCTCGGCCACGCGACCCTTTCCTCGTCGTTGTCGGGATCGGCGCGAGGCACCGACCGTCACATACTAATCGAACGTCTGCCACGCGGCGGCGCGACCCCGCGGCGCCGCGCCGGTCGGGAGGGCTGCGACGTCATGGAACGGCCGGCTCCGGTCCCTCGTCGGCGGGGGCGTCGAACTGCGCGTTGTACAGCGCCCAGTACGCTCCCCGCGCGCGCAGCAGCTGCTCGTGGGTTCCCTGTTCGACGATCGCGCCGCTCTCCATCACCAGGATGAGGTCGGCGTCCCGGATCGTCGAGAGCCGATGCGCGATCACGAAGGAGGTGCGGTCGCGGCGGAGCCGGGACATCGCACGCTGAATGAGCAGCTCGGTGCGAGTGTCCACCGACGAGGTGGCCTCGTCGAGGATCAGGATGCGAGGATCGGCGAGGAACGCACGGGCGATCGTGACCAGCTGGCGCTCTCCCACCGAGAGATTCGTGGCCTCATCATCGAGCATCGTGTCGTATCCGTCCGGCAGCGCATGGACGAACCGATCCACATACGCCGCGGTCGCTGCCTCGATGATCTCCTCGTCGCTCGCATCGGGACGGCCGTACGCGATGTTCTCGCGGATCGTGCCCGTGAACAGCCACGTGTCCTGGAGCACCATCCCGGTGCGGGCCCGCAGATCGTCCCGCGTCATCCGTCGCGTGTCGATGCCACCACCGGACAGACCCGAGGCGGTGTCCAACAGGATGCCGCCGCTGTCGACGTCGTAGAAGCGCATCACGAGGTTCACGAGCGTGGTCTTGCCCGCGCCCGTGGGTCCCACGATCGCGACGGTGCTTCCGGATGCCGCGCGCAGGCTCAGCCCGTCGATCAGCGGGGTGTCTGCGACGTAGCGGAACGAGACATCACGGAACTCGAGCGTGCTCGCATCCTGCGGGACCGTCCCCGCCGGGGCCGGATCGTCGCTCTGTTCGGGTTCGTCGAGGAGTTCGAAGACCCGCTCCGCGCTCGCGACCCCGGATTGCAGCAGGTTGGCCATCGATCCCAGCTGGCTCAGCGGCTGGGTGAACTGGCGCGAGTACTGGATGAACGCCTGCACGCCGCCGATGGACAGGAGTCCCCCCGCGACCTGGAGGCCACCCACGACGGCGATCGCGACGTAGACCAGGTTCCCGATGAACATCATCGCCGGCATGATGATGCCCGAAAGGAACTGCGCCCCGAAGCTTGCGCGGTACACCTCCTCGTTCTCGGCGGCGAAGTCGGTCTCGGCCTCGCGCTGGTGCCCGAAGACCTTCACGACGGAATGGCCCGAGAACGTCTCCTCGATCCTGGCGTTCAGGACTCCCGTCGCGCGCCATTGCGTGACGAACAACGCCTGCGAGCGACGCGCGACGAGGACGGTGACCAGAACCGTCAGGGGGATCGTGACCAGCGCGATGACCGCCAGCAGCGGCGAGATCACGAACATCATCACCAGCACACCGACGACCGTCAGAAGCGAGATGACCACCTGCGAGAGTGTCTGCTGGAGGCTCTGACCGATGTTGTCGACATCGTTGGTCACACGGCTGAGCAGTTCGCCGCGCTGGACGCGGTCGAAGTACGACAGCGGCAGGCGGTGGATCTTGTCCTCGACCTGGATGCGCAGCCGGTGCATCGCGCGCTGCACGACGCCGTTGAGGATGCGGGCCTGCAACCACCCGAACAGGCTCGCCCCCACGTAGACCGCCAGCACGACCAGGAGGAGGTGTCCGAGCGTCGCGAAGTCGATCCCCGCGCCCGGCGTGAAGGTCATCGTGGAGAGCAGATCCGCCTGTTCCTGCTGACCGCTCGCGATCAGCTGGTCCATGATCTGCTGCTGCGTCGTCCCCGCGGGGACATCAGCGAACTGCAGGGAGATGAACCCGGCGAAGACGAGATTGGTGCCGTCGCCGAGGAGTTTCGGACCGATCACCGACAAGGCGACGGAGAACACGCCCAGGATGATCACAACGACCAGGAGCGCGTTCTCCTGGCGGAGGTGGGCGAGCAGCCGCCGAGCACTGCCACCGAAGTTCTGCGCCTTCTGCACCGGCATCCCGACACCTCGCCCCATCGGGCCCCCCATCGGGCCGCGTGCGGTCGGTGCGGGTCCCGCAGCGGGACGTGGCGCGCTCATGCGGCAGCCTCGGCCGACAGCTGCGAGTCCACGATCTCTCGGTAGGTCTCACACGACTCCACGAGATGATCGTGCGTGCCGATGCCGACGACGCGGCCGTGATCGAGCACCACGATCTGGTCGGCGTGCTGGATCGTTGAGACCCGCTGCGCGACGACCAGACGCGTCGCGTCAGGGAGTTCGGTGTCCAATGCCCGGCGCAGCGCCGCATCCGTCCGCAGGTCGAGCGCCGAGAACGAGTCGTCGAAGACGTAGATTGCGGGCCGCTTCACGAGCGCCCGGGCGATCGCCAGCCGCTGCCGCTGACCACCCGAGACGTTGGTGCCACCCTGCGCGATCGGCGCGTCGAGCCCGAGCGGGAATCCTTCAACGAACGAGCGGGCCTGAGCGAGCTCGAGCGCGCGCCAGAGACTCTCGTCGTCAGCCTCGGCATCGCCGTAGCGCAGATTGGAGGCGACGGTGCCCGAGAACAGGAACGCCCGCTGGGGGACGAGCCCGATCCGCGCCCAGAGCTGGTCGGGTTCGTACTCGCGGACGTCGACGCCGTCGACCCTGACCTGCCCTGCCGTCACGTCGAACAGCCGCGGCACCAGCCCGATGAGCGTCGACTTGCCCGCCCCGGTCGACCCGATGATCGCGGTCGTCGTTCCCGGCTCGACGGTGAACGTGATGTCGTGAAGCACCGCATCCTGGGCTCCCGGGTACGCGAAGTCGACATGAACGAACTCGATCCGGCCCTGCGGCGTCGGTGCGGCCACGGGTGTGACAGGTGGCTCTACCGACGGCTCGGTCTCCAGCACCTCGCCGATACGGTTCGCGCACACGGCAGCGCGCGGGATCATGACGAACATGAACGTCGCCATCATGACGCCCATGAGGATCTGCATGATGTAGGTGAGGAACGCGAAGAGCGTCCCGATCTCGACGTCGTCGTACTGCACTTGGAAGGCGCCGAACCAGATCACCGCGACGCTCGAGACGTTCAGCACGAGCATGACGACGGGAAACATGAGCGCCATCAGGTTGCCCGCACGAAGCCCCGTCGCCATGACATCGCGACTCGCGACGTCGAATCGCGCGCGTTCCTGATCTTCGCGGACGAAAGCCCGCACGACGCGGATGCCGGTCAGCTGTTCCCGCATGATCTGATTGACCCGGTCGATGCGCTGTTGCATGACGGTGAAGGCGGGGACCATCCGCACCACGATGAGGGCCACGAGGATCAGCAGCACGGGAACCGCGACGGCCATGAGCCACGACAGCCCCGGGTCCTGCCGGATCGCCATGACGACACCGCCGATGGCGAGCATGGGCGCCGACACCATGAGCGTCGCCGACACCTGAACGAGCATCTGCACCTGCTGCACGTCGTTCGTGTTGCGCGTGATCAACGAGGGGGCGCCGAAGTGTCCCACCTCGCGTTGCGAGAACGCGACGACCCGACGGAAGACGTCGGCGCGGAGGCGCTTTCCCATCCCCATCGCCATCCGCGAGCCGAAGTAGACCGCGACGATCGCGCACACCACCTGCACGAGCGACACGATGAGCATGACACCGCCGGTCGACCAGATATACGCGATGTCCCCCGTGACCACGCCGTTGTCGATGATGTCGGCGTTCAGACTCGGCAGCAGCAGCGACGCGATCGACTGCGCGAGCTGGAAAACGACGACAGCAACGATCAGCGGCCATGCGGGCCGCAGATAGCGAACCAGAAGCGTCCAGAGCACGAGGAGGTCCTTCCCTCAGAGAGCACAGCGCCGGGTCTGCGCCGAGCGCGCCCTCGCTGACGCTACGCCCGGCATCCGACCGCGGGCAAATCGCCACGTGCCACGACGCGGAGGGCGGAGTTGCGGCAGCGTCGGCGCATCTGGCCGAACGAGAGAAGAGGCTCCCACCGATGCGGTGGGAGCCTCTTCTGTCAGGCGTTTCCGTCAGGCCTTGGGGTCCTCCGGAG
Organism: Microbacterium sp. bgisy207; assembly: GCF_057706855.1. NCBI lineage: Bacteria > Bacillati > Actinomycetota > Actinomycetes > Micrococcales > Microbacteriaceae > Microbacterium > Microbacterium sp. bgisy207. The sequence goes on from NZ_JBYIPB010000006.1 coordinate 87,440, forward strand.
CCGCGGGCGGCTCGGTGTTGGCCGGGGGCTGCGGTGCCGCGGCGGGCGGAGCGGCCGGGGGCGCGTACCCGGTCGGCGGTGCGGGCGGCGCAGCGTAGCCGGGCGCGGGGCTCGTGGCCGGGTTGGCGGGGTACCCGCCGGCCGGGACCTGCGAGGGGATGCCGTCCCAGTTCGTCCGGTCGCCCAGGAATCCGTTGCCGGCCCACGGTGCGGCAGGGATCGCCGTGTTCCACCGCGACTTGTCGAAGGCGGCGATACCGAGCCACACGATCGAGAGGAAGAAGTAGAGGATGAGCCAGACTGCTTCCTTCTGCAGCTTCAGACCCACGCGCCATGCGGCGAGCAGCGTCAGGATGAACGCGGCAAGACCGATCAGCTGGCCGATGACCGGGATCCAACCGAGCAGGATTGCGGCACCGATGGCATACAGCAGCAGCCAGGGGCTGAGGTCACCGAGCTTGAGGAAGATCATGCCGTTGTAGACCGGCACCCACGCGCGCCACTTGCCCTGCACGCCGGCCTTGTCGAAGATCCTCATCAAGAAGAACGAGGTGAGGATGTACCCCGCGGCAGCGAACAGGATCCAGAAGAAGGCGAGAAAGATCAGCAAGCCGATCGACGCGCCGTCGTTGTAATAGACGACCGATGCGCCTACGTTTTCGAACATGAACGTTCCTCCCGAACGGTCAGGACTCGCACCTCGAGCTGGTGCGCGACGGGGCATTCGCCCGTTGCTCCACATGCTAGCGACACGCGATGCCCGGTGTCATGCACCCGTGGCACGTGCATCGCGTTGCTCGGGCCGACTCAGACGAACAGCGCGAGCTCTCCCGGCGCGCCGGGCGCCAGATCGAGGCCGGACTCCCGCGCCCAGTCCACGACGTCGGCGACGCTCGCCAGCGGCGGTCGGTGCCGGGCCAGGCGGCGCACCAGTTCGCCCTTGGCCGCCTTGTTGAAGTGGTTCAGCGCCCGCGTCTGACCGTCGGCACCGCGCGTGAGAACCCGCAGGTACACGCTTCGCTCGATCGGCGCAGCTCCGAGCGCGACGTAGGCCTCGGACCTCAGGTCGAGCACGAACGCCTCTTCGCGCCGAGCCAGCGCCGTTGTCACCGCCGGGCCCCACAGGCGCCGCGCGGGCGGGAGATTCGGCACACGGATGCCGGCACCGAGGCGGTAGGACGGGATCGGATCCAGGGCCCCGATCGGCCCGAACGGCGCGGAGTGGATCAAGACGTGGGTGCCGAGCCACCGTCGGGCAGAAGCGTCAAGGGTGGCAGCGTCGAGAGCATCGAAAAGAACTCCGGTGTACCGGTCGATTGCCGGCATCGTCGGGGACGTCCGCAGCACCCGATTCGTCTCGATCTCGCCGCGCTGCGTCGGTCCGAGCTTGAGGACCCTCGCCGCAGCATCCGGATCATCGCTCAGCCGGACCAGTGCGTCGATGACCGACTCGCGGATGGACGTCAGTTCGGAAAGTGCCAGCGCGGATGCATCCCACGGCGGCCCCTCCCCACCTGGCCGCTTCGTCTCCGACGGCGGCAGCAGGATCAGCATGGCCGCCCGTCACCGGGGAAGACGCACTCGCCGGGGTGGGACGGATGACAGTGCATTCGTCCCACCCCGGCGAGTGTTCGTGCACCCCGCACGGGCCGACTCCGTCGACCTCGGCAGGGGGACTGTCGTGTCAGGCGACGAGCGCGGCGTTGCCCGCGACGATCGTGACGACGTTACCCTCAATCGAGAGGAAGCCATCCTGAGCGTTCGCGACGACCTTGCTGCCGTCATCCTTCGTGATGCGCACCTGGCCCTCGGCGAGGATCGCGAGCACAGGCTCGTGCCCCGTCATGAAGCCGATCTCGCCTTCGACGGTCTTCGCGACCACGAGGGATGCCTCCCCCGACCACACTTCCGCGTCGGCGGAGACGAGGCTCACGTGCAGCGGCATGATCAGCCGTTCTCCTTCTGGATCTGCGCCCAGCGCTCTTCGACGTCCGAGATGCCGCCGACGTTGAAGAACGCCTGCTCGGCCACGTGATCGAAATCGCCCTTGACGATCGCGTCGAAGGACTCGATCGTCTCCTTGATCGGAACGGTGGAACCCTCCACGCCCGTGAACTTCTTGGCCATGTAGGTGTTCTGCGAGAGGAACTGCTGGATGCGACGCGCGCGGGCGACGACAACCTTGTCCTCTTCGGAGAGCTCGTCCACACCGAGGATCGCGATGATCTCCTGCAGTTCCTTGTTCTTCTGCAGGATCTGCTTCACGGCCGTCGCCACACGGTAGTGGTCCGCGCCGATGTAGCGCGGGTCCAGGATGCGGCTGGTCGAGGTCAGCGGGTCCACGGCGGGGTACAGACCCTTCGACGCGATCTCACGCGAGAGTTCGGTCGTGGCATCCAGGTGGGCGAAGGTGGTCGCCGGCGCGGGGTCGGTGTAGTCGTCGGCGGGAACGTAGATCGCCTGCAGCGAGGTGATCGAGTGACCGCGGGTCGAGGTGATGCGCTCCTGCAGGATGCCCATCTCGTCAGCCAGGTTCGGCTGGTATCCCACAGCCGAGGGCATGCGGCCCAGCAGCGTCGAGACCTCGGAACCGGCCTGCGTGAAGCGGAAGATGTTGTCGATGAACAACAGCACGTCCTGCTTCTGCACGTCACGGAAGTATTCAGCCATCGTCAGCGCCGACAGGGCGACGCGCAGACGCGTCCCCGGCGGCTCATCCATCTGACCGAACACCAGCGCCGTCTTGTCGAAGACGCCCGCCTCCTCCATCTCGTGGATGAGGTCGTTGCCCTCACGGGTACGCTCACCGACGCCCGCGAACACCGACACACCGCCGTGGTCCTGCGCGACGCGCTGGATCATCTCCTGGATGAGGACGGTCTTGCCGACGCCCGCACCGCCGAACAGGCCGATCTTGCCGCCGAGCACGTACGGGGTGAGCAGGTCGATGACCTTGATGCCGGTCTCGAACATCTGCGTCTTGGACTCGAGCTGATCGAACGCGGGAGCCTTGCGGTGGATACCCCAGCGCTCGGTGATCTCGACCTGCTCGCCGGGCTCGCCGTTGAGGATGTCACCGGTGACGTTGAACACGCGCCCCTTGGTGACGTCACCCACGGGGACGGAGATCGGTCCCCCGGTGTCGCGCACCTCCTGGCCGCGCACGAGTCCGTCCGTCGGCTTGAGCGCGATCGCGCGGATGAGGTCGTCGCCCAGGTGCTGTGCGACCTCGAGGGTCAGCTCGCTGGACTCGCCCTCGATCGTGATCGTGGTCTTCAGCGCGTTGTAGATCTCGGGAATCGCATCGTGCGGGAACTCGATGTCGACGACGGGGCCGGTGACGCGCGCGACGCGGCCGACGACCGCGGTCTTCTCGGCGGTAGCGGTGGGGGTCATGGTCATTCTCTTTCGTGTCAGGTCTACTTGCCCGACGCCAGAGCGTCGGCGCCGCCGACGATCTCGGCGATCTGCTGCGTGATCTCGGCCTGTCGCGCGTTGTTGCGCAGGCGTGTGTAATCGGTGATGAGCTTGTCTGCGTTGTCGCTCGCGGACTTCATGGCCTTCTGCGTCGCGGCGTGCTTGGCCGCCGACGACTGCAGCAGAGCGTTGAAGACACGGCTCTGGATGTACACCGGCAGCAGCTGGTTGAGCACCGTTTCGGCATCCGGCTCGAACTCGTACAGCGGGTACACCTGAGCCGACGCCGACTCTTCGGCTTCGACGACCTCGAGCGGAAGCAGGCGCACCTGCTCCGGCGTCTGGGTCATCATGCTCACGAAGCGGTTGTAGACGAGATGGATCTCGTCGACGCCGCCCTCGTCGCCGCCGCGGTCGTAGGCATCCAGCAGAGCAGCCGCGATCTCTTCGGCCGTGTGGAAGTGAGGCGTGTCGGTGTCTCCCGTCCACTGCGCGGCGCTGGCCATCTTCCGGAACTGGAAGTAGCCGACGGCCTTGCGTCCCACGAGATAGAAGACAGGTTCCTTGCCCTGCTCACGGAGCAGCTGTGCCAGCTCGAGACCCTCGCGGAGGATCTGCGAGTTGAACGCGCCCGCAAGCCCTCGGTCCGAAGCGAAGATCACCACCGCTGAGCGACGGATGACCTCCCGCTCCGTGGTCAGGGGGTGATCCACGTTGGAGTGCGTGGCGACCGCCGAGACGGCGCGGGTCACGGCACGCGCGAAGGGAGCGGACGCGCGCACGCGCGCCATCGCCTTCTGGATGCGCGAAGCCGCGATGAGTTCCATCGCCTTCGTGATCTTCTTGGTCGTCTGAGCAGAAGAGATCTTCTGCTTGTAGACCCGGAGTTGTGCGCCCATGGTTTATCGACCTCGCGCGCCCTTAGTGGCGGCCCTTGACGATCTTCTCCTGGTTGACATCCTCGGCGTGCGCCGCGCCGACCTCTTCGTGGCCGGGCTTGGAGATCGCCTGACCCTTGCCCGAGCGGAACTCCAGCACGAAGTCGTCGACGACCTTCTCGAGCTCGGCGACGGTGTCGTCATCCAGCACGTTGGTCTCGCGCAACCGGTCGAGGATCGTCGTGTTGCGACGCAGGAAGTCCAGAAGCTCCCGCTCGAACGGCAGCACGTCTTCGACCTCGATCGTGTCGAGCTTGCCGTTGGTGCCGGCCCAGATCGAGACGACCTGCTCCTCGACCGGGTACGGGTCGTACTGCGGCTGCTTGAGCAGCTCGGTCAGACGAGCGCCGCGGGCCAGCTGACGGCGAGACGCCGCATCCAGGTCGCTGGCGAACATCGCGAACGCCTCGAGTGAGCGGTACTGCGCGAGCTCGAGCTTGAGTGTTCCCGAGACCTTCTTGATCGACTTGACCTGCGCGTCGCCACCGACACGCGAGACCGAAATACCCACGTCGACGGCCGGACGCTGGTTCGCGTTGAACAGGTCCGACTGCAGGAAGATCTGTCCGTCGGTGATCGAGATCACGTTGGTCGGGATGTAGGCCGACACGTCGTTGGCCTTCGTCTCGATGATCGGAAGACCGGTCATCGAGCCGGCACCCAGTTCGTCGGAGAGCTTCGCGCAGCGCTCCAGCAGACGCGAGTGCAGGTAGAAGACGTCACCGGGGTACGCCTCACGGCCCGGCGGACGGCGCAGCAGCAGCGACACGGCACGATACGCCTCGGCCTGCTTCGACAGGTCGTCGAAGATGATCAGGACGTGCTTGCCGCCGTACATCCAGTGCTGGCCGATGGCAGAGCCGGTGTACGGAGCGAGGTACTTGAAGCCGGCGGGGTCGGAAGCGGGGGCCGCGACGATCGTCGTGTACTCCATGGCACCGGCATCCTCGAGGGCGCCCTTCACGGATGCGATCGTCGAACCCTTCTGACCGATCGCCACGTAGATGCAGCGCACCTGCTTGGTCGGGTCGCCGGACGCCCAGTTGTCCTTCTGGTTGATGATCGTGTCGATCGCGATCGCGGTCTTGCCCGTCTGACGGTCGCCGATGATGAGCTGGCGCTGTCCGCGGCCGATCGGGATCATGGCGTCGATCGCCTTGATGCCCGTCTGCATGGGCTCGTGCACGCTCTTGCGCTGCATGACGCCCGGCGCCTGCAACTCGAGCGCGCGACGGCCCTCGGTCGCGATCTCGCCAAGGCCATCAATGGGGTTGCCGAGCGGGTCGACGACGCGGCCGAGGTAGCCGTCGCCGACGGGAACCGAGAGCACCTCGCCGGTACGCGTGACCTGCTGGCCCGCCTCGATGCCGGCGAAGTCACCGAGGACGACGACACCGATCTCGTGCTCGTCGAGGTTCAGGGCGAGGCCCTGAGTGCCGTCGGCGAAGGTGACCAGCTCGTTGGCCATGACGCCGGGGAGGCCCTCGACGTGGGCGATGCCGTCGGCGGCGTCGATGACGGTTCCGACCTCGTTGGCCGCTGCCCCGGAGGGCTCGTACGCGGCGACGAAGTCTTTCAGCGCGTCACGGATGACGTCGGGGCTGATGGAGAGTTCTGCCATGGTCTTCCTTCGTTGGGGTCCTTCTCGGGTTCCGTGCATCGGACCCGAAGTCTGCGCCTCGCGGCGGTGTCGTTAGCCGGCCAGTCGCTGACGCAGGTCGGCGAGCCGGGAGGAAACACTCATGTCGATGACGTCGTCGGCGATCTGCACGCGCAGTCCGCCCACGACGGCGGGGTCGATCACGGTGTTCAGGGAGATCTTGGTGCCGTATCGACGGGTGAGCAGCTCCGTCAGGCGCGCCGTCTGCTCTGCGCTCAGGGGCGCCGCGGCCGTCACCGTCGCAACGGCACGACCGCGCTCGTCGGCGACGATTCGGATCGCCCGCGAGAGCAGCTGGCGCACCCGCCGCTCGCGCGGTTGCTGCGCCAGCGAGGCCGCGATAAGAACGGTCGCCTCGCTCGCACGCCCGGTAAGCAGTTTCTCGACGAGAGCACCCTTCAGCGACGCCTCGCCCAGTCGGCTGCCGAGCGCAAGCTCCAGCTCCGGGTTCGCCGCAACCGTGCGGGAGAACTCGAACAGCTCAGACTCGACATCCGCCGAGGACGCGATCGTCGCGGCCCTGACAGCGAGCTCTTCGATGCCATCCACGAGGTCGGACGCCGACGACCACCGCTGCTGCACAGCATTGCTGAGCAGCCCGACCGTCGCGGGAGCCATCGATGGCCCGAAGACGTCGGTGATCACCTTTGCGCGCGCTGCGGGGGCCGCTGCGGAGTCCGCGAGTGCGCCGCTCAGCTGTGTGGACTCCGCGAGCTCGCGGGCAGCCACGAAAAGCTCGCGGGCGACGGTCAGGTCGACGCCACGAGCCGCAGCCAGCGCCGCGGTCGTCTCCGCGAGCGCCTGATTCGTCGCACTTCCCATTACTTCGCCGCCGTCTCGGATGCCTCGAGGTCAGCGAGGAAACGGTCGACAACGGCCTTTGCCTTCGCGTCATCGGAGAGCGTCTCGCCGATCACGCCACCGGCGAGATCGAGCGCGAGCGTCCCGACCTCACTGCGCAGCGACACGAACGCGGATTGCCGTTCGGCATCGATCTGCGCGTGCGCTGCCGCGGTGAGGCGTGCGGCCTCGGCCGACGCGTTCTCCTTGGCCTCGGCGAGGATCTTCTTGCCGTCCTCGCGGGCGGCGTCGCGGATCTCACCGGCTTCGCGGCGCGCGTCAGCGAGCTGAGCGGTGTACTCCTCGAGCGCCGCTTCGGCCTTGCGCTGGGCCTCGTCGGCCTTCGCGATGTTGCCTTCGATCGCCGCGGAGCGCTCGTCGAGCAGCTTCTTCATCCGCGGCAGGGCGTAGAGCCAGAACAGGACGAGGATGACGATGAAGCACACGCCCGACCAGATGATGTCGTACCACGCCGGGATGAGAGGGTTTTTGGCAGCCCCCTCTTCGGCGGCGTACGTGACAAGAGCCGTGAGCATCCTGTCTCCTTAGTCAGCAGTGGGGGATCAGACGAAGATGAAGCCGGCGGCGATACCGATGAACGCCAGCGCCTCGGTGAAGGCGATACCGATCCACATGAGGACCTGCAGTCGGCCGGCCAGTTCGGGCTGGCGAGCGACGCCTTCGATCGTCTTGCCGACGACGATGCCCACGCCGATCGCCGGGCCGATGGCGGCGAGGCCGTAACCCATCGTCGCGACGTTGCCGGTGACCTGGGCGAGAACCGTAGTTGCGTCCACGGATTTTTTCCTTTCGGTTGAGGGCGGCTTTCGGGCCGACCCGCTTAGTGCTCTTCCGCCACCGCGAGCTGGATGTAGACCGCGGTGAGGAGGGCGAAGACGTACGCCTGGAGGACAGAGACCAGGATTTCGAAGAGAGTGAAGACGAACCCGAACGCGAGGCTGCCGGCTGCCAGAGCCGACCACCAGCCGCCGAGGTCGAAGAGGAAGAACTGCGTCGCTGCGAAGAACAGCACCAGCAGGAGGTGGCCGACCATCATGTTCATGAGAAGTCGGAGAGTCAGCGTCACCGGGCGGATGATGAACGTCGAGATCAGCTCGATGGGGGTGACGATGATGTAGATCGGCCAGGGCACGCCCGAGGGGAACAGGGAGTTCTTGAAGAAGTTCTTCGGACTCTTGCGAATACCCGCGTAGATGAACGTGACGTAGCTGATGATCGCCAGCACGAGGGGCACAGCGATGACGCTGGTGCCGGCGATGTTCATGAACGGGATGATTCCCGTGATGTTCATGAACAGGATCATGAAGAACATCGTCGTGAGGATCGGCAGGAACCGCTGGCCGTCCTTCTTGCCCAGGAGGTCTTCGGCGATGTTGACACGAACGAAGTCGAGACCCATCTCGACCAGGCTCTGGAACCGGCCCGGGACGACGCGCATCCGTCGGGTGCCGAGCCAGAAGATCAACACCACAGCGATCGTCGCGGCGAACTGGATGAGGGTGATTCGAGTGACTGCGAGAGCCTCAATACCGAAGAGGTAGAAGATCGGCTCGGGGAAGAACTCGTCGACGGACGGTCCGTGGAATCCCCCGCCGTCTTCGGCGGTGGACGCAATCAGGGTCGCAGCTTCGGTAAACAGCGCTGGCTCCAGCTTCGGGGCATCGGGTACTAGCCGTTGCGACGATGGGCGGTGAAGTGGCGATCCCGACAGCGCTCGTCAGGCGAACGGGCGGGCGCAAGACCACCCTAGCAAATCCGGAGAGCTCCGGGCGCCGCGTCAGTCTCCCGGGGCCTCGTCAGGGTCGGTCGTCGGCAGGGTCGTGTCGCTCGCATAGGGCACGCGCATGCGGGTCACGACGATGACATCGACCGCAAGCGAGGCGAGAACCCCCGCCACAATGGCGACGAAGAAGACGAGCGAGTTGACCCACGGCTGATCGCGGACGACGAACAGAACGATCAAGAAGACGACGAACTTCAACAGCCATCCACCGAGCACGATCCCGAAGAACAGCGGCACGTACAGGTCCGTGCCGAACCAGCGGTTGGCCACGAGGATGCTGATGCCGGTGATTCCCAGGAACAACGCCGCCAGGAGCACGCCGACCAGTGCGCTCCACAGACCGGACTCGCCCGCGACGAGATAGCCGACGACGGAGCCTGCGACGGCAAGAGCCCCGGTCACGATCGCCGACCAGATCAGGGTCGTCCGCAGGATCGGGGTGCTGGACACGGTACTCACGAGGCCTCCTGGGCGGTCGTGGCGCGCGCGGGGCGGCGCTCGGGGGGCATGAGGGTCACAACGAGGCAGGCGATGACGCCGAGGGCACCGAATCCGACGCCGATGAGGTACTCCCCCGGCCAGTCGGAGGCCGTGCCGATGTACATCAGCAGCATCGCCAGTCCGATCACCGCGGTCCACGCGTAGAAGATCAGAACGGCGGTCCGGTCACTATGCCCCATGTCGAGCATCCGGTGATGCAGGTGCTTGCGGTCGGGGGAGAACGGCGACTTGCCGGCGCTGACCCGGCGGATGATCGCGAGACCGAAGTCCAGCAGCGGCAGCAGGACGATCGTGATCGGCAGGAGGATCGGGATGAAGGCACCCAACAGCTGCGACCTGCCGAAGTTGTCGGGATCGAGCTGGGATGGGGTGATCTGACCGGTGATCGCGATCGCGGACACGGCCATCAACAGACCCAGCATGAGCGCGCCGCTGTCACCCATGAACAGCTTGGCGGGCGTCCAGTTCAGCGGCAGGAAGCCGATACAGGCGCCGATGAGCGCGGCTGCGATGAACGACGCCAGATTGAAGTAGGTCGTGGCGCCGGCATCGCGCACCAGCAGATATGAGTAGGCGAAGAAGACAGCGTTGGCGATGAGGGCGACGCCGGCGACCAGGCCGTCCAGGCCGTCGATGAAGTTGACGGCGTTCATGACGACGACGATCGAGAGCACCGTCAGCACGAAACTCATCCAGCTGGAGCCGACGGTCAGGCCGCCGATCGGCAGGGACAGGATCTGGAGCTTGCCGAACCAGGCGATGATCCCGGCTGCAACGAACTGCGCACCGAGCTTGATCATCCAGTCGAGGTCCCACACGTCGTCGGCCACCCCGACGATGACGATGAGGGTCGTCGCCCCGAGGATCGCCCACACCGCGGCGGGATCGGCCCAGAAGATCGAGAAGAACGGATGTTGTGACGAGGCCAGGAAGGCGGCGACGATTCCGATGTACATCGCGACACCGCCCAGCCGGGGCGTCGGGGTCTTGTGGACGTCACGCTCGCGGATGCCGGGGTAGAGCTTGTACCGCATGCTCAGCTGCCACACCGCCCACGCCAGCACGAGAGTGATGGTCGCGGTCAGGATGACGACGAACAGGTACTGCTTCACGCGGATCCGGGGGCGTCGGCATCCGTGTCGGCGTGCGGCGCCGAAGGATCCTCGAGAAGGTCGCCGATCACGTCACGGATCTCATCGACGCTCACGGCGCCCTCGCGCAGGATACGAGCGTGGCCCGGCTCGCGACGAGCGAGTCCGGTCGCGTCGAGGATCGTCGAGGGCACGCCGGTGGGCACAGGTCCCGAATCGAGGTAGACGTCGACGCGATCGCCGAGCATCTGGCGCGCGTTCAGCGCGTCGATGGCCGCGGCCTCCCCGGTGAGATTCGCGCTCGAGACGGCGAGCGGGCCGGTCTCCTCGAGGAGTTCGAGGGCGATGCGATGGTCGGGCATGCGGACCGCCACGGTTCCTCGGGTCTCCCCCAGGTCCCACGTGAGCGAGGGCTGCGCGGGAAGGACGATCGTGAGCCCTCCCGGCCAGAATCGGTCGATCAGCCGTTCGACGGGTTCGGGCACCTCGGCCACGAGCGCCCGCACCATCGCGACGCCCGCCACCAGCACAGGAGGAGGCGACTGGCGGGTGCGCCCCTTGGCGTCCAGGAGGCGCTGCACGGCGGCGGCGTTGAAAGCGTCGGCGGCGACACCGTAGACGGTGTCGGTGGGGATGACGACGAGGGCGCCCCGGCCGATCGCCTGGCGTGCCTGTCGCATGCCGGGCAAGAGCTGGGCGTCGTCGCGGCAGTCGAAGACGTCGGACATGGCGTGCCCAGTCTACGGAACGAGGCAGTGGTTACGGATGCAGCGCTGTCGTGACGCGGTCGCGACGCGTGAGATCCATGTGGGTGGCGGGGGCGCGCCACCCGTCTGCGGCCAGCAGCTCGCGGATCGCCGCGCCCTGGTTCTCGCCATGTTCGATGGCGACCATTCCCCCCGGGTGAGCAAGCCGCAGCGCGGAGGCGCTGACCTCGCGGACGACGTCCAAACCATCAACGCCGCCGTAGAGCGCACTGGGGGGATCGAACCAGCGCACCTCGGGATCGCGTGGGATCGCCGCTTCCGGGACATACGGCGGATTGCTGACGACGACACTAGCGGTGCCGTCGAGGTCGGGGAACGCGCGAGCCAGGTCGATGAAGGCGAGCGTCGCGTTGTGCGCCCCGACGTGGGCGAAGTTCTCCTTGGCCCACACGAACGCATCGACGGCGTTCTCTGCCGCGTAGACACGGGCGTGGGGCACTTCGGTCGCCATCGCGAGCGCGATCGCGCCGGACCCGGTGCCGAGATCGATCGCGATCGGTGCGGGCGAGGCCGACGCGCGCAGCGCGTCGATGGCGATCTGGACAAGAGTCTCGGTCTCGGGACGCGGCACGAAGACGCCCGGACCGACGCGCAGCTCGAGATGACGGAACGGGGCAGTTCCGGTGATGTGCTGCAGGGGCTCACGAGCCGCGCGACGTGTGACGCAGTGGGCGAACTCTTCTCCCGTCGCGGGCTCGATCACCTCACCGCGCAACGCCGCCGCCTGCAGCTCTCCCCGACCGACATCCAGGACATGGGCCAGCAGCAGCTCGGCATCCACGCGCGGGTCGGGAAGGCCCGCCGCAGCCAGGGCGTCCGCTGCCGTCGCGAGCTGATCGGCAATCTTCTGCGGGGCGCGGGCGGGGTCGGAGGGGCGTTGAGGGGGCATGAGCGACCCCAAGCCTAGGGCGATGGGACCTTCTTCGTCACAATCGGGCCCGATCAGGTGAGGCTCGCCTAGGCTGAGTGGTCGTCACCTACGTCGCCCGAAAGGCCCCGCAATGACCGGTATCCACAACGACATCACGAGTGCATTCGGAAACACCCCCCTCGTCCGACTGAACCGCGTCGCGGAGGGCGTCGAGGGCACCGTGCTGGCAAAGCTCGAGTTCTACAACCCGGCCTCCAGCGTCAAGGATCGCCTCGGCATCGCGATCGTCGATGCTGCCGAGGCGTCCGGTCAACTGCCCCCGGGCGGCACGATCGTGGAAGCGACCAGTGGCAACACCGGTATCGCCCTGGCCATGGTCGGCGCGGCACGCGGATACCGTGTCATCCTCGCGATGCCCTCGTCGATGTCGACCGAGCGGAAGCTCCTTCTCAAGGGCTACGGGGCAGAGCTGGTCCTCACCGACCCGGCCCTGGGCATGAAGGGCGCCGTCGCGAAGGCCGAGGAGATCGCCGCAGAGACGCCGGGGGCGGTGCTGGCCAAGCAGTTCGCGAACGAGGCGAACCCCGCGATCCACCGCAAGACCACCGCCGAGGAGATCCTGCGGGACACCGACGGCAAGGTCGACTACTTCGTCGCAGGCATCGGCACCGGCGGCACGATCACCGGCGTCGGGCAGGTGCTCAAGGAGCGCGTCCCCGGCGTGAAGGTGGTCGCCGTCGAGCCGAAGGACTCTCCGCTGCTGACCGAAGGCAAGCCCGGACCACACAAGATCCAGGGCATCGGTCCCAACTTCATCCCCGAGATCCTCGACCAGGGCGTCATCGACGAGGTGATCGACGTCGAGTTCGACGACGCGATCTCAACGGCGCGCGATGTCGGAACCAAGGACGGCATTCTCGTCGGCATCTCCAGCGGTGCGGCGGTGTGGGCAGCCCTGCAGGTGGCCTCGCGCCCCGAGGCGGCGGGCAAGAACATCGTGGTCGTCATTCCCTCCAACGGCGAGCGCTACCTCTCGACTGCCCTGTTCGAGCACCTGCGCGAGGACTGACGATGGGAGTCCGACGCATCGTCGGCCGCATCCGTGAAGACATTGCGGCAGCGAAGCTGCGCGACCCGGCGGCCCGTAGCGGCATCGAGATCGCAGTGCTCTACTCGGGTCTGCACGCCATCTGGGCTCACCGCGTCAATCACTGGCTGTGGACCCACAACGCGAGATTCCTCGCCCGCGCGGGCTCACAGCTGACCCGCTGGCTCACGGGGATCGAGATCCATCCGGGTGCCCGGATCGGACGACGGTTCTTCATCGACCACGGCATGGGAGTCGTGATCGGTGAGACGGTCGAGATCGGTGACGATGTGATGCTCTACCACCAGGTCACGCTGGGCGGACGCCAGCGCGAAGGCGGGAAGCGTCACCCCACGCTGGGCGATGAGGTCGCGGTGGGTGCGGGGGCGAAGATCCTCGGGCCCGTCACGATCGGTGCGCGTTCGGTCGTCGGCGCCAACGCCGTCGTGACGAGGGACGCACCGGCCGACAGCGTCCTCACGGGGATCCCGGCCAAGGCCCGCAAGCGCAAGGACGGCATGGACACCCGGGCGCTTCTGACAATGCCGGAGTACCAGATCTGACGCGTCACGCCCCGGACGCTGACGCCGCCCCTGACTGCGTTGCGGCCTGCATCCGGTCCCAGCGGCGGTAGAGGATGACCGCGGCCGCCGAGAGGACGGCGATCACGATCGCGACGATGATCGCTGTTGCGACGAAGCCGTCGCGATATGCCTCCGCGGCTCCCGCCAGCAGCGCGGTGCCGCCCTCTGCAGACGACGGCGTTGTGCCGGACTGCGTGTATTGCTGCACCGCATCCAGCGCCTGACCGAGTCGGGTCGGCGGTACGCCGGCCTCAGCCAGACGGCGCGAGAAGTCGTCACCGGCCAGCGCGTTGACGAGAATCACGCCACCGGACAACCCCAGCGCGTAGCCGAACTGTCCGATCGTCGTGCGCGAGGAGGTTACGACCCCGAAATGCTCGGGCGGCGCCAGCCTGATGATCAGGGCACCGTAGGGAACGAGCCCGGAGATACCGAAGCCGATCAGGACGAGAGCGGGCAGGAAGGCCCAGAACGACCCCGACAGGAGAGTGAGTGCAAGCGACAGGAAGCCGAGCGTCGTTGCGGTCCCGGTCAGGATGATCGCCATCGGCACCGAAAGCCCCCGGGTGAGCCAACGCCCCAGCAGCACCGAGGCGATGACCGACACGACGGTCATGGGCAATTGCGCGAGGGAAACCTCGATCGTCTGGAAGCCGTACACGAACTGCCAGATGTTCGCGGTTTGCAAGATGGCGACAGCCTGCGAGATGTTGAACGCGAGTCCGATCGCCACGGCAGCCAGAAAGCCCGGGTTCGCGAAGATGTCGATGGGAAAGAAGGGGTGGCGCACGCGCGCCTCGACGAGGACGAATGCGGCCAGAAGCACCAGCCCCACGACGAAGGGTATCCAGGTCAGGGGCTCGGTCAGTCCCCGCCCGGCGTGACTAATCCCGTACAGCACCCCGATGATGCCCAATATCAGAAGGATCTGCCCGCCGATGTCCGCGGGTCCCGAACCTGACCGCGGCTCGCCGGGGAGGACGAAGACCACGGCGACGACGGAAAGGCCGGCGAGGACCGGTGTGACGAGGAACGCAAGCCGCCAGTCGACATCGGCAAGTGCTCCGCCGAGAAAGCTGGCGCCGATGACGGTCAAGGCGCTGTACGCAGCGAACGAACCCATCGCCGCGGGCAGCCGCGGCGCCGGCACCACCGCCCGCAAGTAGGCGAACGAGGCGGCGAAGACGGCACCCAGTCCGATGCCGGCGATTGCCCGACCGAGCATGTACGAGATCGGATCGAACGCTACCGCGGCGATGAGTCCACCGACGATCGAGGCGACAAGCGCGAGCATCAGGAGGAGCTTGCGCCCGATGCGGTCTGCCAGCAGACCCGTGCTGATCACGGTCGCGGCCAGCATCAGCGTGGAGATCGATGCGGCGATCGCCTGAACACCGGCATCCATTCCCAGTGCGCGCGATGACTCGACCAGCGCGGTGCTCGCGATCGTCGGGTCCGCCGTCTGCACGCCGGCCATGACGCCCAGCAATGGCACGGCGAACACCGCGACCGACTGCCGCGCCGCGCCGGACCCCTGACCTGGCGCAGCGGCGACGCTCACTCGGACGCCTTCACCACGTGGTGGCAGCAGGCGGGCACGCCGTAGGTTCGGAGTGTGGCGAAGTCGCTGTCATCGACCTGGTGCGAGGCCGCCGCGAACGCGTCCAGGTCGATGCGTTCGCCGCCCAGCCACGTGCCCGTCACGCCGATCGCGCCGATCCTGTCGGGAGAGACCGTGTACGGGTCGGCGTCGAGGGCAACGAAGTCGGCGAGCTTGCCGACCTCGATCGATCCCACCTCGTGATCGATCCCGAGAGCGTATGCGGCGTTGAGGGTGTGCGCCTGAAGCGCTTCGTCGAGAGTCACGGCCTGCTCGGGACCGTGGAGCGTCCCGGACGAGCTGCGACGCGTCACGGCGGCCTGCATGTTCAGCAGCGGGGTCGGCGGAGACACGGAACCGTCGTTGTGGAAGGACGGACGAACGCCCGCGTCGAACGCGTCCCGGAAGCGCTGCCAGGATCCGCCGATCGCGGGTTCGAACATCCCCCCGTCGAGAAGGTCCCCCCAGTAGTAGAACTGGAACGGGCCCATGGAGGGGACTACGCCGATCGATGCCATACGGCGGAACTGGTCGGTGCGCGCGCCGCCGATGTGCTCGACGCGCCACCGGTGGTCGGAGTCGATGAGCCCGTGCCGTCCCAGCACGGTGGAGAAGGCATCCAGCACGATGTCGATCGCGATGTCCCCGTTGGCGTGGAATGCCATCTGCCACCCCTCGCCGACGTGCGCCTCGAGCAGGGCGTCGAGCTGGTCGCGGGTGTAGTTCATCATCTTCTCGCCGGGGACGCCCGGCGTGATGCCCGCGGCTCGGGTGACATCCGTGTCCAGATACGGGACACTCATCGCCACGTTCCCCACCCACGGCGAGCCGTCGGCCCAGAGCTTGATGCCCTGCTTGCGCAGCATCGACTCGGGTGCGCTGGACTGGAAGGGCTCGCCGCAGTCCGGCTCGGTGGACATGTGGTAGAGCGACACGCGCAGCGGCGAACTGGGCAACGACGCGAGCGCTTCATAGGCGCCCTTGAGATCTGTGCGGTAGGTGTGTTCAGACGTTGCCGTGATGCCGGCGCTGGCCAGCAGAATGTAGTACTCCACCGCCCCCTGCAGGGGACGCGGGCCCTTCGCGATCGCCTCCAGCACCGGCGCAGCCTGCGCCATCGCGGCGGGAATCTCGGTCGCCCGGCCCGTGAGGGAGCCATCCGGGTTGCGATCGAAGAAGCCCCCGACGGGATCCGCAGGCGGATTGTCGATCCATCCCAGCTTTCGCAGCACAGCGGAGGTGACATAGGACGTGTGTCCCGAGTTTCCGAACAGCAGTGCGAGGCGGTCACCGAAGATCGCGTCCAGCTCCGCCGCGTTGGGCTCGGTGTGCTTGTGCAGCAGACCGTCGAACCCGAAGAAAGCCAGCGGCGCGTCCGGCGCCGATTCCGCGATCGCTTTGCGGAACACGGCGACGACATCATCCCAGGTCGGCGCGAACCACGGTGCGATCCAGTACGCGGGAGGCATCGTTGCCATGCCGCTGAGCACGGGATGCGAATGCGGTTCGATGAAGCCGGGGAGCAGCGCCGCAGCGCCCGTGTCTTCGATGTCGGCGCCGGGCAGTGCAGTCCTGCACTCATCGACCGTCCCGACGGCGACGATGCGACCATCGTCAACCGCGACGGCCTCGGCCCGCGTGCGATGCGGGTCGAGAGTGAGAATCGTGCCGGCCTTCAGAATCTTCTTCATCGTCGAGTGCCCCCCCAGGCAACGTCATCCGGTGTCGATCGCGCCCACCGTATCGAGGCGGGATGAGGGACACAACCCCGGAGCGCGGCGTGTCACTTCTCCGCTCGACGCTCCTCGACCTTCTTCTTGATGAAGACCATCGGGAGCAGCCACGTGGCGAGGGCGGTCACGAGCCAGACGATGACTGGCGCAAGGATCCACGTCAGCACGAACGGCTCGCCGATGCTCACACCGCTGGCGGGGATCACCACCACGATGACGAGGGCGACCAGCGTCGAGATGATCCCGATCCCCCCCAGGAGCGCGGGGGCGTTGCGCTTGGCGACCGTCGCGATCCACGGAGAGAGCACGCTCTGCAGGACGGCGAAGATCAGCACTGCGAGCAGGAACCCCCACCAGTCCCGCCAGTCGATGCGGAAGCCGGGGAGCAGCACGTCGGCGGCGATGAGACCGACAGCTGCCGAGAGCACGAAGATGAGCGCACGGATGAGGAACATGACCACGCCCCGACAGTAGCGGGTCCGGGGCCCACTCGACAGCATCCCGACTCCGGTGGGCGCTCGCGTCAAGCGCACTGCGCAGCCGACGCGTGTCTGTTACGGTGACGGGCCGACGAGGCGACCGCTGGGGAGAGGACGGGGTGGGATGACGGGGAGTTGGGGGCTATGGCCGAGCCTGATCGCGTTGACGGGCTCGATCGGCGTGCTGTGGGTCGCCGGCACACGTCTGGCATACACCGCGGACGAGCTGGCCGGGCGCACCGGGATGGGGCGCGCGATCGCGGGGGCGGTGTTCCTGGGCGCGGTGACCTCTCTCACGGGCATCATCACGACGATCACGGGTGCCGTCGCGGGAGACGCCGGATTCGCGCTGGCCAATCCCGTGGGTGGTGTGGCGATCCAGACCGTGTGGCTCGCCGTGGCGGACCTGGTCTATCGCCGTGCGAACCTGGAGCACGCGGCGGCGTCTCTGGAGAACCTCGGCCAGTCGTTGACACTGGTCGCCCTGCTCACGCTTCCGGTCATCGCGTACGCCACTCCCGCGCTGTCG
The DNA here is from genome assembly GCF_057706855.1 of Microbacterium sp. bgisy207. Lineage (NCBI taxonomy): Bacteria > Bacillati > Actinomycetota > Actinomycetes > Micrococcales > Microbacteriaceae > Microbacterium > Microbacterium sp. bgisy207. The sequence goes on from NZ_JBYIPB010000006.1 coordinate 105,341, forward strand.
TGGGGCTGGATACACCCCGTGTCGCTCCTGATTCCGGTCATCTACGTGTACAGCCTGCTGTTGCTGCGCCGCATGCGCTCGGATGAGATGTGGCGTCCGCGCCGAACATCTCAGACCGTCGACGACGATGACACGACGTCTTCGCACCGGTCGCTGCGCCGGCTGTGGGTCACGTTCGCGGTGCTCGCGGTGATCACAGCGGGCACGGGCTGGGTCATCGGCCAGGCAGGTCTCGGCGTCGCCGCTGCCACGGGCTGGCCGAGCGACATCACGGGGTTCACAGTGACGACGGCGGTGAGCTCTCTGCCCGAGCTGATCACCCTCATCGCCGCGGTGCGGATGGGCGCGCTGACTCTGGGCGTGGGCAACATCATCGGCGGGAACGTGTTCGACACCCTCATGATCTCGATCGCCGACGTCTTCTACACGGAGGGGACGATCTACGCCGCGGCGGGGCCGTCCAGCCTCGTCCTCCTGGCGGGCACCGCGTTCATGTCTGCCGTGCTGGCCGTCGGGCTGCTCGCGCGCGAGAAGAAGGGGATCGGGTTCGAGGGATTTGCCATCCCGACCGTCTACCTCGCCACGATCGCCCTCGCGATCACGGCGTAGGACGGCCGGTCAGCTCTCTGCCGCCAAGGCTGCCAGCCGTTCTTCTTCGTCGGCGGCGATGCACGACGCGATGATCGGTTCGAGGGCGCCATCCATGACCTGATCGAGGTTGTAGGCCTTGTAGCCGGTGCGGTGGTCGGCGATGCGGTTCTCCGGGAAGTTGTAGGTGCGGATCCGTTCCGAGCGATCCATCCCGCGGATCTGCGAGCGACGAGCGTCGGATGCCGCAGCATCCCGTTCCTCCTGTTGTTTGGCCAGCAGCCGGGCCCGCAGCACCCGCATCCCGGCCTCCCGGTTCTGCAGCTGCGACTTCTCGTTCTGCATCGACACGACGATCCCGGTCGGCAGGTGGGTGATCCGCACCGCCGAGTCGGTCGTGTTCACCGATTGCCCGCCCGGACCGGAGGAACGGAACACGTCGATCTTGAGGTCGTTCGGGTCGATCTGGATCTCTTCGGGCTCGTCGACCTCGGGGAACACGAGCACCCCGGTCGTCGAGGTGTGGATGCGGCCCTGCGACTCGGTGGCCGGCACCCGCTGCACGCGGTGCACTCCGCCCTCGTACTTCAGATGCGCCCATACTCCCTGGGCGGGGTCGCTCGAGGATCCCTTGATCGCGACCTGCACGTCCTTGTATCCACCGAGGTCGGACTCATTGCGTTCCAGGAGTTCTGTCTTCCACCCCTTGGACGCGGCGTACTGCAGGTACATCCGCAGGAGGTCGGCCGCGAACAGCGCACTCTCGGCGCCGCCTTCGCCCTGCTTGATTTCCATGATGACGTCTCGTGCGTCATCCGGGTCCCGCGGGATGAGCAGGCGCCGCAGGCGCTCCTGCGCTTCAGCGAGGCGCTCCTCCATTGCGGGGATCTCCTCGGCGAAGGCCGCGTCCTCACGCGCCAGGTCACGCGCGGCGGCGAGGTCGTCGGACACCGACCGCCACGCGTCGTGCGCCGCGATGATGCGGCTGAGCTCGGCGTACCTGCGGTTGACGCGCTTGGCCCTGCCGGGGTCGGCGTGCACGGCGGGGTCAGACAGCTCCGCCTGGACCTCGCGGTGCTCGTCGATCAGGGCGCGGAGGGAGTCGAACAGTGCCGGCTCGGGCATGAAGGGCTCCCCGCTCAGCGGATGCTGTTCTCGTGCCCGTGGCCGTGGCCTCCCCCACCGTGACCGTTCGAGGTCGGCGCGGGGATCGACTTCTGCATCTGCACGAGGAACTCGACGTTCGAGGACGTCTCCTTGAGCTTGCCGAGCACGACCTCGAGAGCCTGCTGCGGATCGAGGCCCGCGAGCGCCCGACGCAGCTTCCAGGTGATCTTGACCTCATCGGGCGAGAGCAACATCTCTTCGCGGCGAGTGCTCGAGGCGTTGACGTCGACCGCGGGGAAGATCCGCTTGTCGGCGAGCTGGCGCGACAGACGCAGTTCGCTGTTGCCGGTGCCCTTGAACTCCTCGAAGATCACCTCGTCCATCTTGGACCCGGTCTCGACGAGCGCCGTCGCGAGGATCGTGAGCGATCCGCCGTTCTCGATGTTGCGGGCCGCGCCGAAGAAGCGCTTCGGGGGGTAGAGCGCGGACGCATCGACACCGCCGGTGAGCACGCGACCGGATGTCGGCGCCGAGATGTTGTAGGCCCGGCCGAGGCGGGTGATCGAGTCCAGCAGCACGACGACGTCGCGACCGAGCTCGACGAGGCGCTTGGCGCGCTCGATCGCGAGCTCGGCGACCGTCGTGTGGTCTTCCGCAGGACGGTCGAACGTCGAGGCGATCACTTCGCCCTTGACGGTGCGCTGCATGTCGGTGACCTCTTCGGGACGCTCGTCGACGAGCACGACCATGAGGTGAACCTCGGGGTTGTTCGTCGCGATCGCGTTCGCGATCTGCTGCAGCACGATCGTCTTTCCGGCCTTGGGCGGCGCGACGATCAGGCCTCGCTGGCCCTTCCCGATCGGGGCGACAAGGTCGATGATGCGCTGTGTGAGCTTCTCGGGCGCCGTCTCCAGGCGCAGGCGCTCCTGGGGGTAGAGCGGCGTCAGCTTGCTGAACTCGACCCGGCCGGCGGCATCCTCGACCGAGAGACCGTTGACGGCGTCGACCTTCACGAGCGCGTTGTACTTCTGACGCCCCGTCTGCTCGCCTTCGCGTGGCTGCTTGATCGCTCCCACAACAGCGTCGCCCTTGCGGAGGTTGTACTTCTTGACCTGACCGAGGGACACATACACGTCGCTCTGGCCGGGCAGGTACCCGGTCGTGCGCACGAACGCGTAGTTGTCGAGGACATCGAGGATGCCGGCGATGGGGATGAGGACATCGTCCTCGCCGACTTCGGGCTCGAACTCGTCGTTCTGGTTCTGTCCGCGGCGCTTGTTGCGCTGTCGACCGCGACCGCTGGTCGAGCTGCCCTCGTCGTCCGCGTCGGCGGCCTTGGGCTGCTCTTGCGCACCGGCGTTGCCGTTGTTGCCGTTGTTTCCACCGCTGTTGTTGCCCGATGCGCGGCTGCGGCTCCGGCTCCGGCTGCGGCTGCGGCTGCGGCTCGGCGTGCTCTCGTCGCCGGAGTCCTCCCCGGACTCACCGGAAGCCGTCTCCTCGTCGCTACGCGCGGGTGCGGCGTCGGTTGGCGCAGTGTCGGTCTGCGTGGTGTCGGTCTGCGCGGTGTCGGCCGGTGCGGCCTCTGCCGACGCGTTCGTGTCAGCGGGGGCTTGACGTGCAGCGGGCGGCTCACCGGGAGCTTCGGCGTCGGGAGCCGCCGGAGCCTCCGCAGCCGCTGACGTGTGGGCGGGAGCATCCGTGCTCTTGGCGCGGCGCGGTGCACGCTTGCGTGCGGGCTTGGTCGGCGCCTGCGCGGCAGCCTCATCCGGCTGCGCCTCAGCGGGGGCCGCCTCGCTCGGCGGGGCAGCCTCCTGCTGCTCAGCGGACGCGGCCGGAGTGCCGGACTCGGCAGCAGGCGGGGCCTCCGTCTGCTGCGCGGACTCGGTATCGGCCGCCGCAGCGGGCTCGGCCTGCGCAGTGGGCGCAGTCTCGCTCACGGGCTCAGCCTCGGCCGGCTCAGCCTTAGCCTCAGCCGGCTCGGCCTCGGCCGGTTCAGCCTCGGCCTCAGCGGGCTCAGCATCAGCCGGCTCAGCCTCGGCCGGCTCAGCCTCGGCCTCAGCGGGCTCGGCCTCCGGAGCCGCCGCTGTGGGCTGCTCCTCGGCGGATTCGGACTGCGTGGCGGCCTCGTCGGCCGCGGGGGTGGTCTGCTCAGCGGCGTCGCTCTCGGACGCGTCGGTGTGGACCTCGGAGATGGACTCCACGAGTACTCCCTTGTGTACCTAATGTGCGGTGAATCGAATGATGTGCGGATCCGCACGGATGAAGAAGCCGCCGCGACGGGCTCGACGTGCTGAGCGGGACTCAGCGTCTCGTGCTCATCTGCCTCTCCTCGAGTCCTTCCGGGCATGGATGCTCGGAAGAAGGGTGTCGAGGGAATTGCGGAGGCTTCGCAGATATGCGGCGGGGGCCAGATTCACGGGTTACGTGGAACCCCCCGCGTGCACCTTCACTGTACCACCCTTGACGTCGACGGCCAGCATATGAGCCTGCCACGGGGTGTCGGTGACCCGCTCGGCGACAGCCGCTGCTTCCAGGCGACGGCCAGGACCGTCGGCCAGCACGAGCACGCTGGGCCCTGCCCCCGACACGACCGCCGCGAACCCGTGCTCGCGCAGTACGCGCACGAGCTTGTCGGTCTCGGGCATCGCCTGGGCCCGATAGTTCTGGTGCAGCTTGTCTTCGGTCGCCGCCAGCAGCAGCTCGGGGCTCTGCGTCAGTGCAGCAACCAGCAGGGCTGAGCGGGAGAGGTTGAACACGGCATCCTCCCGAGGGACCTGCAGCGGTTGCAGGCTCCGCGCGACGCTCGTAGACATCGTGAATCCCGGGACGAAGACCACGGGAGAGACGCCGCGGTGGACGAGGAGTTTCTTGTGCTGCGGCACCGCCTCGTCCATCCACGCGATCGTGAGTCCGCCGAAGAGCGCGGGCGCGACGTTGTCGGGATGCCCTTCGAGTTCGGTGGCGAGCCGGAGCATCGTGTCGGGCCCGATCTCGACGTCGCCCTCCAGAAGCCCCTTCACGGCGAGGATCCCGGCCACCACGGCCGCCCCGGAAGAGCCCAACCCCCGGCCGTGCGGAATCGAGTTGCGTGCCCGGAGGCGCAATCCCGGCACGGGACGCCCGACGGCCTCGAACGCGTAGGCCATGGCGCGCACGACCAGGTTCGACGCATCACGCGGGATCTCCTCGGCACCCTCACCCTCGGCCTCGATGTCGAGCCCCGGTTCGGGGAGGGACGTGACGACGAGGTCGTCGTAGATGCTGAGCGCGAGTCCCAGCGTGTCGAACCCGGGACCCAGGTTGGCACTGGTCGCGGGAACCCGTACCGCAACCGAGCGCTCTGCGACCCCGGCTGCGCTCACTCGGTCGCCCCCGACGAGGTCAGGCCGAGCACCGCGGCCACCTCGGAGGTCGTCGCATCGACGACCGTCGGCCGAGCTTCGGAACCATCCGCGCCGCGCAGCGCCCACTGCGGGTCCTTGAGGCCGTGACCTGTCACCGTGAGGACGACCTTCGCGCCGGCCGGGATGACTCCCGCTTCGGCGCGGTCCAGCAGACCCGCGACACTGATGGCCGACGCCGGCTCCACGAACACTCCGACCTCGCCGGCGAGGATCTTCTGCGCCGCGAGGATGCGCTCATCGTCGATCGCCCCGAACCAGCCGTCCGTGGCGGCTCGGGCCTCCAGGGCGAGCTCCCACGACGCCGGGTTCCCGATACGGATGGCGGTGGCGATCGTCTCGGGGTTCTTGACGATCTCTCCTCGCACGAGCGGCGCACTTCCCTCGGCCTGGAACCCGAACATCCGCGGAACGCGCGTGGAGACGCCACGATCGGCCTCCTCGCGGTAACCGCGGGAGTATGCCGTGTAGTTTCCGGCGTTCCCGACCGGGATGAAGTGGAAATCGGGCGCATCGCCCAACACCTCGACGATCTCGTAGGCGGCGGTCTTCTGACCCTCGATGCGGTCGGGGTTGACCGAGTTCACCAGATGCACCGGGTAGTTGTCGGCGAGCTCGCGGGCGATCTCGAGGCAGTCATCGAAGTTCCCGCGGATCTGGATGAGTTGGCCGTTGTGCGCGACGGCCTGACTGAGCTTGCCCATCGCGATCTTGCCCTCGGGCACGAGCACGGCAGCGGTGATGCCGGCGTGTGCCGCGTAGGCGGCGGCGGATGCCGACGTGTTGCCCGTCGAGGCGCAGATGACGGCCTTGGCGCCGTGCTCCACCGCGCGCGAAAGGGCGACGGTCATCCCCCGGTCCTTGAAGGAACCCGTCGGATTCATCCCTTCGAACTTCACCCAGACCTGGGCGCCGGTGCGCCGCGACAGCGCCGGTGCCGGCACGAGCGGCGTGCCTCCCTCGCCCAGCGAGACGACGGTCGATTCGGCGGTCACGCCCAGTCGATCGGCGTATTCGTGCATGACTCCGCGCCACACGTGTGCCACGTCAATCTCCTTCTACTCGCAGGACCGAGACGACCCGGTCCACGACGTCACTGTCAGCGAGGCGTGCCACCGTCTCGCTGAGGTCTTGCTCCAAGGCCTTATGGGTTCCGATCACGAGACGGGCCACGCCCGTCGGATCCGCCATCACCCGCGCGAGCGGATCGACGGATGCCTCAGCGACCGTCTGCTCGACTGTCGCGATCGAGACGCGACCCTCGCTCAGGATGCCGGCGACTGTCGCAAGGACGCCGGGCTCATCGGCGACCTCGAGCGTGATCTGGTACTGCGTGGTCACGTGCCCGATCGGCAGGATCGGCAGATTCGCGCGGGTGGACTCCCCCACTCCGACGCCGCCGGCGATGTGACGGCGCGCGGCCGAGACCACATCGCCGAGCACGGCGGATGCTGTCTGCACGCCCCCGGCGCCGGCGCCGTAGAACATCAGGTTTCCGGCGGCCTCGGCCTGCACGAAGACGGCGTTGTTGGCCCCGTGCACACTTGCAAGGGGATGCTCGCGGGGCACGAGCGCGGGGTACACCCGCACCGAGATGGCGTCGCCGGAGCCGTTTGCCACCCGCTCGCACACGGCGAGGAGCTTGATGACGTAGCCGGCCTTGCGTGCCGCATCCATCATGGGCTTGTCGATCGTGGTGATGCCCTCACGGTGCACCGCCTCCAGCGGCACCGACGTGTGGAACGCGAGGCTCGCGAGGATCGCCGCCTTCTGCGCCGCGTCGTATCCTTCGACGTCGGCGGTGGGGTCAGCCTCGGCATAGCCCAGGGCCTGCGCCTGCGCCAACACATCGCCGAAGTCCGCGCCCTCGGTGTCCATGCGGTCGAGGATGTAGTTGGTCGTTCCGTTGACGATCCCCATGATGCGCTGCACCCGGTCGCCGGCGAGCGAGTCGCGTAGCGGCCGGATGATGGGAATCGCCCCCGCGGCGGCAGCCTCGTAGTACACCTGGGCGCCGACCTGATCGGCGGCCTCGAAGATCTCGGGGCCGTGGGTGGCCAGCAGCGCTTTGTTCGCTGTGACGACATCCGCGCCGGACCCGATCGCCTGCAGCACATGGGTACGGGCCGGTTCGATCCCGCCCATCAGCTCGATCACGATGTCGGCGCCGAGGATCAGCGTCTCGGCATCCGTCGTGAACAGCTCGCGCGGCAGGTCCGCCTCACGAGGTGCATCCGGGTTGCGCACGGCGATGCCCACCAGTTCCAGGCGCGCTCCGGCGCGATCTGCCAGTTCATCGGCGTGCTGACGCAGCAGCGCGGCGACCTGGGAGCCGACAGCTCCAGCGCCGAGCAGCGCGACTCGCAGGCGGCGGTAGTCGGTCATGCCGTCCTTTCGGTCGGGGGGATGCCGGCATCACGCGCCAGCAGGTCATCGAGGGTCTCACCGCGCACGATCACGCGCGCTCGCCCGTCTCGAACCGCCACGACGGCGGGGCGAGGCAGGAAGTTGTAGTTGCTGGCGAGCGAGAAGCAGTACGCGCCTGTCGCGGGCACGGCCAGGAGGTCGCCGGGCTCGACATCGGCGGGCAGGTACTCCGCATCGACGACGATGTCCCCGGACTCGCAGTGCTTCCCGACCACCCTCACCAGTTGCGGCGGCGCGTCGCTGACGCGCGCGGCGAGCCGAGCACTGTAGTTCGCGCCATACAGGGCGGGACGCGCGTTGTCGCTCATCCCACCGTCGACGCTCACGTAGAGGCGCTCGAGGCCACCCTCGAGCGCAACCGCCTTGGTCGTCCCCACGGTGTAGAGGGTGACCCCCGCCTGGCCGACGATGGCCCGCCCCGGCTCGAAGGCAAGATCCGGCATGCGCACGCCCCGCTCGGCGCACTCGGCCGCGACAGCATCCACGATGCCGTCGGCGAGGGTCTCGATCGCCGTCGGCCGATCAGCGCGCGTGTAGGCGATCCCGAACCCGCCGCCGAGATTGAGTACCCGCATGTCCTGCGCGGCATCCGCGTCGGACGGCGCCAGCAGATCTGCATAGAGGGACACGATGCGTGCGGCGGATTCGGCGAAACCGGCGGTGCCGAAAATCTGCGAGCCGATGTGGCAATGCAGTCCGACCAGCCGCAGGCCCTCCGCATTCCGCACGAGCGCAGCGGCGCGAACCGCGTCGGCCAGGGTGAATCCGAACTTCTGGTCCTCGTGCGCCGTTGCGAGGAAGTCGTGGGTCTCGGCGTGGACACCGCTGTTGACGCGCAGCAGCACGTCCTGCACGGTCCCCGCGGCAGCGACGATGGCGGCGAGGCGCTCGATCTCCTGGAAGCTGTCGACGACGATCGAGCCCACACCGCTCGCGACGGCGCGCTCGAGTTCGGCGATGCTCTTGTTGTTGCCGTGCAGTCCGATCCGACCCGGGTCTGCTCCCGCGGCTAGAGCGACAGCCAACTCGCCGCCGCTGGCCACATCGACAGCGAGGCCCGCATCCGTGACCCACCGCACCACCTCGGTGCTCAGGAATGCCTTTCCGGCGTAATAGACACGGGCGGCGACACCGTGCCGCGCGGCGGCGGATTCGAACGCCTCGCGCGCGCGTCGCGCGTGGGAGCGGACCTCGTCCTCGTCGACGACGTACAGCGGCGTGCCGTACTCCCGGGCCAGCGCGGATGCGGTCACTCCCCCGATGATCAGATCGCCGTCAGCATCGCGCGCGGCATCCGTCGGCCACACGCCATCGACGAGGTCGTTGGGATCCGACGGCACGTCCAGCCACGCCGGCAGGGGCGGGGTGGAAGTCGGGTGGGCGGACACGCAGAAGCCAATCGGTGAAGTCTTCGGCGCCGAACAAGCGGCGCGAGCAGGCCCCGGGCGGTCAGCGCACGCGCCGAGACACTCCGGTCAGTCTAGGGCACCGGGTATCCTCGCCCGGGAATCCGCCGGCCGGCACGCTCAGGCCTCCGCGCGCTGTTCCGTCGGGGTGTCCAGTCGGCTCCGCCAGCCCTGTCGTACGCCGTCTGCGACGAACGCCGCGTCCACGCTGTGCCGCTCCAGCGCCGCGATCATGGCGTCATCGAACCCGAGGTCCTCGCGCAACACGGCGACTTCGCTCGACAGCAGCGAGCCGGTCTGGCGTGGATTGTCATCGCCGAGGACGACGCGGGCACCGGCGCGGGCGAATTGCGCCGCGGGGTGGGACGCCATCGACGACACAGCACCCGTGTAGACGTTCGAGGTTGGACACACTTCGATCGCGATTTCGCGCTCGACGAACCAGCCGATGAGGTTCGGTTCCTCGGCGATGCGCGCACCGTGGCCGATCCGTGTGGCACCCAGGAGCTCCACGGCCTGCTGAGCCGCGCGCCCGGATGCCGCCTCGGCAGCGTGGCATGTGATGCCCAGGCCCGCGCTGCGCGCGATCGCGAACGCGTCCCGATAGCGCTCGAGATCGGGGAAGAGCAGTTCGTCGCCGGCAAGATCGAATCCGACGACACCGGTCCCGGCCGCACGAGCGGCGGCCCGGGCCACCGCCTCATTCACCTCGGTCGGGTCGCTCCGCAAAGCGGCAACGACGACGCCGGCGGAAATCCCGGTGTCCGCCATGCCCGCTACGATTCCCGCGCACATTGCAGCGATCACGGCATCCAACTCAGCGAGCGTCGAGGCGTGCGAGGCGGGACCGAACCGCAGTTCGAGGTGCTCCTCACCATCGGCGGCAGCGTCTTCGACGGCTTCCCGCGTGATCCGCTCGAGCAGGTCGAGGCGCGAGAAGAACGGGAAGGTCGCGACAACCTTCACGAGGTACGTGGTGAGGTCTGCGGGACCGTCCAGTTGCAGCGCCGCAGTCCAGTCGCGGTCGGCATCCGGCAGCCCGAGTTTGCGCGCGATCCCTGCCGCCGTGCTCGGCCGCACCCGCCCTTCGAGGTGCGAGTGCAGGTTGATCAGGAGAGGCGCACCCGCCATCACGCGCTCTGCTGGAGTGAGATGGTGCCGGCCGCAGGCAGAATGACGTCTTTGGCATAGAGCACAGTCGTACCGCGATAGGAAACATGCTGCGTGAGAATCAGGGCGCTGGTGTCGGGGTCTGCTCCGAGCGCCTTGGCGCGGTGCTCACCGAGAACGCCCACGGAGATATCGCAGGCACTCGATACATGGGACGGGTCGACGGAGGCGAGAAGCCGAGTCAACGCGGTGGCTTCGGGCATGGTGTCTGTTCCGGGGTCCGGGAACGCAGAACTGGCGGCAGGAACAGCCTCGAACGTGAGTGCGAGCTCGTTTCCCGTCCGCCGCAGTACAGACTCCCACGTCCACACGGCAGCAGACGGATCGAGTGCTAGCGCCTGACTGAGCAGATCAGATGCCGGCTGCACTTCGTGGCTGATCCGATCCACCGTGATGGCGCCGACGGATTCGCCGAGCAAGAGCTCGAGTCCGCGTACGCGCTCGAGGCCGATCCCGGGAATCGCGTCGCTGACGAAGCGACCGACACCGCGACGCGTCGAAATCAAGCGGTCCTCTTCGAGGAGCAGCATCGCCTCGCGCACGACTGGTCGGCTCACACCCAGAGCTGTGCAGAACTCTGCATCGCTGGGCAGCACGGACCCGAGGGGGTATGTCCCGTTGCGGATTGCTCGGGAAATGCTGTTGTACACCGCGACACGCAGAGGTTGGCCGACGGTGAGAGACAACGGCTCGAGGGTCATACGGCCATCTCTCCTCACAAGCGTCTCGGCGGTCACAATCCTCCCCCCAGCGAGGTCGGGGAGGTCATGAGAGGACGCCGATCATGGTCTGGAAGAACAGATCCTCGTCGATCTCCTCGATCACGCGCGCATTCGGCTCGCGACCGGATCGACGGACCGAGTCGACCAAGCAGTAGCCGGTTGCGATTCCGCGCGCGGTCTCGACGTCCACATAGTAGTCGCTCGCCTTCGTTACGATCCGCGGCTCCACGGCGATCGCGACCGCGATGGAGTCCGGGTGGGTACTTCCATCCATCCCGTGGGCCTTCTTGTTGTAGGCGAGAGTGCCGCGGTTCGCTCGAACGAAGAACCGGGATGCCGGCGTATCCAAGCTCTCGATGCGCTGCAGCTTGTCCGGACCGAACACGCCCTGACGCATCACGAGATCCCAGGGGACGAGCGTCGTGCGAAAGCCTGCCCGGAGCACGATCGCGGCGGCCTCGGGGTCATGCCAGAAATTGGCCTCAGCGGCTGCTGTGATGTTGCCCGCGGCGTTATTCGTCCCCCCCATGATGACGAGTTCTTTGACGTTCCCGGCGAAGCGTCGATCCGCGGCGGCAGCGAGCGCGAGGTTGGTCAGCGGCGCCTGGGCGATGATCGTGAACTGTCCGGGGTTGCCGGCGACGAGACGGAGCAGAGCAGTGACGGCATTCTCGGGTTCGGGGCGCTGCTGGGCTCGGGGAAAGCCCGCCCCACCGAACCCGTCGGCACCGTGCACGTACGAGGAATCATCGACGGGGGCCAGCAGCGGTAGCCGCGCCCCCTCGTAGACGGGCACCTCGCCCCCGCGGCCCGCTACCTCGATCGTATAGAGAGCGTTCTCGACCATCTGGTCGAACGCGACGTTGCCGTAGTTGATCGTGACGGCCTCCAGCTGCGCGCGCGGGTCGCGCAGTCCGATCAGCAGCGCGAAGGCATCATCCTGCGCGGTGTCGGTGTCGATGATCATGCGAACTGTCATTGACGGCCCCTTTCTCGGTGGTTGTCTCTGATGATGGGCTGCGCGCAACGGCGCAGCCCATCAGGAGGGTCAGGAGCCGAGCGCGACGAGCTCAGGGAACTCGGCGTACACCTCGGCGAGCAGGGTCAGATCGAACAGATCGTCAGCCGCGACCTCGATCCCTGCGGCGGACAGGCTCGCGAGGGTACGCTCCTGGAGCTCTGGGCTGATGGTGAACAGGCCGTTGGCAACCGTCTCGTCCGACACGACGAGCGTGTTCTGCGCCTCGGCCCCGGCGCGCACGGCGACGGGGTCAAGGTCAAGGTCAACACCGAACTGCTCCGTGACCAGACGCACGGTCTCGTCGACGTTTCCCAGCGCATCAGCCCACCCCTGGATCTCGGCACGAAGGAAGGACTTCAGCATTTCCCGGTTCTCGGCGATTGTCTCGTCGGCGGCGGTGATCGTCTTTGCAACGAACGGCAGCCCGTTGGTCGCGAAGGGGAGCGTCGTCGTCGTGATGCCCTGGGCTTCCAACACGAGCGGCTCGTTCGTGAGGTAGGCGATGAATCCGTCGACGTCGCCGTTCACGAGCGGCGCCGGATCGAACTGCACGGGCACGACCGTGACCTCGTCGGCGCCGATTCCGTTCGCCGCGAGCAGTGCGGAGAACAGCGCGGAGTTGCCATCTTGAACGCCGATGCGCTTGCCGATCATGTCTTGCGGCGTCGCGATATCGGCCCCTTCCTTCAACGAGAGCACCGCGAACGGGTTCTGTTGGAACACGGCGCCGAGGATCTTCAAGGGCGCCTGCTCGCGGGCAACCGCGGCGCCGATGGTCACGGCGTCGCTGAACGCGACATCCGCCGTTCCGCTGATGAGTTCGGGCACACCTGCGGAGGGTCCGGGAACGAGCTGGACGGGACCGAGCCCCGCCTCGGCGTAGTAGCCGCTGGTTTCCGCGAAGTACTCCCCGGCGAACTCTTCGTTGAAGATCCAACTGAGTTGGACCGATACCGGCTCGGTCTGGGCGTTCGGATCAGCGGATGCCGAGGCTGAGGCCCCCGGGGCTTCGGAGGAACACGCGGCAAGGGCGAGTAGGCCGGTCAGTAGGGCGGCGAATCCGACGGCGTGACGAGCGCGGCCGGGTGAGAACAGGGTTGTCATGACGAGCTGACTCCGGGATCGAGGGGACCGACACGGATGTGCCGACACCATGAAGCTAGGCAGCCAGCATTTCGTCCCGTCATCCGGAAAGTTTCCATCTGATTTCAGATATCGGTTGTCTGACATCTGTAGGCATCCGACGGCCGATACACAGCGTGCGGCGCTGGTCAGCAGGTGCCGTTCTGCTGCAGCGTCGCGTCGTCAAGCATCCGGCCGTCAATGTCGAAGGTGGCGACAAGGTGATCGTCCGTGACGGATGCTGCCGTGAGCGTCGCCCCGGCCGGCAGGTACTGTGCGACGCAGATCTGCCAGTCCTGCAGGATCGGGTCGGCAATCGTCCCGAACTGCCGCCTCACACCGTCCGCGGTGACGGCCAGGCCGCTGACCTGAAGGCTCTCGGGACGAAGCACGAGCTCCCCCGCCTGCGCGCTGGGCACCAGCGACAGCGAGACCGGGATGCCGAATCCGAACAGCGAGAGCTCGGTACCGACGACGATCGCCGGGTCTTCGAGTGCGAGCTCGAGGATGTCGATCTGGGCGACGCTGTCGGTGAGTGCGGCGACCTGGCTCTGGTCCAGGGTCACGGTGGCAGCTCCGACCCCGACCGTATACGGAGCGGTCGTGCTGACGCCGCGCAGCGTGACCTCGACGTCCGCCGTTGTCGGACCGAGCGGGACGTCATCGGAAGAGAGCCGGAGGTCGTCGAGGCTCCCCGTAAGCAGCTGAAGGGTGAGCGGTCCCTCGATCGACACGTCGACGGGCTGATCGGCGGGCAGTTCCAGACCCGTCCGTACCTGGCTGGCGATGCCCGACTCGATGTTCGATCGCACGACGGTCTCGACGATGACGACGGCCACCACGACGACGATGACCACCGCCGCAGCGGCAACGAGCCACGGCCACACCCGGCGACGCTTCTTCGGCTCTTCGGGAACCGCGAGCACCCACCCCGCGCGCAGGTCCGGCAGCGGGTCGGTCGGGTGTTCGGCATCCGTCATGGGTTACATCCGTTCGGGGGCGCCGACGCCCAGCAGCGTCAGTCCGTTGCGCAGCACCTGGCCGGTGGCGTCGTTGAGCCACAACCGCGTCTGGTGCACGGGCTCGATGGGATCGTCGCCGAGCGGGATCACGCGGCAGTTGTCGTACCAGCGGTGATAGAGCCCCGCGAGCTCTTCGAGGTAGCGGGCGATCCGGTGAGGCTCCCGCACCTCTGCGGCGAACGCGACGGTTCGGGGGAACTCCTGCAGCGCGCCCAACAGCGCCGACTCGGTCTCGTGGGTCAGCGTCTCGGGCGCGAACACGCTGCGGTCGACGCCTGCCGCGGCAGCGTTGCGACCGACGTTGTGCGTGCGGGCGTGCGCGTACTGCACGTAGAAGACGGGGTTGTCGTTCGTCCGCTTCTGCAGGATGTCCAGGTCGATGTCGAGGTTCGAGTCCGCCGAACTCCGGGTGAGGGCGTAGCGGGCAGCATCCACCCCGACTGCCTCGACGAGGTCCTCCAGCGTCACGACCGTTCCGGCACGCTTGGACATCCGCACCGGCTGGCCCTCGCGCAGCAGGTTCACCATCTGGCCGATGAGGATCTGCAGGTTCACGTACGGCTCGTCGCCGAACGCTGCGCACATCGCCATGAGGCGCTTGACGTAACCGTGGTGATCGGCGCCGAGCATGATGATGCAGCGGTTGAAGCCCCGCTCGCGCTTGTCGAGGTAGTACGCCAGGTCGCCGGAGATGTAGGCAGGCTGACCGTCGCTCTTGATGACGACGCGGTCTTTGTCGTCGCCGAAGTCGGTCGAGCGCAGCCAGATGGCACCGTCTGCCTCGTAGATGTGGCCGAGATCGCGCAGCCGGTCGACGGCGCGGGTGACCGCGCCGGACGCGTGCAGATCGTTCTCGTGGAAGTACACGTCGAAATCGACACCGAACTCGTGCAGGCTCTGCTTGATCTCGTCGAACATGAACCCGACGCCGAGCTCTCGGAACGCCTCCTGCTTGGCCTCGGCATCCAGCGCACCGAGATCGCCGTCGTAGGCATCCGTCACTCGCGCCGCGATGTCGGCGATGTATGCCCCGCCGTATCCGTCCTCGGGCGCCGGGCGCCCCTCGGCCGCGGCGACGAGGCTCCTGGCGAACCGGTCGATCTGGGCGCCGTGATCGTTGAAGTAGTACTCCCGCGTCACGCGTGCGCCCTGGGAGGCGAGAATGCGGGCAAGGGCGTCGCCGACTGCCGCCCACCGGGTGCCGCCGATATGGATCGGTCCTGTCGGGTTCGCCGACACGAACTCCAGGTTGATGATCTGACCGTCGAGCACGTCAGAGGTCCCGAACGCGGCACCCGCGTCGACGATCGTCTTCGCGAGCGAACCCGCGGCTGCGGCATCCAGTCGAATGTTGATGAATCCGGGGCCGGCGACCTCGACGCTCGCGATCCCCTCGACCTGCTCGAGTCCGGCCGCGATCTCCGCCGCAAGCTCCCGCGGGTTGGCGCCGATGCTCTTCGCGAGCTTGAGTGCGGCGTTGGAGGCCCAGTCACCGTGATCGCGGTTCTTGGGACGCTCCAGTGGCAGGTCGGCGGCGGTGAGATCGGATGCCGAACCCGCGCGTCGCGCCTCCGCCAGGGGCGTGATGACGGCGAGCAGGGCGGCGGAGAGGGCTTCGGGATTCATGGCCGAACCAGTCTAGGCGCGCCGCGCGCCTGCCCCATCCGTCGTCGCAGCAGCACAGGACCAGCCAACAAGCCCCGCGACGGCGAAGCAGCCGCGTCCGCGGGCTGGTTCGCCGTGCGCGGGCTGGTTCGCGTTCAGGCGAGCTGGACGAGGGACGTGAAGTCGTCGGGCGCGGTGGGGGCGGGGGCTTCGGTGGGGGCGACCCAGGCGTCCACGCGCATCCGGTCGAGGGTGAGGTTTCCGCCGTGGTAGCTCAGGAACGCGCAGTCGGCGGCATCCCGGCCCGTCGCGATGCGCACGAGGGACCGGCGGTCCGCCAATCGCGTCGCATCGATGACGTACCAGGTCCCGTCGAGATAGGCCTCGGCGACGGCGTGGAAGTCCATCGGCTCCAGGCCCGGGGCGTAGCAGGCGGTGTACCGCGCTGGCACATCCATGGCCCGCAGGAGCGCGATCACGAGATGCGCGAAGTCGCGGCACACTCCCTGGCCGGTCATGAGGGTCGTGACCGCCGAATCCGTCCCGAGGCTCAAGCCGGGCGTATAGGCGACGGCGCCGGCCACGAAGTCGGTGACGGCAGCGACGAGCTCGGCGCCCGCGAGGCCCCGGAACTGCCGGCGCGCCTGCGAGAAGACCTCGTCGGACTGCGCGTAGCGGCTCGGACGCAGGTACGTGACGGCCTCGAGGTCGCTCGTCGGGCGCGAGGTGGGCTGCGCGTCGACGACGGCGTCATAGCGCACGGCCAGCGCGCCCGGCTCGCCCCGGAACCGGTGAAGCCGGCTGCCGGTCTGGTCGATGATCTCGATCGGGGTGTACACGCGCTCGCCCTGCGAGAACGTCAGATTCTCAGTCACGACGGGTGTGTACTGGGCCGCCGTGATCTGGAAGATGAGGTCGATCGACGCGGCCAGTTCCAGGTCGAGTTCGGCGGTCACGATGCGCTGCACCGGAGTATCCTCGCATGCTGCGATGACCTCGGGATGACGCGCCTCGAGGGCCCGTCCGCCGCGCCGTCAGAGAGGGCTGGGTCCGCGGTGGTAACCTCGATCGGTGCGCCTCCGTAGCTCAGGGGATAGAGCGTTGGTTTCCGGTACCAAAGGTCGCAGGTTCGATTCCTGTCGGGGGCACGATATCGAGAAAGGGGCCGTCCGAAGGGCGGTCCCTTTCTCGATATCTACACCACCCGTCGGGCGGGCCCCTGCCGCCGGAGGCTCCGCGCGACGCGAAGCGGCGCGTGGAGTGGCGGTAGGGCGCGGGGGCACGTTATTGAGAGAGGGATCGTCCCGGAGGGGCGGTCCCTCTCTCAATCTCTACACCCACCACCAGGCGGGCCCCCACCGCCCGAGGCTCCGCGCGACGCGAAGCGGCGCGTGGAGTGGCGGTAGGGCGCGGGGGCACGTTATTGAGAGAGGGGCCGTCCCGGAGGGGCGGTCCCTCTCTCAATCTCTACACCCACCACCAGGCGGGCCCCCACCGCCCGAGGCTCCGCGCGACGCGAAGCGGCGCGTGGAGTGGCGGTAGCCCTTCCGCTGCCGCCACCGCGTCGATAGCCTGCCCACGACAACACTCGGGGAGAAACCATGGCTCACCTCTTCGGCCGGCACGCACACGACGTCTTCGAGACGGGCTTCTACAGCGAGGACTTCGACTTCGACGTCCGCATCCAGCTCGGTATGGCCCCGTACGGCGGCGCGGATGCGGGTGAGGTACTGCGCACGATCGTCGACGTCAAGGATGGCGACCACGAGGCGTGGTTCTCGGCGTGGTCGGCCCTGGGTGCGCGTCTTCGTACGCAGGCCGAGGGGAGCGATGCTGCCGGACACCGGGTGAGCGCAGCATCCGCGTACCTGCGCTGCGCGAACGCGTTCGCTGTCGCGGTGAACGCGGCCGCGGCGCTGGGCGACGACGACCGCCTCCACACGGCGTTCCGAGCCCACCGCTCCGCCTGGGACGCATTCGTCGACCGCGCTCCGTATCGCGCCGAGCGCGTCGAGGTCCCCTACGGCGACGAGACGATGCCGGGATACTTCTTCGCCGCATCCGACGGACCCGGTCCTCTGCCGACGCTCATCCTCGTCAACGGGAGCGACGGCGCCATCAGTGGCATGTGGGCGACGGGGGGCCTGGGGGGACTACGACGCGGCTACAACGTGTTCATGTTCGACGGTCCGGGCCAACAGTCGATGCTCTTCGATCGCAACATCCCGTTCCGGCACGACTGGGAGGCCGTGCTCACACCGGTCGTCGACACGCTCGTCGCCCGGGCCGACGTGGATGCCGCCCGCCTCGCGGCGTACGGCATCAGCCAGGCCGGATACTGGCTCCCCCGGGCGCTGGCGTTCGAGCATCGGATCGCTGCGGCCGTCGCCGACCCGGGCGTCGTCGACGTGTCGCAGTCCTGGCTCGCGCACTTCCCCAAGAGCGAGCTCGCGCTGGTCGAGAAGGGCGAGAAGGAGAAGTTCGACCACGGGATGCGGCTTGCGATGCACTACTCGGCATCCGTCTCCCGCCTATGGAAGTTCCGCGCGCGGCCCTACGGCAAGGACAGCCCGTACGACACGATCGTCGAGATGATGACGTACCGCCTCTCGGACGAGGACGCGGCGCGCATCACCACTCCCCTGCTGATCACCTCCCCCGAGAAGGAGCAGTTCTGGCCGGGTCAGTCCGAGCAACTGGCGCAGATGGTGCCGAACGGGACGCTGCAACCGTTCACGGCAGACGAGGGCGCGGACTACCACTGCCAGCCGCTGGCGCGCCTGCTCACCGACGAGCGCATGTTCGACTGGCTCGACGTGCGCCTCGGGCGCTGAGGAGCCCGCGCCGCGAACGGCGAAGGCGCGCCCCTCAGGGCAGCACGATGTCGAAAGCCGGGTCACCCGGCTGCAGTACGCCGGCCAGCTGCTCGAACACCCTCCCGTCTCCGTCCGACTCGATACCGGGGCTCGACCTGTCGCCCCCGAGCAACGCGAGCAGGCGAAGCTTCGACATCCGCAGCACGAGAGGAGCATCCGTCGGTTCGGGCCGACGTCGGTAGACGAGCACGCCGTTTCGCAGCGTCACACGGTAGGTGGCGTCCAGGTCGGTGAACACGAGATCCAGGGCAAGGTCCAGATCCCATGCCGCCGGACCGTCGACCGACACCGCGAGCGAGTCCAGGAGCTGCTCGGGCGAGAGCTGCGCGACGATCGAGGGCGCGTTGGGACTGGTCGGAGTGCCGAAATTGCCCTCGGTCAGCTCGGTGGCACCGGAGAGGAAGAAGTTGCGCCACGGGCCGTTCTCGGAGCCGTAGCCGAGCTGACGAAGCGTCGCCGCGTACAGCTCCCGTACCGCAGTGTGCTCGGGATCGACGAAGACCGCATGATCGAGCAGGGTCGCCGCCCACCGAAAATCACCCTCGTCGTACGCCATCTGCGCACGCTCGATGACACGATCGACTCCCCCGATGGCCTCGACGTAGCGCTCGGCCAGCGCCTCGGGAGGATGGGGCCACAGCCGTGCCGGGTTCCCGTCGAACCAGCCCATGTAGCGCTGGTAGATCGCCTTGACGTTGTGGCTGACCGACCCGTAGTAGCCCCGAGCGTTCCACGCGTTCTCCAGCGCCGGGGGCAGCTGGATGACCTCAGCGATCTCCGCGCCGGTCATCCCCTGATTGAGCATGCGCACGGTCTGGTCGTGCAGATAGGCGTACAGGTCCCGCTGGGTCGAGAGGAACTCGACGATCTCGTCGCGGCCCCAGGTCGGCCAGTGGTGGGAGGCGAAGACGACATCGGACGCGTCGCCCCACCGCTCGATCGCCTCCGTGAGGTACTGCGACCACACGTGCGGGTCGCGCACGAGCGCGCCGCGCAGTGTGAGGATGTTGTGGAGGTTGTGGGTCGCGTTCTCGGCCATGCACAGGGCACGGAAACGCGGGAAGGAGAAGTGCATCTCGGCTGGCGCCTCGGTGCCCGGGGCCATCTGGAACTCGATCTCGATTCCGTCGATCGTGTGCCGTTCGCCTGTCTCACGGATGTCGAGGGTCGGGACGATGAGCCCGACCGAACCGGTCGAGGTCGTCTGTCCGAGGCCCGTGCCGACCTGCCCCCGAGGTCCCCGGGCCAGCACCGCTCCATACATGTAACCTGCGCGACGCCCCATCGCCGTCCCGGCATAGACGTTCTCTGCCACCGCGTGCGCCACGAGTCCCTCGGGGGCGATGACCTGCACCGCGCCGGAGTCCACCTCCTGCTGGGAGGTCACGCCGAAGACACCGCCGAAGTGATCGACGTGACTGTGGGTGTAGATGACCGCGACCACGGGACGCGCACCGCGGTGCTGCCGGTACAGGGCGAGTGCCGCGGCGGCTGTCTCGCTGGAGATCAGCGGGTCGATGACGATGATCCCGGTGTCCCCCTCGACGAACGTGATGTTCGAGAGGTCGAACCCGCGCACCTGATAGATCCCGGGCACGACTTCGAACAGACCGTGCCGCGAGGCAAGCGTGGACTGACGCCACAGACTCGGGTGCACGGATGCCGGAGGCTCGCCCTGCACGAAGGCGTAACTCTCCCCGTCCCAGACGACGCCGCCATCGGCATCCGTGATCACGAGCGGATCGAGCGTGCCGAGGAAGCCGCGCTCCGCGGCAACCACGTCCCGATCATCAGCGAACGGCAGGGTGTTCAGGGCGAGCGCATGAGCATCGACGATGGCCGGTGCCGGATCGAGGAGGTCGGTCATGGACTCAGCGTGGATGAGGTGTCCGACCGGCACAAGGGGCGAATGGCGTAGCCGGCCACGGGGTTCAGACCAGGAAGAACCCGTCGAACAGCCCGGGGTTGTGGGCGTGCACGAGCACGGCGAACACGACCGCGTCGAAGAGCAGATGCACCGTGACGACGTAGGCGAGTGACCGCGTCACGAGGAAGATGTACCCCTGTAGCAACGCGAACGGGATGGTCAGCAGCGGTCCCCACGCCTGGTAGCCGAGCTCCCACAGGAACGAGACGAACACGACAGCCTGCAGCAGGTTCGCGGTGACCGGATGCAGGTGGCGCAACAGCAGGACGAACACGGTGCAGATGAAGAAGAGCTCATCCCAGATCCCGACCGCGCCGACCCCGACGAACAGGCGCGCGATGAGGTCGGGGGTGTCGACGACTGGCCAGTTGAGGTAGACGCCGGAGGTGATGAAGTAGAACGGCAGGATGAGCCAGCCGAGCACGAGGACGGCGACAAGCCACGTCCATTGAAACCACGTCCACCGCCCGCCGCCGCGCCACGGAAAGCCGATCGCCCGATCCCGGTACACGAACCGTGAGATCAGGTAAGGGACCGCGACAGCTCCCCCGAGGGCGAGAGCGAAGCGGAGGATGGCGAGGTTGTCGAGCTCAGCCTTGAGCGGGATCGCGCTGACGATGAGCATCCCGATCGCGATGAGCGACAGGTCGCGGACGATCGACGGGGGCCGGGACACGACCCAGGCCGTCTCCCGGCGGGAGCCCGCGCGCACCGTCGGGCGCGACGGCGCGGGCGCGAACCGCTCGACGAGGACGGCGGCGATCATCCCGGCCGCCAGCAGCGTCCACCCCAGCCAAGGGATCAGGGCGACGAAGAACGCCGGCGCCGCCAGGACGACGAACCCGGCCGGCACGATCGACCACGAGATCGCAGGAAGCCGGGCCGTGACGCCGTGCCCGGCAGGGGAACCGACACTCACGGGGTTCGCCGATAGGTCAGGTCGCGGATCTCGCGTCCCGCGCGCACGCCCTTACGCTCGAAGGCCGTCAGCACCCGACCCTCGTAACGCTCTGCCCACTCGCCCTCGAACGCGCGCACGACGCCAGGTGCTGCATCCATGACCGACCGCATCTGGTCGGCGTAGTCCTGCCAGTCCGTCGCAAGACGCAGCACCCCGTCAGGGCGCAGCACGGATGCCGCGAGCGCGGCGAACTCGGTGGTGACCAGCCGGCGCTTGGTGTGCTTCTTCTTGTGCCACGGGTCGGGGAAGAAGACCCAGAGCTCATCGACGGATGCCGACGGCAGGAGATACTCGAGCACCTCCGGAGCGTTGCCCTCGACGAGTCGAAGGTTGGTAAGGCCGGCCCGGTCGGCATCGAGCATCGTCCGCGCGAGGCCCGCCCGGAAGACCTCGATGGCCAGGAAGTTCGCGTCGGGACGGGCTGACGCCCCGTGCACGATCGCGTGTCCCTGGCCCGATCCGATCTCAACGACCAGCGGCGCCGTGCGACCCCACACGGCTGCGGGGTCGATGGTCGACCCTTCCCGGATGCTCGTGGATGCGGCATCCCGCTCGACGGGAATCAGCATCCGGGGACTGACCTCGGCCCACGCGCGCTGCTGCGCTTCCGACATCCTGCCGCTTCGGCGGACGAAAGACACGGGCTGCTGACGAAAACCCGTCGAGGCGTTCTCGGCAGTCGTCACCGCGGGTGCCCGACCGCTCACGGATACCCGATGGTCCACAGCAGGAACACGGCGACGACCTGGAGGGCCAGGCACCCGAGCAGGAGCCATTGGCGGCGATGCTGCGTCGACGAGAAACGTTCGTCACCCAGCAGCGGCGACAGCGGCATCATGAGGCGGAACGTGCTCTGCTGCGGCAGGAAGACTCCGAACAGGTACAGACCGTAGCTGGCTGCGTACGCGACGATCACGAGGCCGAGCTTGCGAGTCGGCTTCGAGAACATCCACCAGGCGAAGGCCGCCATGATGGCCAGCACGACGAGAATGCCGAAGACGTTGAGGTAGGTGCCGAAGAACCGGAACCACGGCGTGAGCGGGACGAAGTCACCGGTGCCGACGAGAGGAATCCACCAGGCGGTCTCGGTGCGCACGTAGGCGTGAGGAATGCCCGTGACGGCATCGGCGATGTAGGTCCACGACAGGCCGGCAGCCGCGATCGCGAGGCCGCTCGCGGCAAGACTCAGCCGCTGCGTCCAGGGGAACGGGTCGGTGCGGTGCTGCATCCACCGCACGACGAAGACGATTCCCAGGCCCAGTGCCAGAGCGAGGACACCGGGACGTGTGTACGCCGCGAGCACCCCGACCGGCAGGATGAGCAGGTATTGGCGCCGGATGGCGAGTAGGAGCGCCGTGAAGATCAACAGAAGGAACAGCGACTCGGCGTAGGCGAGCACGAACACGAACGACAGCGGCGCGAACGTGAAGAGGACGACACCCCACCACGCGGCCTGCGGGGTCGTCACCCGACGCAGCAGCAGGAAGAGCACGAGCGTGGCGCCCAGGCTCGCGGCGATGCTGACGATGACGCCGATGATGCCCTCGTCGACTCCCGTCAGATCCGAACCCACCCGCTCGAGCAGCGGGAGGACGGGGAGGAACGCCCAGTCGTTGGTCTGGACGATCCCCTCTTCCATCGGCAGTCGGATCGGGTATCCGGTGCGCGCGATATTGAGGTAGTGGTCGGCGTCCCAGCCGGTGAGGAAGGTGAGGAAGCTGCGTACGTGGATGCCGAAAGGACCGAAACCGAGGTCTGCGAGGCGCGAGATCTCGAAGAACATCCACAGCAGGCCCATGTTGACCGCGCGTCCGATCGCCCAGATCCCGACGACCTTGGTGAGGGTGCCGGGTGCGATCGGTTCCACGCCGACGCGCGGCGACGTGAGATCGGCGAGCCAGGTGCTGAGGGCACGAGGAACTCCTCGCCATCCCCGGGAGGAGGGGGCTCTCCCTGCGGAGAGCGCGACATCCTGTCGAGAGGTGGGAACCACTGCTGACCTTCCGCGCACACAAAAGGAGGCGAGAACGCCTTCCCCCAGTATGCCAGGCCCCGACCCCGAAGCGGTGCAGCCGGGTCCGCCGGAGCGGATCAGTGCGAGGCGGTGACGTAGTCGATGAGCTCCTCCACGCGCCCCAGAAGACTCGGCTCGAGATCGCGGTAGGTGTGAACCGCCCCGAGGATCCGCCGCCAGGCCCGACTCAGATCCGCCGCGGACTCATGCGGCCAGCCCAACGCGCGGCACGTGCCCACCTTGATGTCTGTGCCGCGGGGAACGGTGGGCCACTCCCGCAGTCCGAGCGCTGCGGGCCGGACGCACTGCCAGACATCGATCTCGGGGTGGCCGACGATCAACAGGTGGGCGCCGTGCCGCCCGCGCGCGATCCCGTCAGCGATCCGTGACTCCTTGGACCCCGGGACGAGATGATCCAGGAGGATGCCGTAGCGGCGCCGCTCGGACGGAGGTTCCTCGTCGAGGAGAGCGGCCAGGCGGTCGACGCCCTCGAGATACTCGACGACCACGCCCTCCGCACGCAGGTCGTCGCCCCAGACCTTTTCCACGAGCTCCGCATCGTGGCGCCCTTCGACCAGGATCCGGCTGGCGCGCGCCACGCGCGCACGGGCCTGGGGAGCAGCGAAGGAACCGGAGGCGGTTCGGGCGGGAGTCCGCGACGGCGCGGGACGGTGCGGCACGAGCACGACGTGCGCGCCGTCGATGAGGAACCCCGGCCCGAGGGCGAATCGGCGCCTCGCTCCCCGCCGATCCTCGAGCTCGACCGTCGCCGCATCCGACTGCGTCACGGCGCCGCAGAATCCGTCGGCTTGGACCTCGACGACGAGTCCACGCTCGGCCGGGACACGCGGACTCTCAGACCGGCCGTGACCGCGCCAGCCGCTGTCGAGCACATCCGTTCCGTAGCGATCGTCCACCACCGCACCTGCCTTTCGGGCATTCACCCTATGTCGCAGGCTGTGAGGATCCGGTGTGCCCCGCGGAGCGCTTCCGCGCGACCTCACCGCCTCAATAGGATCGAGGGGCGCAGGCTGTCGCGCACCGGGAGGGGAATCGATGCCGAGTCGATGGTCGTTCGGGGCGTTCGTGAGCGCATGCGCGGCGGCGGTCGCGCTGGCGTTCACCGCCGCCCCGGCCGCTGCCACCGACCCGGTCACGCTCGGCTCCGGCTATGTCCTGGACGAGGTCGGCGCGCTGAGCGCAGCCGACGAGGCCGCGGCGAACGCTCGCCTGACCGAGCTCTACGACACGACCGGAGTCGACCTCTACGTCGTGTTCGCCGACGAGTTCACAAACCCCTCGAACAGCCAGGAATGGGCGGATGCCGTCGCTGCGGCCAACGGACTCGGGCCGAGCCAGTACATCTTCGCCGCTGCGACCGAATCCCGTCAGTTCTACATCTCAGCCGATACCGCGGGGCCCCTCAGCGAGGATCAGCTCCTGGCCATCGAGGCCGACATCAAGCCATTCCTGAGCGCTGGGGACTACCTGGGCGCGGTGACCACGGCAGCGGACGGCTTCGAGGCAGCGCTGGCCGGAGGGTCGGGTTTCGGCGGGTTCTTCACGGTGCTCCTGGTGCTCCTGGTGATCGTGGTGATCGCCGGGGTCGCGGCGCTCGTGATCTGGCTCGTCGTGCGCTCGCGGCGCACGCGCGCACCGGACGTGCACGCGATGGATCTCGGGGAACTGGCACGGCGCGCGGCGTCGGCGCTGGTCGCCACCGATGATGCGATCACGACGAGCGAGCAGGAGCTCGGTTTCGCGCGCGCCCAGTTCGGTGACGCCGCCGCGGTCGAGTTCGAGAAGGCCCTCGAGACGGCGACCGCGAGCCTTGCCGAAGCCTTCTCGCTTCAGCAGAAGCTCGATGACGGGCAACCCGACACGGACGCCCAGATCCGGGAGTGGAACCTGCGCATCCTGGAGCTGTGCGACAGCGCGAACGCCGCGCTCGACGAGAAGGCCGCGCACTTCGACGCGCTTCGCGAGCTCGAGCGCAACGCTCCCCAGGCGCTCGAGCGCGTCGCTCGGGACCGCGAGGAGGCGTTCGCTCGCATCGCGGATGCCGATCGCCGTCGCCAGGAACTGGCCGCGGCATTCCATCCGGACGCCATCGCCACGGTGGCCGACAATCCGGAGCAGATTCGGGAGCGGATCGTGTTCGCAGACGCCGCGCTCGCGACCGCGCGCAGCGCCCTCGATGCCGGCCGATCGTCGGAGGCCGCTGTCAGCATCCGTGCCGCCGAAGACGCCGTCGCCCAGGCGCTGCAGCTGGAGCGCGCGATCGACACCCTCGCGAGCGACCTGCGCGGCGCGACCACCCGCGCACAGTCCCTCATCGCGCAACTCGAGGCGGATGTGGCAACCGCGCGCGCTCTGCCCGACCCCGATGGCCGCTTGGCGGGCGTCGCGGCAGGCACCGCGCAGCAGATCGCGTCCGCACGGGCGCTGCTGAACGCGCCCCAGCAGCGCCCGCTGGCGGCCCTGCAGATGCTCGAGTCCGCGGATGCCGAGATCGACGCGGTCCTCCAGCACGCACGGGATGCGCAGGCGCAGGCCCAGCGCGCCCAACAGATGCTCGCGCAGGTCACGATGCAGGCGAGCGCTCAGATCTCGGCCGCCGAGGATTTCATCGCGGCACGCCGTGGTGCCGTGGGAGCGGAAGCGCGCACGCGACTGGCCGAAGCTCGTGCAAGCCTCGCCGCCGCGACCCGGCAACAGACCTCCGACCCGACCGGCGCGCTTGCCCATGCGCAGCGTGCCGATCACCTCGCCGCGCAGGCGATCCACGCCGCCCAACGCGACGTCGGCGCTTTCAGCGGCGGATACGGTGGCGCCCCCACGCGCGCCGGCTCGGACGGGATGATGGGCGCAATACTCGGCGGAATCGTGATCAACTCGCTGTTGGGGGGCGGCGCGCCCCGCGGCGGATTCGGGGGGTTCGGCGGCGGCAGCTCGCGGCGCGGCGGAGGCATCGGCGGCGGCTTCGGGGGCGGACGCGGTCCCGGCAGCTTCGGCGGGGGCGGCACCCGCGGACGCCGCGGCGGAGGCCGGTTCTAGCCCGCCACATCGACGTTCACCGGGCAGCACCTCTGAAGACTCAGCACTCGATACACCCAGCTTCACCCACACCCAGCAGGAAGGACACCCCGATGGCAAAGCAGTCCATCTTCGGACGCATCTCCACCCTCGTGAAGGCGAACATCAATGCGATGCTCGACCAGGCCGAGGACCCGCAGAAGATGCTCGATCAGCTCGTGCGCGACTACACCAACAACATCGCCGACGCCGAAGCGGCGATCGCCGAGACGATCGGCAACCTGCGCCTCCTCGAGCGCGACCACCAGGAAGACCTGCAGTCGGCTGCCGAGTGGGGCAACAAGGCGCTCGCCGCAAGCCGCAAGGCCGACGAGTTCCGCGCTGCGGGTGACCCCGTGGATGCCGACAAGTTCGACAACCTCGCAAAGGTCGCGCTGCAGCGTCAGATCGCGGCCGAGAACTCGGCGAAGGCTGCCGCTCCGCAGATCGCGTCGCAGACCGAGGTCGTGGGCAAGCTCAAGGACGGCCTCAACGGCATGAAGCAAAAGCTCGAGCAGCTCAAGGCCAAGTCGGCCGAGCTGGTCGCGCGTCAGAAGACCGCCGAAGCGCAGACCAAGGTCGTGGATGCCGTGAAGTCGATCGACGTTCTCGACCCGACGAGCGAACTCGGCCGCTTCGAGGAGAAGGTGCGTCGCCAGGAGGCGATCGCCCAGGGCAAGACGGAGCTCGCGGCGTCGAGCCTCGATGCGCAGTTCGAGAGCCTCGAGGACCTCGGCGAGCTCACGGAGGTCGAGGCGCGGCTGGCGGCGCTGAAGTCCGGCGGCTCCCCCGTCAAGCCCGCGATCGAGGGCTGACCGCATCACCTCATGGCTCACTTCGTCATCGCCCCGCAGTGGCAGGGTTCGGGCTCGGCCCGCGCGATGCAACTCATCGACGGCGCGGAGGCGATCGCGGCCGATCTCCCGGCTTCGGCCTGCACTCGTCTCGAGTTGCCGGTCGAAGCCGGTGAGAGCCTGGACAGCGGCATCCGCCGCGCGAGTTCGCTGGCCCGGATCCGCGATCTGGTCCGCGACGCGGTCGCGAGTCGAACCGAGCCTGTCGTCGTGATCGGCGGGGACTGCGGGGTGAGCCTCGGCGCCCTCGAGGCGGTGGCTGCCGAGGATGTCGCGCTCGTGTGGCTCGACGCCCACGCCGACCTGCACACGCCGGAGAGCTCGCCGAGCGGCGCCTTCCACGGGATGGTTCTGCGCGCCGCGCTGGGCGAGGGCTCCGACCGGCTTCGTCTCCCGCCCGGCGCCCTGGCCGCCGAGAGAGTCGTGCTGGCAGGGGTCCGGGACATCGACGACGCCGAGCGGCAGTTCCTCGACGAGCGGGCAATCCGGGTCGTCCCACCCGGCGACCTCGCCGATCCCGCAGCTCTCGTGACCGCGGTCGCAGCCACCGGAGCGAGCAGGGTGTATCTGCACATCGACCTGGACGTCTTCGATCCGTCCGTGATCACGGGGCTCTCGTTCCCGGTGCCGTTCGGTCCGGATGCCGCCGCCGTGATCAGCGCCGTCAGGGCGGTGCGCGACCGCTTCCCCCTCGTGGGCGCAACCGTCGCGGAGTTCTCACCGTCTCCCGCGGATGCTGCCATCGAGGACATGCCCACGATCTTGCGCCTGCTCGGGGCCGTGGCGTGAGTCCGATCCCGGCTCCACCGCCCGGATGGGAGGCGGCAGCAGAGCGCGCCCTCGCGCGGGGGCGACGGGTGGATCGCTGGCTGCCGTTCCTCGACTCGGTGTTCTCCCGCGCCGGCGCCACGGTCGGCACCGCCGTCGGGTTCGCGTGGGGTCTGCTCTGGAGCACGGGCCGGGTGACGCGCCATCGCGGCGCCGACGGCGTCGTGGTCTATGTCTTCCGCGGCATGCCTCGGTGGACCTTTCCCCGAGGCGGCGTCTGCGTCGGTGCCTGCTATCTCACCGCCGACAATGACGGCCCCCGAGTCCTGCGGCACGAACTCGTGCATGTGCGCCAGTGGCGCCGGTACGGCCTGCTCATGCCGCTGCTGTACCAGCTTTCGGGGCGCAACCCGCTCCGGAACCGCTTCGAGATCGAGGCGGGCCTCGAGGACGGGAACTACATCCCCCGCCGTCGCGCCCGCCGCACGATCACTCGATGAGCACCGCAGCCAACTCCTCGACCTCGTCGTCTGTCATGCCGTGGGCATGCAGGTAGTCGCGGGGAGATCCGTACGCCGCGTCAAGGCTGTCCAGCAACCTCGCCATCACGTCCGCCGGCGACCTGGTCGCAAGTTCCTCGAGGTTGACGGCATCCGGGTAGAACTGTCGGATACGCGCGATGACATCCCGGTTTCGTGAGGGGGGCAACAGCCCCTCGGTCCGCGCGTAGTCGGCGATGACGGCGCGGCGGTCGACCCCTGCCGCCGCCAAGGCGACAGCCACCGTCACCCCGGTCCGGTCCTTCCCGACGGTGCAGTGGACCAGTACCGGCTGATCGGCGATGATTCCACGGACGACGTCGACGACCCGTGACGCCGAATCCTCCACGAGCCGTCGGTACATCTCGGAGAGGGGAACATCCTCGACGAAGAACGACGCCACGGAACCGAGGAAGAGCGGGACTCGCTGCACGACGAGGTCGCTCTCGGCGATACGGCTCGGAGCGCTCGCGACCTCCGCATCGTCACGCAGGTCGATCACCCGGCGGATGCCGAGACGTGCGAATTGTCCGACACCACTGTCGTCGAGCCTGGCCAGGTTGCCCGACCGGTAGAGCACGCCCATCCGAGTGATGCCGGCGCCGGCGGGCAGACCGCCGGTGTCCCGGAAGTTGACCGCGCCGGGAATGTCGAGTGTGCTCACGTCCCTCCACCCTATCGCCGTCGCACCGCCCCGGGAGGCGCTCCTCCCCCGCCCATCGGCGGTCGCCGCGCAAGGGTCCACAATGGATGCATCTGCGCAGGCGACCGAGGATGGACGGCAATGACCACTCCCGACGACGAATTCCGCTTCCTGGCCATGGATGCGCGAAGCGTTGGCGCATCCGAGGTTCTTCCCCGGGTGGAGCGCCTCACCCTCACGCTCGATGACGGACGGACCCTGAGTGCGCTGCGGTTCGGCGATGCCGCGCCCGAGGTCACCTTCGTCCACGGTGCCGGTTTGAACGCCCACACGTGGGACTCCACCATCCTGGCGCTGGGGCTTCCCGCGCTCGCGATCGATCTTCCGGGCCACGGCGACTCGTCATGGCGACCCGACGCCGCCTACACGGCGAGGACTCTCGCCCCCGACGTCGCAGCCGGGCTGGCGGCATGGACCTCGCAGCCGCAGCTGATCGTGGGTCACTCGTTGGGAGGCCTCACGGCCGCGGCCGTTGCCGCATCTGTCCCCGACGCCGTGGCGCAGGTGATCGTGATCGACATCACGCCGGGCATCGATCCGAACGCCGGAGCAGCGCAGATCCGCGCCTTTTTCGCCGGACCCACCGACTGGGCCAGCCGTGACGAGTTGGTCGAGCGGGCGATGGCCTTTGGTCTGGGCGGCGGGACGCGGGAGAAGGTCGAGCGCGGCGTCTGGCTGAACTCACGCATACGCGAAGACGGTCGGGTGGAGTGGAAGCATCACTTCGCGCACCTCGCTGCCGCCCTCGCCGATGCTCCGGAACTCGCCGCCCAGGTCGATGCCCGGCAGGATGCACTCGCCGAGATCCTTACCGCCGATGGGTGGGAGGATGTCGCCGCCGTGGCGGCCCCGCTCGCCCTGGTCCGGGGCGAGCGGGGTTTCGTGACCGCCACCGACGCGGAGGAGTTCACGCGACGTCGCCCCGACGCCGTCGTCGTGGCGCTGGACACCGGTCACAACGTGCATGAGGAGGCGCCGACGGCGCTTGCCGCGACCGTCGCACAGCTGCGCGCCGGCGCACAACGATGACGTTACGTTCGCTTCCCGATGAGGGGAACACAGCCCCCGGACCCTAGAGTTATCTACCGCAGATCCCCTTCGCGCTCCGCGAGCCCCCTCCTTCGCCGCGGATGCCCCCCGGAAAGGACTCCCATGTTCCGCCGCACCGCTCTGGCCGCCTCGGCCTTGCTCGCCGCGAGCGCCCTCGTTCTGACCGCGTGCTCCGGCAGCAGTGACCCCGCCTCCACCACCACGGCAGCGCCCGACCCGAACGCGTCGGTGGCGATTCGCCTGGTGCTGGAGCCGGGCAATCTGGACATCCGGCAGACCGCGGGCGCGGCGCTCGATCAGATCCTGATCGACAACGTGTACCAAGGACTCGTAGGCCGGACCTCGGAGCAGGAGATCGTGCCGGTTCTCGCGGAGGACTATGAGGTTTCGCCTGACGGCCTGACGTATACGTTCACGCTGCGGGAGGGCGTCACCTTCGGGGATGGGCAAGCACTCACACCGGAGGATGTCGTGTGGTCGCTGACCACGCATCGCGACACCCCCGAATGGGCGGACTCCGCGCGGCTCGCGAAGGTCGCCTCGCTCACCGCCGACGGGCAGGAGATCACGCTGACGCTCTCGGAGCCGGACTCGAGCCTGCTGTGGAACCTCACGGGTCGTGCCGGCCTCATCTTCAAGCAAGGCGACACCGTCGATTACGCGACGGCGGCCAATGGCACCGGACCGTTCCTGCTGGACTCGTGGCGTCAGGGAGATTCGATCACCTTGGTGCGCAACGATGCGTACTGGGGTGAGAAGGCAGCGGTTGCCGAAGTCGTCTTCGACTACATCCCGGAGACGCAGGCGGCCCTCAACGCCGCGCTGGCCGGCGAGGTCGACGTCGTGACGGGATTCGATGCGAACTTCACCGAGCAGATCCAGGAGGGCGGCGACTTCGAGGTCGTGCTGGGGCAGTCAACCGACAAGGGCACCCTTGCGATGAACCAGAGCCCCGGCAGCCCCCTCGCCGATCAGCGGGTGCGGCAGGCGATCCGTCAGGCAATCGACCACACCTCGTTCACGGATGCCTTCGGGGCGGGCCAGACGCTGTACGGACCGATCCCGGAACTCGATCCCGGATACGAGGACCTCTCTGACGTCGCCCCGTACGACCCCGATGCAGCGAGGGCGTTGCTCGCTGAGGCGGGCGCCGAAGACCTCGAACTGACCCTCACGATCCCGTCGTTCTACCCGACGACCATCCCGCAGATCCTGGTCTCGGACCTCAACGAAGTCGGCATCACCCTCACCGTGAACAGCGTCGACTTCCCGACCTGGATCAACGACGTCTACATCAACAAGGACTACGACCTGAGCTTCGTCTTGCACACCGAAGCCCGCGACTTCGAGAACTGGGCGAACCCGGACTACTACTTCACCTATGACAACCCCGAGGTCCAGGAGCTCTACCAGGAGGCCCTCGCCGCGACGGACGAAGCCGAAGCAGCCGCTCTGCTGGCCGAAGCAGCCCGGATCGTGTCCGAGGATGCGGCCGCCGACTGGCTTTACAACGGCGCCTCCATCGTGGCCGTCGGGAGCGGCATCAGTGGAATGCCCACCATCAACGTGAACGAACGACTCAACCTCGCGGACCTGACCAAGAACGCAGGCTGAGGCGAACGCTGACCGGAGTACCCTGATGCGCCGCCCACCGTCGCCTGCCCGGGCGGTGCCGTGATCCGTTACGTGGTCACCCGGCTCGCACTGCTCGTGCTGGGTCTCGTGGTCGCGAGCGTGATCATCTTCCTCACGCTGCGAGTGCTCCCAGGGGATGTCGCGCAGTTGATCGCGGGGACAAGCGGCACTCCCGCGCAGATCGAGGCCATCCGAGAGCAGTTGGGCTTGAACCGTCCGCTGATCATGCAGTACGTCGACTGGATCGGCGGCGTGCTGCGCGGCGACCTCGGCACGTCGCTGCTGACCGGGACGCCGGTCGCGGTGGAACTCGCCGAGAAGGCGCAGGTGACGGTGCCCCTGGGCATCCTGTCCCTGAGCATCGCGATCCTGTTCAGTGTTCCGCTCGGCGTCGCCTCGGCGATCTGGCGCGGGCACCGCCGAGGAACCCTCATGAGCGTCGGCGCACAGACGCTGGCGGCCGTGCCAGTGGTGTGGGCGGGCATGATCCTCGTCGTCATCTTCGCGGTGTGGCTCGGATGGCTCCCGGCACAGGGTTTCCCCCGCGCCGGCTGGAGTGATCCGGCGGCCGCGGTGCGGTCGCTGATCCTGCCCGCGGTGACCATCGGTATCGTCGAAGGCGCGATGCTTCTGCGTTTCATCCGCAGCGCGACTCTTCAGGCTGTCGGGCAGGACTACGTCCGCACGGCAGCGGCCAAAGGGCTGACACGGACCACCGCCCTCATCCGGCACGGGCTTCCGAGCGTGGGCCTGTCGGTCATCACCGTTCTGGGATTGCAGGTCGCCGGGATCATCGTCGGGGCGGTCATCATCGAGCAGTTGTTCTCCCTGCCCGGGATCGGACGGATGCTCGTCGCTGACGTGGGCGCCCGCGATCTCCCGAAGGTCCAGGGCGAGCTGCTCGCCCTCACCGGGTTCGTCCTCATCGTGGGCTTCTTCGTCGACCTGCTCCACCGGGTCCTCGACCCGCGGCAACGGGAGACGTCATGACCTCGACTCGCACTCCCCCGCGCAACCGTCGCCGGAGCTGGGTTCGGTGGCCCCTGCGCGTCTGGGCGGTGGCGACGGGGCGCTTCGGCATCTGTGTCGTCGTCGCGCTCGTGGTCGTCGCCGTGATCGCATCCGTGTGGACACCGTTCGACCCGCAACAGGTGGACGTGCAGAACCGATGGCTACCGCCAAGCTGGCCCCACCTCCTGGGAACTGACGGGGCGGGGCGAGACATCCTGAGCCTGGTGATGGCGGGGGCGAGCACCACGATCTGGGTCGCGACGGGGTCGGCCTTCGTCGCGACGGTGATCGGCATTGCGCTTGCCGCGCTGGGCGCACTGACCACGCGCTGGGTGCGGGAGTCGGTGGCCGTCATGATCGACATCCTCGTGGCATTCCCGGTCCTGCTCGTCGCGATGATGATCTCGGCCGTGTGGGGCGGGTCGCTCTGGGTCGTGATCTGGTCGGTGGGGATCGGATTCGGGGTGAACATCGCCCGCGTCACGCGGCCTGAGTTGCGCCGCGTCCTGCACAGCGACTTCGTGCTCGCCGGGACGGCGTCTGGGCTCACACCGGCGCAGAACCTGTGGCGTCACCTCCTGCCCAATGTCGCGCCGGTGTTCATCGTTCAGCTGTCCTGGGCGATGGCGGTCGCTGTCCTCGCGGAGGCGGGACTGTCGTATCTCGGCTTCGGCGCTCCCGTCACCGAGCCGTCGTGGGGAGTCCTGCTGCAGGACCTGCAGCAGTACCTCACCGTGTACCCCCTGGCGGTCCTGTGGCCGGGACTTGCGATCACCGTGACCGTGCTCGGACTCAATCTCCTCGGCGACGGGATCCGAGAAGCCTCCGACCCCACACTCGCCCATGCGGCGGGCGCCGCGCGCACCTCGCGCACGCACGTTCCCGAGGTGGTCTCATGAGCCTTGAGGTGCGTGACCTCGTGATCGAGATCGGTGGACGGCGGGTTGTCGACGGAGTCAGCTTCGAGGTGCCCGACGGCAGCAGGATCGGTCTCATCGGGGAATCCGGATCGGGCAAATCACTGACGGCGCTCGCGATCACGGGA
Source organism: Microbacterium sp. bgisy207 (assembly GCF_057706855.1). NCBI lineage: Bacteria > Bacillati > Actinomycetota > Actinomycetes > Micrococcales > Microbacteriaceae > Microbacterium > Microbacterium sp. bgisy207. The sequence continues at coordinate 139,390 of NZ_JBYIPB010000006.1, forward strand.
CTGCTGCCCGAGGGTGCGAGCGCATCGGGCAGCATCCGGTGGGGCGGGCAGGAGATTCTGGGGCTCGGCGATCGCGCGCTCGCGCGGATTCGGGGCGACGAGATCGGAATGGTGTTCCAGGATCCGCTCACCGCGCTCAACCCGATCCGCACGGTCGGGCGCCAGATCGCGGAATCGATCCGGATCCACCAACGGGTGCGCGGCGCCGAACTCCGCGCACGCGCTGTCGCCGAAGCCGACCGCGTCGCTCTCCCCGACCCGCAGACCATCGTCCGGCGATATCCGCACCAGTTGTCGGGAGGCCAGCGCCAGCGGGTCGCGATTGCGATGGCCCTGGCCTGTCGACCGCGACTGCTCATCGCCGACGAACCGACCACAGCGCTGGACGCGACGATCCAGGCCGAGATCCTGAGGCTCCTGCGCGGCCTGACCGCGGACGACGCGATGTCACTCCTGTTCATCACCCATGACCTCGCCGTCCTCGCGCAGGTCGCGACTCATGCCCTCGTCCTCGAGCGCGGGCGCATCGTCGAATCGGGCCCGGTGTCTCACCTGTTGAGCGCCCCCCGTTCGGCGGTCACGCAGGGGCTCCTGCGCGATGCCACCGCAACGCTCTGGCGCGGTGACCAGCCATCCGGTGGGAGTTCCTCATGAGCGACGAGCTCGTTCGCGCTGCCGCTCTCACCCGCCGGCACCGTGTGCCCGCCACCCGGTTGTTCGCGCGGGCGGGGTACACCACCGCCCTCGATGCCGTCGACCTCGCGCTGCATGAAGGGGACGCGCTCGGGGTGATCGGCGAGTCGGGCTCGGGCAAGTCGACGCTCGTCCGGCTGCTCCTGGGGCTGGACCTGCCGACATCCGGAACGGTCCGCATCGCCGGCCGGCCGGTGGATGCCTCGGCATCCGCGCGCTCTCTGCGCTGGCTACGACACCTGACAGGCATCGTCTTCCAGGATCCCTACGCCTCGCTCGATCCGCGCATGAGCGTCGGGCGCATCGTCGGCGAGCCGCTGTGGGCCCTGGGCATCGAAGGAGACCGGCGCAGCCGGGTGCGCGAGGTTCTGCGGCAGGTCGGCCTGGATGACGCGGCGGCTGATCGATTCCCCCACGAGTTCTCGGGCGGCCAGCGTCAACGGATCGCGCTGGCCCGTGCGATCGTGCACCGTCCCCGGCTGCTCGTCGGCGACGAGCCGCTCTCGGCACTCGACGTGACCGTTCGCGCTCAGATCCTCGAGCTGCTCGGGCGGCTCCGCGCCGATGAGGGCATGACGATCATCCTGGTCTCCCACGACATCGGGGTCGTCCAGCACCTGTGCGACCGGGTCATCGTCATGAAGGACGGACGCGTCGTCGAGCGGGGGGCGACCGCAGACGTGCTCCGCACACCCCGGGAGGACTACACCCGCGCGCTCCTGGCCGCGATCCCCACGATCACCGCGCGGGCCGATCCGGGCGAGGACCGCGACGGAACAAACCCTTCCCGGCGGGCTTGAGCGATTTCTGCAGGTAGATCGTTCCGAGCCATCTGCCGAACTTGAAACCGACGCGGCCCATGCGCCCGACTTCGGTGAAGCCCAACCGTTCGTGGAGGGCGACGGATGCTTCGGCGCCCTTGTCGCTGATGACAGCCACGATCTCGCGGATGCCCTTCCGGCGGCACGCCTCGATGAGCGCCTCCAGCAGAGCCCTGCCCAGCCCCTTGCCCGCCGCAGCCTGCCCCAGGTAGATGGAATTCTCGACCGTGTAGCGGTACGCGGACTTCCCTGCCCACGGCTGCACAAGCGCGTACCCCAAGATCTGCCCGTTGGGTGACTGCGCGACCAGGAAGGGGAGGTCGAGCTTGCGCAAGAACGCGTACTTCTCGCGCCACTGCGCGTGCGACCAGATCTTCTCGTCGAAGGTCACGACGGAATTGCGCACGTAGTAGTTGTAGATCTCCCGGATGTCGGGCAGATCCCGCTCCTCAGCGGGGCGGATCACATAGCGGAACGGCCCCTCGGGCTCGGGTCGGCGCCGCAAATGGAAGGGAAGCCGCCGCTTCTTCTCGTATTCCTCTTCCAGCATGGGGTTCAGCCTACGCCGACCGCTCGACGCGCCAGTCGATCGGCGCAGCGCCCTGCTGCTGGAGCAACGCATTGGCCCGGGAGAACGGGCGCGAGCCGAAGAATCCACGGCTGGCCGACAGCGGCGACGGATGCGGCGACTCGATGATCGGCACGGAGCCCAGCAGCGGTCGGAGGCCCGCCGCATCCCGCCCCCACAGAATCGCGACGAGCGGCCGCTCGCGGGCCGCAAGAGTGCGGATCGCATGCTCCGTGACGGCTTCCCACCCCCAGCCGCGGTGGGAGCCGGGCGCGCCCGGCGTCACCGTCAGCACCCGATTCAGCAGCATGACGCCCTGGTCGCTCCACGCCGACAGGTCGCCGTGCGTCGCCGGAGCGATCCCGAGATCGTCCTCCAGCTCGCGGTAGATGTTGGCGAGGCTCCGGGGCAGCGGCCGGACGTGGGCATCGACAGCGAACGAGAGCCCGATCGGGTGTCCGGGAGTCGGATACGGGTCCTGCCCCACGATGAGGATGCGGACCTCCTCGAGCGGGCGGGCGAAGGCGCGCAGCACCCGATCACCCGAGGGAAGATAGCGGCGCCCGGCGGCGACCTCGCCGCGGAGGCGATCGCCCAGTCCAGCGATCCGATCCGAGACGGGGGCCAGCGCACGAGCCCATCCCGGATCGATCAGACCGGCCTCGGCGAGTTCAGGCAGGGACATCGCCATGGGTCACCCCACCCCGGCAGCCGCCATGTCCTCGTCGAGCACAGATCCCTGCCACGACCAGGGGAAGTCGATCCACAGGGCGGTGTCCTTCCACGACCAGTCCGGGCGGATGATCGTCGTGGGCTTCGTGTAGATGACCACACTGCGCACGAGCGCACCCCGCTCCGTCAACAGGCGCACCGCGAGATCGAGGGTGCGGCCACTGTCGGCGACGTCGTCGACCAGGAGCACCCGGCGTCCGTCGAGATACGACATGTCCAGCTCGGGCGGCAGCAGTTCAGGGTCGGGAAGCACCGTGCCGATGCCGGTGTAGAACTCGACGTTGATGGCGCCACAGTTCTTGACCCCTAGGCCGTACGCGATCGCACCGGCCGGGAGGAGACCGCCCCGCGCCACCGCGACGACGACGTCGGGCACGAAACCGTCGGCGACGATGGCACGAGACAGGTCGCGCGTCGCCTCCCCGAATCCCTGCCAGGTCAGCGTCTCACGCTCGTCCGTCACCGCATCTCCTCTCACCGTTCCCCCGCACCAGACTAGGCCGGTCGCGGTGCTATTCTCGCGGGCATGCCCGACGCATCCGCCCTGGACCGGTTGCGCGGAACGGGCCTGGGAATCACTGCGGGGCTGATCGGCTGGTTCATCCTGGTCGAGGTCGTCAGCGGCATCCTCCAGGGCTATTACGTTCCGCTCTTCAGCGACATCGTCATCAACCTCGACATCCACGACTCGGATGTCAACTGGTTCGAGGCGGCGCAGTTGCTGCTGTCGGCGATCGTGGTGCCGATCCTGGCCAAGCTCGGCGACATGTACGGGCACAAGCGGATCCTGTTGATCTCCTCGATCATCACCGCGGGCGCCAGTTGGTGGCTCGCCTTCGCCGGTGACTTCTGGACCTTCCTTCTCGCATGGGCCCTCCAAGGGTTCTACGTCGTGTGGTTGCCTCTCGAGGTCGCGCTGATTTTCGAACGCGGGCGCCGCCAGAACCGCGGCGTCTCTTCGACGCGGCGGGCGGCGGGGCTGCTCGTGGTCGGTCTGCAGGCCGGCGCGATCGCCGGTGCTCTCGCTGCCGGCGCCATCTTCGAGGCGACGGGCGGCAACCTCACGGTCACGATGATGATCCCGGCCATCGCGGTGACCCTTGTCGCCGGCGTGATCTGGCTCGGGGTCCCGGAGTCGGAACCGGCACCGGGGCGGCGGTTGGACACCTGGGGCTTCGTGCTCCTGACCTGGGGGCTGCTGCTCGTGACCGGCGCGCTGGTCTACATGCGGATGATCCCGCAGCTCGATCTGGGCGCCGGAGCCTGGTGGTGGGTCGTCGCGCTCATCGCCGCCGGCATCCTGGTGTTCGTCTGGTTCGTGCGGTTCGAACTGCGCCAGCAGGACCCCGCGATCGACATCCGTGTGCTGCGTCGCCCCGAGATGTGGCCGATCCAGATCACGGCGTTCCTCGTCGGGATCAGCCTGCTCGGGGCGCAAGGGCCGCTGTCGACGTACGCCGGCACCGACTCGGCCCTGGGCTACGGGCTCGGGCTGTCGACGTCGCAGCGCTCGTACATCATCGGCGTGTACCTGCTCTCGCTGATCATCGGGGCGGTCATCTTCGCGGTGCTCTCCCGCCGAGCCAATCCCCGTCTCATCCTGATCGGGGCGTCCCTTCTCGTCGGCGTCGGCTACACCCTGTTCCTGCCGTTCCACCTCGAGCTGTGGCAGGTGCTGATGAATCTGATGATCGCGGGCCTGGGTTCGGGGGCCCTGGTCGGAGCGCTCCCCGCGGCCGCGGCGGCCGCCGCGCCTCGCGGCCAGACCGGCATCGCGTCGGCGTTGACCAACACGACCAAGACCGTGGGCGGAGCGTTCGCGTCGGCCGTGTTCGGGGTGCTGCTCGCGGCAGGCGCCGGTGCCGTGGCGAGTGAGACGGCGGCCTCCCTCGGCGGCTACCTCTCGGTCTGGGCGATCTGTGCCGGCGGCGGCTTCCTCGCCGCGCTTCTGCTCCTGTTCGTCCCCAAGGTCGCCTTCGCAGACACCGGCACCAGCCAGCTCGACGCCACCCGGAGCGCGGGCACGCTCACCTGAGCGCCGGCCGGCGTCAACGGGCATCCGCGTGCAGCGACCACAGAGGGGCGATACCGGCTGCCCGCGGAGCGCGGCGGGCTCGATTACCGGATGCGGGGCACCAGCGGACCGCGCGCCAGCAGGTGCTGTGCGGACTGGGCGACAGGCCGCATCGTGACGAGGTCGAGGTTCACGTGGCCAGGCACCTCGAGCGCGTACCCGATGACATCGGCGACGTCCTCCGCGGTGAGCGGGTTCTGCACGCCCTCGTAGACGGCCGCCGCACGGTCGCGGTCGCCCCCGACGCGGTTCAGCGTGAACTCCTCGGTGTAGACCATCCCCGGCGCGATCTCGACGACCCGCAACGGCTCCCCATTGAGTTCGAGACGAAGGGCACCCACGAGCATCGACTCGGCTGCTTTCGCGGCGTTGTAGCCGCCTCCCCCCGGGTACGCGGCCTGGGCCGCGGTCGATGTCACGAACACCAGGTCGGCATGACCGTCGGTTGCCGCTGCCGACCGCAGGTGCGGCAGCAGAGCGCGTGTCAGCTGCTGCACCGCCAGGACGTTCACGTCGTACATCCAGCGCCAGTCCGCCGCGTCGCCGTCCTCGACCCTGTCGGTCCCCCGGGCACCGCCGGCAACGTGCGCAACGGCGTGCACGGGCCCTGACTCCGCCAGGAACTGGGCGAGCGCCGCGGTGTCGGCCTCCGCGGTGAGGTCCGCCGCGAATGACACCGCGCCGGTCTCGCGCTCAAGCTCCGCGAGGCGATCGGCGCGTCGGGCGACACCCACGACTTCCCACCCGCGGGAGCGGAGTCGCCGCACGGTCGCGGCGCCGATTCCCGAGCTTGCTCCTGTCACGACAGCGCGTCTGGTCATGCCTCCACGCTAGCTGTCGAAGTGTTACGTCACATTTCCCCCTTGTTGTTGACACCTCCACGGTGTTCGTACTCTCGGTGGTGGCCGGTCGACCCGCCGACCGACCCCACGACTCGAGGAGCACACCATGTCCGAGGCCCAGAACTGGCAGTTCGAGACCAAGCAGATCCACTCGGGCGCAGCACCCGACCCCGTCACCAAGTCGCGTGCGACGCCGATCTACCAGACGACGTCCTACGTCTTCGACAACGCCGATCACGCCGCGAACCTGTTCGCGCTGGCCGAGTTCGGCAACATCTACACCCGCATCCAGAACCCCACGCAGGATGTCGTCGAGCAGCGCGTCGCTGCGCTCGAAGGCGGCACCGGCGCGCTGCTCGTGTCGTCGGGCCAGGCCGCCGAGACCTTCGCGGTGCTCAACATCGCGCAGGCAGGCGACCACATCGTCTCGTCGAGCTCGATCTACGGCGGCACCTACAACCTCTTCAAGTACACGCTCGCCAAGCTCGGCATCGAGACCACGTTCGTCGAGAACCAGGACGACCCCGAGGAGTGGCGTCGCGCCGTTCGCCCCAACACGAAGCTCTTCTTCGCCGAGACGATCGGAAACCCGAAGATCAACGTCCTCGACATCCGTTCCGTCGCGAACGTCGCTCACGAGAACGGTGTTCCGCTCATCGTCGACAACACGATCGCGACCCCGTTCCTCATCCGTCCGCTCGAGCACGGCGCCGACATCGTCATCCACTCGGCCACGAAGTTCCTCGGCGGTCACGGCACGACGATCGGCGGCATCATCGTCGACGGTGGCAAGTTCGCCTGGTCGCAGAACGTCGAGAAGTTCCCGGGCCTGACCGAGCCGGACCCCTCGTACCACGGCGCCTCGTACACGACAGCGGTCGGTGACGGTCTGGCCTACATCATCAAGGCGCGCGTCCAGCTGCTTCGCGACCTCGGATCGGCGATCTCACCGATCAACGCGTGGCTGCTCCTCCAGGGCATCGAGACGCTGTCGCTGCGCATCGAGCGTCACGTGCAGAACGCGCAGGAGATCGCCGAGTGGCTCGAGAACCAGGACGACGTCGCGAGCGTGAACTACTCGGGTCTGCCCACCTCCCCGTGGTATGCCGCCGCCAACACGTACGCTCCGAAGGGTGTCGGCGCCGTGCTCTCGTTCGAGCTCAAGGGCGGTGTGGACGCCGGCCGTGCGTTCGTCGACTCGCTGACGCTGTTCAGCCACCTCGCCAACATCGGCGATGTGCGCTCCCTCGTCATCCACCCCGCCTCGACGACGCACTCGCAGCTCACCCCCGAGCAGCAGCTCACGGCCGGCGTGACGCCGGGCCTCGTGCGCCTCTCGGTGGGCCTCGAGAACATCGACGATCTGAAGGCTGATCTCGCTCAGGCCCTCGCGGCAGCCCGCAACGTCGGCGCCGCAGCGAACGCCTGATCGCACCCGCGCAGTCTCGGCCCGGTGTCCGTCCCCTGTGGACGGATACCGGGCCGTTGCGGTTCTCCTACCGCGGCGTGACTCGGTGGCGCGGCCGGACGCGGGAGAGCCCACCATCGACGGCGAGCACCTGACCGGTGATCCACTCGTTGGCCGGGTCCAGCAAGAAGGCCACGGCGCGACCGACGTCCTCGGGTCGCCCGAGCCGCGGCAGCGCGTGCATCGCGTCGGATGCTGCCCGCGCCTGCTCGCTGCCGGTCAGGGCGGCGGTGAGCCGGGTCTCCACGAGCCCAGGCGCAATGGCATTGACTCGAAGGTTCTGGGTCGCGTAGGTCGCTGCTGCCGACAACGTGAGCCCGATGACTCCCGCCTTGGCCGCAGCGATAGCCTCGTGGTTGGCGTAGCCGTCCATGGCCGCCGCCGACGAAAGCAGCACGACGGCGCCACCGGAGCGCATGTGCCGACCCGCCGCTCGCACCGCGGCAAAGGCCGTCGTCAACGACGCCGCGATGACCTCGTCGTACGCGTCCCGGGACGTCAGATGGGCCGGCTTGAGCAGCAGCGACCCCGCGAACACCGCAACCCCGTCGAACGGACCTCGCTCAGCGAACACGCGATCGACAGCGTCGAAGTCCGTCGCGTCGAGCACGACGTCGGGGTGGATGATGTCGGTGCCTCTCGCGGTGCGCACCACCTCGTGTCCCTGCTGCTCGAGCAGCGCCGTCGTGGCGCGCCCGATGTCGCTGGATCCGGCGATGAGAAGAAAACGGGCCATGGCCCCATTCTGACGCGCCATACGGGCCCGTGAGCCGTGTCGCCCGGACCCGCCGCCCGTAACAGATCGCGTGGGGGCACCGCGTCCGCGCTAGCGTTGGCAGTCCAAGCCTTCCTGAGTGAGAGATGACGTTACCAAGTGGACTGGCAGACCTCGGAAGACACGGTGCCCTCGGCTCCCGTGACGGAAGCCGACGCGCGCCTGCTGCTCGGACGTCCTCCTGCGACAGGCGCGTGGCGCGACGGCGATCCCCCCGGCGACCGCCGATTCGCCTCGTTCGGGGCCTTCCGCACCGAGGGGGGTGCCGAGCTTCCCGCGTACCGCCTCGCGTTCGAAACCTGGGGCGACCTGTCGCCCGCACGCGACAACGCCATCCTCATCCTTCATGCGCTCACCGGGGACTCCCACGTGCGCGGTCCCGCCGGCCCGGGGCATCCGACCGACGGCTGGTGGGACGGGATCGTCGGACCCGGCAACGCCATCGATACAGACCGGTGGTTCGTCGTCGCCCCCAACATGCTCGGCGGATGCCAGGGCTCCACGGGTCCGGCAACCATCGCACCGGACGGGTACGAATGGGCGGCGCGGTTCCCGTACCTCACCATCCGCGATCAGGTGCGCGCGCAGCGTCAACTCGCCGACGCGCTCGGGATCGATGTCTGGGCCGCCGTCATCGGGGGGTCCATGGGCGGGATGCACGCGCTCGAGTGGGCGGTCGAGTACCCCGACCGTCTCGCACGCGTCGCGGTGCTGTCGGCTCCCCCGGCGAACACGGCGGACCAGATCGCTCTCAACTCCGTCCAGCTCGATGCGATCCGGGTCGATCCCCGGTTCCAGGGGGGCGAGTACTATGACGCCGCCGACGGCGACGGTCCACACCGCGGCCTCGCTCTCGCGCGGCGGATGGCACTGCTGAACTACCGCTCCCCCACGGAGCTCAATCAACGATTCCAGCGTTCGTGGCAGTCCGAGGTGAGTCCGCTGGGCAGCGGCGGCCGGTTCGCGGTCGAGTCCTATCTCGACTTCCACGGCAACCGCTTCACGCGTCGGTTCGACGCGAACAGCTACATCACGCTGGTCGAAGCGATGAACTCCCACGATGTCGGTCGGGGCCGCGGCGGAATCGAAGAAGCCCTGGCGCGGGTGAAAGCGACGGCGCTGATCGTCGGGATCGACAGCGACAGGCTCTTCCCGGTCGACGGGCAGCACCGCATTGCACGCGGCATCCGTACGAGTCTCGACGGCGACCGGGCCGCGATCATCGCGAGCGATTTCGGGCACGACGGGTTTCTCATCGAAACCGCTGCCGTCAGCGCTCAGCTTCGCCGGCTGCTGGCCGACTGACGCAGTCGACGCGGTCAGTCGTCGGCGTCGATCGCGGCTTCGAGCCTCTCGAGTTTGCCGTCGAGTTCACCGGTGTACCCCGGCCGGATGTCGGCCTTGAGGACGAGCGAGACCCGCGAACCGAACGCGCCGACCGCCTCGGTCGCGGCCTTCACGACGGCGAACACCTCGTCCCACTCGCCCTCGATCTCGGTGAACATCGAGGTGGTGCGGTGGGGCAGGCCCGACTCTCTGACGATCCGGACGGCGGCGGCGACCGCGTCGTGGACCGACCCGTCAGCACGGCCGGTGCCGCTGGGCGCAACGGAGAAGGCGACGATCATGATGATGTCCTTTCGATGACGGATGGCGCGGACCTCGGCGACGTCGCGCGCTGTCCGGACCGCCTGGCCGGGGCATCCACGGCGACCCGGACGAGGTGGAGGACAGACCACGCGAACAGAACCACCAGCGCGAGGTTTCGGACCGTGAGCACGGCCACAACACCCCACGCGGGATGGTCGGTCATGAGGAAGTTGTAGAAGATCGGGTACACGATCTGCGTGAGCAACGCGGTACCGGCCGCGAACGCGGCGGGGCGAATCCAGGTTCCTCGATCCAGAACCAGACCCAGCACGAGCGGAGCGACGATCCACGTCATGTACTGCGGCGATCCGACCTTGTTGACCACGATCAGCGCGAGCACGAGGGCGAACCCGAGCGCCGGGAGCACCCGGATGACGTGAGCGCCCCGTCGCACGGCCCACACCCCCAGGAGCAGGAGCGCCAGGACGGATGCCGCCAGCAGCGGCGTCATGACGGCGATGACGGCGTTCACGGCCGGGCCGGTGACCTGGAATGTGAGCAGATCCGCGTCGTAGTAGACCTGCGAACCGAAGACGTCCAGCGCCGAGTACCACAGGTAGACGGCCGAGATCGGGGCTTCGATCTGCAGCCCCCGACCGGTCTGATCGGTGATGAACCCGAACAGGTATCGCCCACCGCCGAGAGCAACGACGGTGGCCATCGTCGCCGCCGAGACCACGATCGCCCCGCCGACGATCGCGAGGCGACGTCGCAGTGCGACCACGGCGGCGGCCAGCACCGCCGCCGGCCACACCTTGATCCATGTCGCCGCCGCCAGCAGCATCGAGGCGAGCCACGGGCGTCGCACGAGCCACAGGCATCCCATGATCGCGAGGGGCACGGTGATCCCCTCGAGCCGGTAGATCCCGACGGGACCGAGCAGGAGCATGAACAGGAGCCAGAAGCCCGCGGCCACCGCCCGTCCGCGCGAGCGACCGTTGCCGATGAGGACGGCGAACGCGACGGCATCCACGAGCGTGACCAGGATCGCCCAGGCGGGCGTGTACGACACGAGCCCCTCGAACAGCCATGCAGCGAGCATCGGGACGAGAGCCAGCGCCGGGTACACCCATGACTCGGTGATCCCGACGATCTCCCGTCCGGACGCGCCGCAGTACTCGGCGAACCCGAGCGCGCAGCCCGACCACGGCTCATAGACCAGATAGACATCGCCCATCGGTCCATGCGGCAGCACGTACCCCATGACCGCAACGAACCCATGAACCAGGGCGAACGCCACCCACAACCAACCCCGACGCGTCACTCGACCATCCTACGGACGCCGCATGGGCCGCCCGATCACGATCGGATGAGCACGACCCGACAGGCGCCGGCGCGGCGACTCACGCCGCGCCGAGCAGGCGACCGACGACGATGGGCAGGTGCTCTGCGACATCGAGCGCCGTGATCGGACCACCGCCGACGGCGCTCGAGGCCAGCTGTGCGGCGTGACCGTGCAGCCACACCGCTGTTGCCGCGCATTCGGCCAGCGACACGGATGCTGCTCTGGCAGCCGCACCAGCCGTCACCGCGCCGAGCACCCCCGCGAGCACATCGCCGGTGCCCGCGGTCGCCAGCCAGGAGGTCGGCGCCTCGATGTGACACTCCCACCCGTCCGGTGCCGCGATCACCGTGAGCGCCCCCTTGAGAAGCACCACAGCGTCGAGTGCGGCCGCGGTCTCTGCCGCACTCGACGGATTCCTCGCCGTCGTCGGGTCCAGGCCGAGGGTCTCGCGCAGTCGCGCGTGCTCGCCGGCATGCGGGGTCACCACGACCGGCGCCGTCGCCGATGCTGCAAGGTCGAGAGCCCCGGCGTCGACCACGACGGGGTCCGTTCCGCCCAGGATCGCGCGCAGCGCGTCGGACTCGGCATCCGTGCGCTCCTGGGCATTCGTCCCCGAGCCGAGAACCCACGTGTGTGCGCGACCAGCGACCGTCACCGTCTCCGGACGCCGCGCGAGCACGAACCGGGCCGGTCGGTCGGGGCCCACGTAGCGCACCATGCCGACCCCCGTGCGCCACGCACCCTCGACGCCGAGCACGGCGGCCCCGGGGAACTGACGCGATCCCGTCCGCATGCCCACGACTCCGCGGGAATACTTGTCGTCATCCACGGTTGGCCTACCGAGGACGCGTTGCGCGTCATCCGCCGACCATGACCGGGTCATGCGAGCCACCCTACCTCTGGAGAGTCGATGAGTCTGCTGTTCACCCCCGTCGAGATCGGTTCGTCGCGAGCGCGAAACCGCCTGTGGGTCGCGCCGATGTGTCAGTACAGCGCCACCGACGGGATGCCCAACACGTGGCATCTGACGCACCTGGCCGCATTCGCGACGGGCGGGGCAGGGCTGGTCATGACGGAGGCGACGGCGGTGAGCCCGGAGGGTCGGATCAGTCCGGACGACACGGGCATCTGGAACGACGCGCAACGCGATGCCTGGCGGCCGATCGCTGCCGAGATTCGCGCGCGAGGCGCCCTCGCCGCTATCCAGCTAGCGCACGCCGGACGCAAGGCGTCGACGTGGTCTCCGTTGACGGCGGGCACAGGAACGGTCCCTGATGCCGCAGGCGGATGGCAGGCGCTGGCCCCCTCCCCGGTCGCCTACGACGGCTACGCGACGCCCCAGCAGTTGGACACCGACGGCATCGCGAAGGTCATCGCCGACTTCGGCGCGGCTGCGCGCCGCAGCGTCGACGCGGGGTTCGATGTCCTCGAGGTGCACGCCGCGCACGGGTACCTCCTGCACGAGTTCCTCTCGCCGCTGTCCAACCAGCGCACCGACGAGTACGGCGGGTCGCTGGCCAACCGGGCGCGCCTTCTGTTGGAGGTGCTGGACGCGGTCCGCGCGGCCGCACCGGCGACCGCCGTGATGGTGCGGTTCTCGGCAACCGATTGGGCGGACGGGGGCTGGGACCTCGCCGACACGACGACGGTCGCCGCGTGGGCTGCCGAACGCGGCGCGGTCTTCGTCGACATCTCCAGCGGCGGCCTGGTCGCGCACCAGCGCCTCGTCGTGGGGCCCGGGTACCAGGTCCCCTTCGCCCGCGAGGTGCGGGAGAAGGCGGGAGTGCCGGTGGCAGCTGTCGGTCTGATCACGACCGGCACGCAGGCCGAGGAGGTCCTCCGGTCGGGTGCAGCGGATGCCGTGATGGCGGGCCGCGAGTGGCTGCGGGACCCGCACTTCGCGTTGCGTGCCGCAACCGAACTCGGCGCCGAGATCGACTACTGGCCCCCGCAGTACGAGCGGGCCCGCATCAGGCGCGCGAGCTGACCCGCTCGATCGCTACCGTTCGAGCCTCCAGCCACGGCGCGTCGCATCCTGCACTTCGCCGACGAGCTCCTCGATGACATCTTCGAGGAACAGCACGCCCGTCACCGCACCGCTGGCATCGCGCACCTGGGCGAGGTGACGGCCCTCCTCGCGCATCAGCGCGAGGGCGTCCTCCAGGTCCGTGTTCTCGGTCACGGGAACCATGTGGTGGATGCGGGCCGGATCGATCGGACGCAGGACATCGGTGGCGGCATCCTGTCCCTCGGCGGCGCGCAGGATGTCCTTCAGGTGTACGTACCCGAGCGGCGCGCCTGCCGGATCGACGATCACGTAGCGCGAGAAGCCGTTCTTCGCGACGGCCCGTTCGATCTGCTTCGGCGTGGTGTTCTGCGGCAGCGTCAGCAGGTCGGCAAGCGGGACCGCGATATCGCGCGCCTTCTTCTCGGTGAACTCGACAACCGCGGCGACGGTTCCCGCGGTGTCTTCGAGCACGCCTTCCATCCGCGATTGCGCGACGATCGTGGCGACTTCCTCGAGCGTGTACGTCGAGGTCGCCTCGTTCTTTGGCTCCACGCGGAACAGGCGCACGATGTGATTGGCGATCCAGTTCAGCGTCACGATGACCGGATGGAACACCTTCGACACCCAGACCAGAGGGGGCGCGAGCATCAGCACGGCACGATCGGGCACCGAGAAGGCCAGGTTCTTCGGAACCATCTCACCGAAGACGACGTGCAGGTACGAGACGATGACCAGGGCGATCACGAACGCGATGACATCGACGGCGGCATAGCTGAGCCCCGTCAGCTCCAGCGGCACCGCCAGAAGGTGATGGATCGCCGGCTCCGAGACGTTCAGGATCAGGAGCGAACAGATCGTGATCCCCAGCTGTGAGGTCGCCAGCATGAGCGTCGCGTGCTCCATGGCATACAGCGACGTCTTCGCGGCTCGGGAGCCGCGCTCGGCGAGCGGCTCGATCTGGGATCGGCGCGCGGAGATGACGGCGAACTCCGCGCCGACGAAGAACGCGTTCGCCACCAACAGCACGACGAGCCATGCGATGCCTGCCCAGTCGCTCATCCGGACACCTCCTCGTCGGCATCCGCGCCGGGGATGGCCACGGGCACGAACCGGACCCGGTCGACGCGCCGCCCTGCCATCCGCTCGACCGAGAGCGTGCCCTCGGGAAGGGCTACCGCATCGCCGACCACGGGGATGCGTTCGAGCTCACTCATGAGGTAGCCGCCGACGGTGTCGTAGACATCCCCTACCGGGATGCGGATGCCGACCCTGTCGAGCACCTCGTCAGGCCGGAGCTCACCGGGGAAGACCACGTCGCGATCGATCCGGACGATGTCCGTGCGACGCCGGTCGTGCTCGTCGAGCACCTCGCCGACGATCTCCTCCACGAGGTCCTCCAGGGTGACAACCCCCGCCGTTCCGCCGTACTCGTCGACGACGATCGCCATCTGGTACCCGCGAGAGCGCAGTTCCGCCAGAAGCGCATCCAGGTGCACGGCTTCGGGAACGCGAAGCGGCTCAGTGGCGATCGCGCCGACCGGCACACTGCCCCGCTTGCCGCGCGGCACGCCCACGGCAGCCTTCAGGTGTGCGATGCCGACGATGTCGTCCATCGACTCCTCGTAGACCGGGAAGCGGCTGTGACCGGTCGATCGAGCGAGCTGGATGACGTCCTCGACCGAATCATCGGCCGCGAGCGCATGGACGCTCGGGCGCGGTGTCATGACATCCGCCGCCGTGAGGCGCGCGAAGGTCAGCGAACGGTCGAGCAGCGAGGCAGTGTCCTGCTCCAGGACTCCCGCACTGGCGGAGCGGCGCACGAGGCTCGACAGCTCCTCGGCTGAGCGCGCACCCGACAGCTCCTCCTTCGGTTCGATGCCCACAGCGCGAAGGAAGGCGTTCGCGCTGCCGTTGAGCAGGACGATCGCCGGCCGGAAGACCGTCGTGAAGGCGACCTGGAAGGGTACGACGAGCTTCGCGGTCTGGCGCGGGACGGCGAGAGCGAAATTCTTGGGGACGAGTTCGCCGATCACCATCGAGAAGATCGTCGCGATGGCGACCCCGATGATCGCGGCGAGCGGGCTGATGACGGCATCCGGCCAGCCCCACCCGACGAAGACGGGACGCAGGAGACTCGAGATCGCCGGTTCCATCGTGTACCCGGTGAGCAGTGTCGTGAGTGTGATGCCCAGTTGCGCGCTCGAGAGGTGAGTCGAGGTGATCTTGAGCGCGCTGATCGTAAGCGACAGCCGCGTCTCGCCCGCAGCACGACGCGCCTCCAGATCGGCGCGGTCGAGGTTGACGAGAGCGAACTCGCTGGCCACGAACAGTCCGGTCCCGACGGTGAGCAGGAGCCCCACCCCCAGCATGAGGAGTTCCATCACGCATCACCCCCGGTCGGGGGTTCGGGTCGGTGGGGCGATCGTCGGCAACTCGGAGGGTCGTCCATCGTGCGTCGAGTCTACCCTCTGCAGCCCGACCGGCCGCCTGTCGGGCGCTGCCGCGCGCGGTCCTCATCCGCCGACAGCTGGAGCCCCGCGGGGACCCGGTCACCAGCTGACGGGCAGCGCCTTGCCTTCCTCGTACCCGGCCGCCGACTGCAGCCCGACGAGCGCCCGCTCGTGGAACTCGGGGACCGATGCGGCGCCGGCGTAGGTGAACGAGGACCGAACGCCGGAGGTGATCATGTCGATGAGGTCCTCAAGGCCTGGCCGCTGCGGGTCGAGGTAGATCTTCGAGGACGAGATCCCCTCCGCGAACAGTTCCTTCCGGGCGCGCTCGTAGGCGTCGAGGCGACCGAAACGAGCCTGTACGGCCTTTGTGGAGGCCATCCCCCACGATTCCTTGTACAGGCGGCCGGCGGAGTCGCGCTGGAGGGAGCCGGGAGCCTCGATCGTTCCCGCGAACCAGGAGCCGATCATGACGGATGCCGCACCTGCCGCGAGCGCCAACGCCACGTCGCGGGGGTAGCGCACGCCACCGTCTGCCCACACGTGGGCGCCCGCTGCGCGCGCGGCCAGCGCCGTCTCGTGGACGGCAGAGAATTGGGGACGGCCGACGGCGGTCATCATCCGCGTCGTGCACATCGCCCCGGGCCCGACACCGACCTTGATGATGTCGGCTCCGGCGGCGACGAGGTCGTCGACACCGGCGCTCGTGACCACGTTGCCGGCCACGAGCGGTACCCGTAGATCGAGCGCCGACACGGTGCGCAGAGCCTCCAGCATCCCCTCCTGGTGCCCGTGGGCGGTGTCGAGCACGAGCACGTCGACGCCTGCCGCCACGAGAGCTCTCGCCTTGCCCGCGACGTCGCCGTTGATCCCGACCGCGGCAGCCACGATCAAGCGTCCGTCCCGGTCAACGGCCGGCTGGTAGAGCGTGGCACGCAGCGCGCTGCGGCGCGACAGCGTGCCGACCACCAGTCCGTGATGGATGACGCAGACGATCTCGGCCTCGGCGGCGACGATCACATCGAACGCGTGCCGGGCGGATTCGATGTCATCTGCATCGATCGACGCGGGCCTGCCTCGCGCGAGGTCGCCCAGTCGCGCATCCGGGAGAGCCGAGCCGAGCCGGATGGCGGAGACGATGCCCCGCACATCATCGATCATGAGGCGGTCCGCGGAATCGGCGACGATCACGCCGTACCCCTCTGTCGGGGGAAGCAGCGTCGCCGCTTCAGCGACGGTGGCATCGGGCGGGAGCACCAGCGGGGTGTCCCACGCGACCGGCTGCTCCTTGACCCATCGGATCGCGGCGTCGAGGTCCTGCAACGGCAGGTCCTGCGGGAGGACGCCCAGACCGCCGCGGCGCGCGAGCGTCGCGGCAAGACGCGCGCCCGTCACGGAGTTCATGTTCGCCGACACGAGGGGCACGGTGGCCGCCGTCCCATCCTGCGGGGAGAGATCGACCTCCAGCCGGCTTCCCACGCCCGAGCGATGGGGCACGAGGAAGACGTCCGAATACGTCAGATCGAAAGCCGGTGTTTCACCGTAGAACTCCATGTGCGCCAAGCGTACCGGTCGCTCCTGTCAGCGAAATCGTGACGAATTCGCCGCGGGGGTGTGGCTCCGGATGGCCTGCCGGGGCACCGGGACGGACTACGCTGGGATGTTGAATGGCGCGGGCGCGAGGACGATGATCCGCGACGACAATCGTGACGAAAGCGGGCGATCTAACGTGTCGAGTCAGGTGACCGGCGTCGGAGTGTCGAACGAAAGCGAGTTCGGGGCTAACGAGTGGCTCGTGGAAGAGCTCTACGAGCAATTCCGCAAGGACCGCAACTCCGTAGACAAGGCGTGGTGGCCGGTTCTCGAGGCCTACCACTCGGCATCCGACACCGACGCGGCATCCGACGGCGCTGCGAAGACATCGTCGACGGATGGCGGCACGGACGCGAAGCCGCAGACCAGCGACGCGCACCCCGTCACCGCCCCCCTCCCGGTCATCGGCTCCCAGCCCGTCGCGCGCACGACCGCGCGTCCTGCCTCCGCGCAGCCGATCCCGGCTCAGGCGCCGGACACGACGCGTCCGACCTCCAACGAGGCGCCGTCGGAAGACAAGGTCACCGTCCTCAAGGGGATGCCCAAGACCCTCGCGGCGAACATGGACGAGTCGCTCACCGTCCCGACCGCGACGAGCGTCCGCACCGTCCCGGCCAAGCTCATGATCGACAACCGGATCGTGATCAACAACCACATGGCCCGCACTCGCGGCGGCAAGGTCAGCTTCACGCACCTGATCGGCTGGGCCATCATCCGGGCACTGACGGAATTCCCGAGCCAGAACGTCTTCTACGCCGAGATCGACGGAAAGCCCTCGGTGGTCGCTCCGGCGCACGTGAACCTGGGAATCGCGATCGATCTGCCCAAGCCCGATGGCACACGGGCGCTGCTCGTGCCGAGCATCAAGCACGCCGACACCCTCACCTTCGCCGAATACCTGGCGGCTTACGAGGACCTCGTCTCGCGCGCCCGCAAGAACAAGCTCACCGCGGCCGACTTCCAGAACACGACGATCTCGCTGACCAACCCGGGCGGGATCGGTACGGTGCACTCGGTCCCGCGCCTCATGAAGGGCCAGGGCTGCATCGTCGGCGCCGGTGCGCTGGAGTATCCCGCGGAGTTCCAGGGCGCGAGCGAGAAGACCCTCAACGAGCTCGCGATCGGCAAGACCATCACCCTCACGAGCACCTACGACCACCGTGTCATTCAGGGTGCCGGCTCCGGCGAGTTCCTCAAGAAGGTCCACGAGCTGCTGATCGGTGAGCGCCGCTTCTACGAGGACATCTTCGCCGAGCTGCGGATCCCCTACGCTCCCATCCGCTGGAACTCCGACATCAACGTCGACGTCGCGGAGCGGATCGACAAGACCGCTCGTGTGCAGGAGCTGATCAACAGCTACCGCGTCCGCGGCCACCTGATGGCCGACATCGACCCCCTCGAGTACAAGCAGCGCACGCACCCGGACCTCGAGATCGAGTCGCACGGTCTGACCTTCTGGGACCTGGACCGCGAGTTCGTCACGAACGGTTTCGGCGGGAAGCGCACCATGAAGCTGCGCGAGGTCCTCGGCGTGCTGCGCGACTCGTACTGCCGCACGATCGGCATCGAGTACATGCACATCCAGGATCCCGAGCAGCGCGCGTGGTTCCAGCAGAACCTCGAGGTCAAGTACACCAAGCCCGGCCATGACGAGCAGCTGCGCATCCTGAGCAAGCTCAACGAAGCCGAGGCCTTCGAGACGTTCCTGCAGACCAAGTACGTCGGGCAGAAGCGATTCAGTCTGGAAGGCGGCGAGTCCCTCATCCCGCTGCTGGACGAAATCCTCCAGGGCGCGGCTGAGTCGGGACTCGACGGCGCCACGATCGGTATGGCGCACCGCGGGCGACTGAACGTCCTGACGAACGTCGCCGGCAAGACCTATGGGCAGGTGTTCCGAGAGTTCGAAGGGCGCGTCGCCATCGGCTCCAAGCGCGGCTCCGGCGACGTGAAGTACCACCTGGGCACCGAGGGAACGTTCGTCGCCGAGGGCGGGGAAGAGCTCCCGGTGTACCTTGCGGCGAACCCGTCGCACCTCGAAACCGTCGACGGTGTGCTCGAGGGCATCACGCGCGCCAAGCAGGATCGTCTGCCGCTCGGATCGTTCTCCTGGCTGCCGATCCTGATCCACGGCGACGCCGCGTTCGCCGGCCAGGGCGTCGTGGTCGAGACCCTTCAGATGTCGCAGTTGCGGGCGTATCGAACGGGCGGCACGGTTCACGTCGTGGTCAACAACCAGGTCGGGTTCACGACGCTGCCGCAGGACGCGCGCACGTCGGTCTACGCCACCGACGTCGCCAAGACGATCCAGGCTCCGATCCTCCACGTGAACGGCGACGACCCCGAAGCGGTCGTCCGCGTGGCTCAGGTGGCTTTCGCCTATCGTGAGCGGTTCCATCGCGACGTCGTCATCGACCTCGTCGTGTATCGCCGCCGCGGCCACAACGAGGGTGATGACCCCTCGATGACGCAGCCGCTGATGACCAACCTCATCGAGGCGAAGCGTTCCGTGCGACGTCTGTACACCGAGTCCCTCGTCGGTCGCGGTGACATCACAGAAGAACAGTACGAACAGGCCAAGAAGGACTTCCAGGATCGCCTGGAGCAGGCGTTCGCCGAAACGCACGCCGCCGAGACCGGATCGACGCAGGTCGCGAGCGCGCCGGCGACCGGCCCGATCGACACGATCGGGGAGCCCGAGACGACGGGTGTGTCGCGCGATGTCGTCCAGCTCATCGGAGACGCCTTCGTCAACAAGCCTGACGGCTTCACGGTGCACCAGAAGTTGCAGCAGCTGCTGGACAAGCGACAGGACATGAGCCGCAACGGTGCCATCGACTGGGCGTTCGGCGAGCTGCTCGCGTTCGGCTCCCTCCTCGTGGAGGGGACCAACGTGCGGATGGTCGGGCAGGACTCGCGACGGGGCACGTTCGTGCAGCGCCATGCCGTGTTCCATGACCGCGCGAACGGGCAGGAATGGCTCCCGTTGGTGAACCTGTCGCAGTCCCAGGGGCGCTTCTGGATCTACGATTCGCTGCTCAGCGAGTACGCGGCCATGGCTTTCGAATACGGTTACTCGGTCGAGCGGTCCGACACCCTCGTGCTCTGGGAAGCCCAGTTCGGCGACTTCGCCAATGGTGCCCAGTCCGTGATCGACGAGTTCATCTCGTCCGCCGACCAGAAGTGGGGACAGCAATCGAGCGTGGTGCTGTTGCTGCCCCACGGCTATGAGGGTCAGGGGCCCGATCACTCCTCGGCGCGCATCGAGCGGTACCTGCAGATGTGCGCCCAGGACAACATGACAGTTGCGCGGCCGTCGACGCCCGCTTCCTACTTCCATCTGCTGCGCCGGCAGGCCTACGCACGTCCCCGACGCCCGCTCATCGTCTTCACGCCGAAGGCGATGCTGCGCCTGCGCGGCGCGACGAGTTCTGTGGAGGACTTCGTGAGCGGCCGGTTCCAGCCGGTGCTCGACGATGACCGCGGGATCGACAAGAGCGCGGTCAAGCGCGTCCTCCTGCACGCGGGCAAGATCCACTGGGATCTGAAGTCCGAGCTCGAGAAGAACCCGAACCCCGAGATCGCGCTGGTGCGGATGGAGCAGTTCTATCCGGCACCTGTCGACGAGCTCAACCGCGTCATCGACGAGTATCCCCATGCCGAGCTGGTGTGGGTACAGGATGAGCCCGAGAACCAGGGCGCGTGGCCGTTCATCGCTCTGGAGGTCGTCAAGCACCTCCACGGGCGAACGATCAGCCGCGTGTCGCGGGCGGCCGCCGCATCGACGGCGACCGGATCCCCCAAGGTCCACGCGGCAGAGCAGGCAGAGATCATCCAGAAGGCGCTCACTCTCTGAACGTCACCGTACTGGTCAACCCGGCGGCCCGAGCCGGGACGGGCAGCGCGATAGCAACCAGGGCGGCGAATCGGCTGCGTGAGCACGGCATCCGCACGACCCTGATCAGTGGCGGGAGCGCTGCGGAGTCGACGACGCTGCTTCGCGAGGCCGTGCGCTATGGAACGGATGCCGTGGCCGTCGCGGGCGGGGACGGCACCGTGGCCCTGGCTCTGCAGGTGCTGGCGCAGACGGGGACGCCGCTGGGCATCATCCCCGCAGGGACGGGAAACGACATCGCCGAGATGCTGGGATTACGCGAACTGCGCGCCGACGACGCCGCGGACGCCATCGCCGGGGGCCAGACTCGGGATATCGACCTTGCCCGTGTCCGACGGGATGGGCAGCCCCCCGTGTTCTTCGCTTCCGTCCTCGCGAGCGGGTTCGACTCGCGGGTCAACGATCGCGCCAACCGGATGCGGTGGCCACGCGGGTCCTCCCGGTACACGATCGCGATCCTGCGCGAGCTCGTGGCGCTGCGACGCATCGCCTACGAGGTGGAGCTGACGGATGCCGACGGCACGCTCACACGGTTCGATGGACCGCTTCTGATGGCCGCGGTGGCCAACGGAACGAGCTACGGTGGCGGCGTGCGCATCGCCCCGGGGGCCGATCCCGCGGACGGGGAGCTCGATGTCGTGCTCGTTCGCCCCACCCGGCGAGCACGGTTCCTCCGCCTTCTCCCCCGGGTGTACCGGGGCACTCACGGCAACGTCCCAGAGGTCGGCATGCACCGAGCGAGGCGGGTGACCCTGCGGGCTACCGGCGTCACGGCATACGCGGACGGCGACCCGATCGGGCCGCTCCCGGTGACGATCGATGTGGTCCCGCGGGCGCTTCGCGTGTTCGCGCCTTCCCCCGGCTCCGTCCCGTAGGGTGCGCTAGGTCGAGGGCGACGACTTGGTGGCAAGCTCCGTGTCGTGGACGGCTTGCACGGCGCGCAGCTTCGCCATGACCTGGTCGCGCAACTCCTCGGGCGCCGTCTCCTTGCACGCGCGCGCCACCGCTTCGGTGAGCGTGGTCGCCACCAGCGCCTCCTCGCGGCACGCGGGGCAATGCTCCAGATGCTCGCGGATGTCGGCGTGCTCGGTCTTGCACACCTCGTTGCGCAGGTACTCCTCCAAGTCCCGCGTGGCTTTTGCGCAGCCGCAATCGGTCATGTCGCACTCCTCGGGGCGACCGAGATCCCGCGCTCGGTCGCATATTCGGCCAGCAGCTCCCGCAGCATCCGCCTGCCACGGTGCAGGCGACTCATCACGGTGCCGATGGGGGTCTTCATGATGTCGGCGATCTCCTGGTACGCAAAGCCCTCGACGTCGGCGAGGTACACCGCCAGCCGGAAATCCTCGGGAATCGACTGCAGCGCGTCCTT
The DNA here is from genome assembly GCF_057706855.1 of Microbacterium sp. bgisy207. NCBI lineage: Bacteria > Bacillati > Actinomycetota > Actinomycetes > Micrococcales > Microbacteriaceae > Microbacterium > Microbacterium sp. bgisy207. Next base: position 161,613 of record NZ_JBYIPB010000006.1, read on the forward strand.
CACGACGGATGCCGGCATGTGGTCGATCGCCTCCGCCTCGGCCGAACGCGTCCGCGTGGAGGTCGTCGACTCGGCTCCGCCGAGCTGCCAATCCTCGAGGTCCTCGATGGCGCTTTGGTAGGGCTCCCGCTGCTTCTTGCGGTACGTGTTGATGTACGCGTTCGTGAGGATGCGGTACAGCCACGCCTTCAGGTTCGTGCCCTGCGTGAAGCTCGACCACGACGCGTATGCCTTGACGAACGTCTCCTGGACGAGGTCGGCGGCATCCGCGGGATTGCGCGTCATCCGCATCGCGGCGGCGTACAGCTGGTCCATGAACGGCAGAGCCTGCTCTTCGAACTGCGCGCGCGTGTCTGCCTGATCAGTCATCACGCGCCAGTCTACGTCCGGCGCTACAGCGATCGTCATCGGGCTCCTTCCGTCCCTCGTTAGGCTAGAAACCGATGAGCGGCGACGAATATTCCCCCCGGACCGGTTCTGCACAGCCAGGCTGGCCGGCCCCACGCGCGGAGGGCGGCCTCGCCGCGCGTCTTGCGGTCCCGGGGTCCAAGTCGCTGACCAATCGAGAACTGATCCTCGCGGCGATCGCGGACGGCCCGAGCACTATCCACGCGCCGCTGCACTCCGACGATTCAGTGCGCATGGTCGCGGCTCTCACCGGCCTGGGCGTGCAGATCGAGTCGGTGGACGGCGACAGCCTCTTCGGTCCCGACCTCCTGGTCACTCCCCCGAGCGGGTCAGGCTCGGTCGGCGCCGCGTCGTCCGGGCTGCGAGGTGCGACGATCGACTGCGGCCAGGCCGGAACCGTCATGAGGTTCATCGCCGGGATCGCGGGGCTCGCGGACGGCGATGTCACCCTCACGGCGCACGAGAGCGCGCTGCACCGCCCCATGGGCGCCATGATCACGGCGCTGCGCGACGTCGGTGTCGACGTCGACGACGAAGGGCGGTGGGCCCTGCCCTTCCTGGTCCGCGGCCGCGGGCACATCCGCGGCGGCGAGGTCGTCATCGACGCGAGCGCGTCGAGCCAATTCGTCTCGGGCATGCTGCTGGCCGCCCCCCGGTTCGATACGGGGCTGCACCTCATCCACTCGGGGTCCCGACTGCCGAGCCTTCCGCACATCGACATGACGATCGAGTGCCTCGCCCACCGAGGGGTGCACGTCGAACGCCCCTCGCCGCGCGAGTGGATCGTGCCTCCGCACCCCCCGCGCGCGAAGAACGTGACGATCGAGCCGGACCTGTCCAATGCGGCGCCCTTCCTCGCGGCCGCCATGGTCACGGGAGGCACGGTGACCGTGACGGGGTGGCCTGCCCACTCCACGCAGCCGGGTGCGATGCTCGCGACGATCCTGCACGAGATGGGAGCACGGGTCGCGCGCCGAGGCGGGGCGTTGACCGTGTCGGGCGGACGCGGCATCCGGGGCATCGACATCGACCTGTCCGCCGCAAGCGAGCTGACCCCGACCATCGTGGGCCTTGCCGCCTTCGCATCCGACCCCACGACGATCACGGGGGTCGGGCACATCCGAGGTCACGAGACAGACCGGATCGCCGCTCTCGTGGGCAACCTGCGGGCCCTGGGAGGGGCCGCAGAGGAGCTCGAGGACGGGCTCCGGGTGCTGCCGCAACCTCTTCACGGCGGGGTATGGCGAGCGTTCCACGATCACCGCATTGCCACGACCGGCGCGCTCATCGGACTGGTCGTCGACGGCGTCGTCGTCGACGACATCGGCACGACGGCCAAGACGATGCCGCAGTTCCCCGAACTGTGGCACACGATGCTCGAGGGGAACGCCGCGGAGTGAGTTGGCTGGGGGACGTCGACGACGACGATGAACTCGGTGTGGACGAGAGCGACATCCGCGTCCGCCCGAACCCCAAGGCGAACCGTCCGCGCACCAAGCGCCGCCCCCGTCACGCCGACGCGCAGATCGCGCGTGTCCTGGGCGTGGACCGAGGACGCTACACGGTCCTGGTCGGCGAGGACACGCCTGACGAACGCCAGGTGATCGCCGCCCGCGCGCGGGAACTGCACCGCACCGCGATCGTCACCGGCGACCGAGTCCGTGTCGTCGGAGACACCTCGGGGAACGAGGGGACCCTCGGCCGCATCGTCGGGATCGAGCCGCGCACGTCGCTGCTGCGCCGCAGCGCCGATGACACCGATCAGGTCGAGCGGGTCATCGTCGCCAACGCCGACCAGATGCTCATCGTGATCGCGGCAGCCGACCCCGAACCGCGCCCTCGACTGGTGGATCGGTACCTCGTGGCTGCGCTCGATGCCGGCATCCGCCCGCTCATGGTCATCACCAAGACCGATCTCTCCGACCCGTCGGCGTTCCTGTCGCACTTCACCGGTCTCGACCTCGAGGTGTTCACCAGCGCCCGCGACGACATGCCCGTCGACAGGATCGGTGCGGCGCTCGTGGGCCATACCACGGTGTTCGTGGGCCACTCGGGCGTCGGCAAGTCGACACTGGTCAACGCGCTGGTCACCGGAGCGGATCGGGCCACCGGGTATGTCAACGAGGTCACCGGCCGCGGTCGCCACACCTCAAGCTCCACCGTCTCGCTGCGCTACGAGGCGCCCGAGGGGACGGGCTGGGTGGTCGACACCCCGGGGGTGCGGTCGTTCGGGCTCGGTCACGTGAACCCCGACAACATCCTGCGCGCGTTCACCGATCTCGCAGAGATCGCCAGAGAGTGCCCTCGCGGGTGCACGCACCTCCCGGATGCTCCCGACTGCGCGATCGTCGAGGCCGTCGCCGAGGGCCGGTTGGGGCCGGGAGGACCGGCACGGCTGGATTCGCTGCAACGACTCCTGGCGACGTTCTCGGATCGCCCCGGACACCCCTAGACCCGAGCCGCCGAGAGAGGACGCGCACCTCTAGGCTGGAGGCATGACCGTTCGTCTCGAGCCCGGCGCCGAAGCCCCCGATTTCACCCTCGTGAACCAGGACGAGAAGGATGTCTCGCTCCACGACCTCCGCGGGCAGGGCGTCATTCTGTTCTTCTACCCGCAGGCGATGACCCCCGGGTGCACGACGGAGGCCTGCGACTTCCGCGACAGCGTGGAGCCGCTGCGCAGCGCCGGCTACATCGTGCTCGGCATCTCCCGGGATGCGCCCGCCAAACTGCGTGCGTTCCGGGAGCGCGACGCGCTCCCCTACGACCTGTTGAGCGACCCCGACCGCGCCGTTCACGAGGCGTACGGGGCGTGGGGGGAGAAGACGATGTACGGCAAGGCCACGGAGGGTGTGTTGCGCTCGACGTTCGTGCTCGACGCGGACGGTGTCGTCACCCACGCGCTCTACAACGTGAAGGCCAGCGGGCACGTCGCCCGGATCCGCGGCCTGCTGGGGGTCTGAGGCCAGACCCCTCGCTTAGCGCGACGCGTCCCGACCACCGTCATCGGTGTTCGGAGTCGCGCTTCGCGACGACCCCCGGACCGCCACCACCAAGAGGACGAGGGCCAGAACGGCCGGGATCGCGATCACGAGCCCGGTCAACGGATGCGCATACTGCCCGGTGGCCGCGCCGAGCGCGACCGCGAGAATCAGCAGCTGCGTCACGATCGCTCCCGAACGCCCCCACGATGCGCCCTGCCAGGTCACAACGCCGAACACGGCGACGATCGCCGCTCCGGCGATCGTGAGGACCAACAGCGCGATGGCGCTGTCGAACGCTGTCGTGTCACCGGCGGCAAGGGCGATGATCTGCCACACGCCGAGCGCGAGGAGGCCTGCTGCTTCGATCGCCACGATCAGTCCCGCCGCTCGAGCGGCGACCACAGTGCGCATCGCGAACCTCCCGGGCTTTCGGCCGACGCCAGACCTTTTGCATCCCACTCACCACTCAACCCTTGATTCGGGTGAACGGCTGTGGGACGATTGGTAAAGCCGTGTGCTCCCACAAGGTCGTGGGACGAGACATCACTCGTACACCTCCCCAGAGTATCCGACCGCCCGGTGGTCCGATGCTCATTTCCCTCAAGGAGCACCCCTATGGACTGGCGCGACAAGGCCGCCTGCTTGACTGTCGATCCCGAGCTGTTCTTCCCCGTGGGAAACACGGGACCAGCCGTCGATCAGATCGAAAAGGCGAAATCCGTGTGCGCCCGGTGCACCGTCACCGAGATCTGCCTCCAGTACGCCCTGGAGTCCGGTCAGGACTCGGGCGTGTGGGGCGGACTCTCCGAGGACGAGCGCCGCGCACTCAAGCGCCGCGCAGCGCGCGCCCGGCGCGCCAGCTGACTCGCACGTCGCCCTGACGCGCTGACCGCGAGCACCGATGACCGGTGCCGCGTCGGATGATCGCGCTCAGTCGAGAGCGATGTAGCGAAGCGGGATGTCGATGGTGACTTCGGTACCGCTGCCCACGAGGGTGTGCCAGTCGATCGTCCCACCGAGCTCGCCCTGAATCAGAGTCCGGACGATCTGCGTGCCCAGCCCTCGGCCGACCTGCCCCTCCGGAAGCCCGACACCGTTGTCGCGCACGCGGACGAGGAGTCGTTCGGGATCCCGCTCGGCCTCGATCTCGACATCGCCTTCCTTGCCGGCCAAGCCGTGCTCGACGGCATTGGTCACCAGTTCCGTGAGAGCGAGCGCAAGCGGCGTCGCGTACTCACTCGGCAGCGTGCCGAACCGACCGACGGAGCGCGTGCGCGCGCGGGTGGTCGGTGCCGCGGCGACCTCGGCTACCAGCTTGAGCACCCGGTCGAAGACGTCGTCGAAGTCGACTCGCTGCGTCAGGCCCTCGGAGAGCGTGTCGTGGACGACCGCGATGGCCGACACCCGGCGCATCGCTTGAGTGAGCGCCTCCCTCGCTTCCTCGGTGTGCGAACGCCGCGCCTGGATGCGCAACAGCGACGCGACAGTCTGGAGGTTGTTCTTGACCCGGTGATGGATCTCGCGGATTGTCGCGTCCTTGGTGATCAGCTCCTGCTCCTGGTGTCGCAGCTCCGTCACGTCGCGGCACAACAGGATCGCACCGATGCGGATGCCGTGATCGCGCAGCGGGATCGTGCGCAGACTCACCGTCACCCCGCGCGCCTCGATGTCTGCTCGCCACGGTGCGCGGCCGGTCACCACGAGGGGAAGCGACTCATCGAACTGGCGCTTCTCGGGGAGGATCGCGGTCGTGACCTCCACGAGGGACTCGCCCTCGAGTTCGTCTTCAAAGCCCATGCGGTTGAACGCCGAGAGGGCGTTGGGGCTCGCGAACGTCACGGTCCCATCGACATCGAGCCGCACGAGTCCGTCCGAGGCGCGAGGGGCACCGCGCCGTGGCGCCGTCGGCGCGCTCAGGTCCGGAAAGTCGCCCGAGGCGACCATCCCGAACAGGTCGTCGGCGCACTCGTTGAAGGTGATCTGCTGGCGCGAGGGCGTACGGGTCTCACCGAGGTTGGTATGGCGGGTGAGAACGCCGAGCGTGGTGCGGCTCTCGCCGGTCCCGCGGACGATCGGCACCGCGCGGACGCGGGTGGGAGTCTCTTCGAACCAGTCGGGCGATGCCGAGTCGACGATCATCCCCGAGAAGAACGCTTCCCGGATCTGTGTGCGCCACTGCGGGCGGACCGGATCGCCGACGATGTCGCGATAGAAGAGGGTGGCCGCACCACTCGGGCGCGTGTGACCGACCGCGACGAAGGAATCATCGGCCGTCGGCACCCAGATCACGATGTCGGCGAAGGCGAGATCGGCAAGCAGCTGACCGTCTCCCGCGAGACGGTGGAGCCATTCGACATCCGCATCGGTGGAACGCCCCTGGGCATAGACGAGATCGCTGAGCGTCGACATCGTCTCAGCCTAAAGCCCCGACCGCATGCTCGAGCTACGCTGCGTTTCGAGAGTCGACGGTAAGCGCCTCTGCCGCAAAACGCCGCACGGCAGAGACGATCGGAGATCGACGTGCCACCTCGGCAATCGGTCGGGCCGCCAGAAGCGCGGCGTCCGCGGACCGCGGGTCCTGGGGGACGAACCAGACGTCGCGGATGCCTGCGAATCGGTCGAGGCTCCGCCGCACCTGACCGCGCGCGTCGATGCCCAGCGCGCCGGGACGAAGCCTGTTCGCGATGACCGCGATCGGCGTGGAGCCGACAGTCTCGCGCAGCTGCGCGTATCCCCGGACGAATCGACCGATGCCCACCGGGTCCGCGCCGGCAACGGCAACGACCAGATCCGCCTCCTGGAGCGCAGCGATCGTCGCGGCGTTGCGTCGATCGCCCGCGAGGTCGCTCACGATCTCCTCATCCCGATCCAGCGGCGCAGCCACGTCGACCACCGTGTCATCCACCCACTCCCGGCAGACCGCCAGGGCACGTCGGACCCGATCCTCACGCAGCTCCGGCCATCGAGACGGACGGTTGATGCCCGTCAGCACACGCGGTCCGCGTCCGACACGCAGCGCGATCCGTTCCAGTTCCGCGACATCCAGCGCGCCGCGCGTGACCTGGCGGCATGCGGCAGCGAACCCGGGCCCCTCGTCCGGCAACCCGAGCGTGATCGCCACGGATGGTGCGTGGGAATCGGCGTCGACGAGCGCTGCCGACCGGTCCCGGGCGAGGTGCACAGCCAGTTCGATCGCGATCGTCGAGCGTCCCGGCGACCCCGCCGGCCCCCACACGACGATGACGCGGCGCCCGCCGGGTGGCATGGGCGCCGCGGGAATCGGCGCACGCACGGCCTGCATCAACTCACGTCCAGAGACCCGCGGCGACATCAGAACGCCCAGTCCGAACGCCTGAGCCAGTCGAACGGATGCCTCCCCCTCCCCCACCGGGATGATCCGGATTCCCTCGCGATCGCACGCCATCACGACATCGCGGGTCAGCGTGTCGTGGCGGGAGGCGATGACCAGCAGCTCCGGTGAGCGGTCTGCGAGTTCGCGCATCCGACCCCGCGCTGCCATGAGGCCGGGAGCAGCCGGCGGGCGAGCCTCGGCATCCCATCCGAGACGGGACAGCTCGTCCGCGAGGCGTGCACCGTGGGGCTCGTCGAGAGCGATCACCGTCCTCATCGCTGCCCCGGCGCTGCGGGCACTACGGACAGTGCCGCCCCGTCCGCGATCGCGGCGAGCGCCGCCGCGACGTCGGCCCTCGGGATGACGAGTTCGACGGCGGCGGTCCCGCCCGCAAGCGGCGACTCGTCCCGGGTCACGCCGACCACCGTCGCGTCGGCCACGAGGATGCGCGGTGTGTCGTAGCGCGACTGGTCGAGGCGCGGCGCCGCCCACAACTCGACGGTCGAGCCGGCGACGACCGAACCGGGGACGTCGACTGCGCTGCGAACGACGACCGTCGTGGACTGGGCGCTCTCGTCCGAGACGAGGGCATCGGCGGGGACGAGCTCGCCCGCCGCGACCGTCCGTGTGGCCACGAGCCCCTCTTCGAGCTGATCGGCATGGAGGTAGGCGTCGGATGCCGCGCCCAGCGTGACCTCGACGACAGCGAGATCAGCGGCGTCGACCGGCTCACCCGGGACGATCGCGCGAGCGGCGACGTACATCGGCTGGGTCTGGCGCGCGGCCGAGACGACGATCCAGACACCTCCGACGGATGCCACGACCAGGACGATGCCGACCAGGAACCTCAGATCTGCCCAGGCGGGGCGCCGACTGCTGCGGGATTCGGAGACCATGCGAACCATGGTGGCCGAGCATCGCCCCCTGCCGCCGCGCTTATCCACAGCGCGCTCTAGAGCGCAGCCGTGTCCGAGCCCGGGGTCATAATGGGGACATGCCCCATCCCCCCGCTGCCGACGCGCGCCTGCTGACGCCCTCTCAGGTTGCCGAGGTGCTCGCTATCGACGTCGACGACGTGCTCGCTCTCGTGCTGGCCGGGCAGCTTCGCGGAATGCGCGTGGGTCAGAGTGGGCAGTGGCGGATCGACGAGAGCAGCGTCGATGCCTACCTCGACGATCAGGTTGAGCAGACGCGACGGATGGCGTTGTGGCACCAGTCACAGACCGCGAGTTTCCCGGAGCTGTGGGGAACCGGAGCGATCCGCAATCCCGACTGAGATCCGCTGCAGCGAATCAGAGCCCCGCGTCGTCCGCGGCCACGACCAGCTGGGTCACCGCCGCGAACGGGATCATCCGATAGCCGCTGACCGCCGACGGATGCCGCGCCGTGTCGAGATCGTGCACCGCCAGATCGAAGTGATCGGCACCGGCCCGATCCACGGTTCCGGTGACGACGGTGCCGGGGATGAGCTCCGCGAGCACCGGGACACGGCGCCGGGCGAGGTCGCGAACCACGAAGCCGAGATCGAGTCTGTCCCGCAGGGCTCCTCCGGCGCGACCGGCCGCGCTGCGCAGCAGGTCGGCGTGCGGCATCCGGAGGCTCACCACGGCGGAGAACGGAACGATGCTCACCGACGACGGGACGCGCTCCACCGCGAGCCAATCAGCGCCGACGGCGATCACCGGCCCCTCGATCCCGCTCCCGGCCGTGAGATCGGCACGCACGTGCGCGGTGACCTCCCGCAGGAGGAGGAGCCGGTCCCGCAGCGTCACGCGCGAGAGGCGCACCCGTTCTGACTCCGACGCGAGGGCGGCGCGTTCGGCCTCCCACTCCGCGGATGCCTGAGCTTCGAGGTCGTCGAACAGTCGGTCCCAACGCACTCGGCGAGCGTACGTCCTAGATGAGGAGTCGATGAGAAACTGTCCACAGCGACCCCCTCGCCCTCTTCTGGGAGTTCGCTGTGTGCTCTACTTCTCGACATCCTGTTTCCGGTCGAGAGTGAGATCTCATGGCGACGACGCAATCGAGCTTCGCACGCGCCTACCGCGCGGCAGACGAAGCGGCCGAGCTGACCCAGTACTTCGCGCCTCAGCGCACGAGCACCGCGGACCTCCCCGATCCCGACACGTTTCTGCGCAACATCTCCCGCGGCGTCCTGGAGATCTTCGCCGGTGTCCGCGAAGTGGACCAGCTCGCCAGGTGGCTGACCGAGGATGCCTATCGAAAGCTCGTCACGCGGGCGAACCTCGCCGCGCGTGCGCGAAGCGCCCGCGGTGTGCCGGCCAAACGCCCGGTCCACCAGATCGTGTCCGTTCGCCATTCTTCGCCGGCAGACGGCGTCGTGGAGGGCGTGGTCATCGTCCGCGGCCCGGCGCGGACCCGTGCGGTTGCTCTACGGCTCGAGGGCATGGACGGCCGGTGGCGGACGACGTCCCTCGCGCTGCTGTGAGGCCGTCGCAGATCCCGCCGTTCACCGCGGCGGTCACTGCCGATACGTCGACAGGAAGTTGCCGAGGCGCTCGATGGCTTCGGTGAGCACCCGCGACTCGGGGAGCGTCACGATTCGAACGTGATCCGGCGTGGGCCAGTTGAACCCGGTTCCCTGCACCAGCAGCACCTTCTCGGCCACGAGGAAGTCGTAGACCAGACGAGCATCATCGCGGATCTCGTACACGTTGGGGTCGAATCGCGGGAAGGCATACAGCGCGCCGTCCGGCTTGACGCAGCTGACGCCCGGGATCGACTCCAACGCCTCCCACGCGGCTTCGCGCTGCTCATGGAGCCGCCCGGTCGGAGCGATCAGCGCATCGATCGACTGCACGCCGGAGAGGGCCGCCTGTACCGCGTACTGGGCTGGCACATTGGGGCACAGCCTCGTCGATGCAAGCAGGGTGATTCCCTCCAGGAACCCGGCGGCGTGGTCTTTCGGCCCGGTGATCGCGAGCCATCCGGACCGATAGCCGGCCACCCGATAGGTCTTCGACAGGCCATTGAAGGTCAACACGAGCAGGTCGGGCGCGACCGCGGCCATCGGGATGTGGACCGCGTCGTCGAACAGGATGCGATCGTAGATCTCGTCGGCGAGCACGAGCAACGAGTGCTCCCGAGCGATGTCTGCGATCTGGTCGAGCACCTCGCGGGTATACACGGCGCCGGTGGGGTTGTTGGGGTTGATCACGACGATCGCTTTCGTCCGCTCCGTGACCTTGGAGCGGATGTCCTCGATGTCGGGCTGCCAGCCGTTCTGCTCGTCGCACAGATAGTGCACCGGCGTGCCGCCACCGAGACTTGTCATCGCGGTCCACAGCGGGTAGTCCGGAGCGGGGATCAAGACCTCGTCGCCCTCGTCCAGGAGCGCCTGCATCGTCATCGTGATGAGTTCGGAAACGCCGTTGCCGAGGTACACGTCATCCGGATCGAGTGTCGGGAAGCCGGGAACCTGCTCGTACCTGTACACCACGGCGAGCCGGGCGGACTTGATCCCGCGGCTATCGCTGTATCCGTGCGCTTCGGGAACAGCCTCGATCATGTCGCGCACGATCTGAAAAGGCGCCTCGAATCCGAATGCCGCGGGGTTTCCCGTATTCAGCTTGAGGATCCTGTGCCCCTCCGCCTCCAGACGGTCGGCTTCGACCAGAGCCTGCCCTCGGATCTCGTAGAGGACGTGCTTCAGCTTGCTCGACTGGTCCAGGGGCCGGGGGTGGGTCATCCGTTCAGAATAGTGCCGCACCTTCCCTGCCACCTGACCGGTCGTGGCCCGCCCGAACCTACTTCTTCTTGTCGGCCGCACGCCGCTGAGCGCGGTTCATCGGCTGGGGACGCGCGGGCTGCGCCGACGACTCGCCATCGGTCCGCTGCCCGAACGCGCCGCGCGCGGCCGGCGGGGCAGGGGCGACAGGTGCGGCGGGCACGGATGCGGCAGTCTGCCGCGCGCGGCTGGTCGCCGCCTGCTGCACCTGGCCGCGCTCATTGCGCACCTCGACCTCGCCGGCGTCGTTGGCCGCGGAGTACTGCAGTCGCTGCCCATCGACCGTGGGAGCGATCGACAGTCCCTTCGCCTCGACCTCCGCGGCGTGCTCGCCGTCGGCGCGACGCACCTCGACATCGAGGTTGTACAGGTACCCGACCGACTCCTCCTTGATCTGCCCCATCATCTGCTGGAACATCTGGTACCCCTCACGCTGATACTCGATCAGCGGATCCCGCTGCGCCATGGCGCGCAGGCCGATACCGTCCTTGAGGTAGTCCATTTCGTACAGGTGGTCACGCCAGCGGCGGTCGACGACCTGGAGCACGACGCGACGCTCGAGTTCGCGCATCGCGGCTTCCCCGAGGCTCTCCTCGCGCTTCTGGTAGGCGATCCGTGCATCCGAGATGAGCTCCCGCTTGAGAACCTCAGGCGTGACCTTGCCCTTGCTCCCGGACTCGGCGACCACCTCATCGATCGTGAGCGACACCGGGTAGAGGGTCTTCAGCTCGGTCCAGAGGGCATCGAAGTCCCAACTCTCCGTGTGCCCCGAACCGGTGTGGTCGTCGATCAGCGCGCTGATCGCATCCTCGATGAAGTGCTGGACCCGGTCGGCGATGTCATCACCCTCGAGGATATGGCGGCGGTCCGAGTAGATCGCCTCACGCTGACGGTTCAGCACGTCGTCGTACTTCAGCACGTTCTTGCGCAGCTCCGCGTTGCGAGCCTCGACCTGCGACTGGGCGCTCTTGATCGCGCGCGAGACCATTCCTGACTCAATCGCGACATCGTCGGGGAAGTTCGTGCGAGACAGGATCGCCTCGGCGGCTCCCGACTGGAACAGGCGCATGAGGTCGTCTGTGAGCGACAGGTAGAACCGGCTCTCGCCGGGGTCACCCTGGCGACCGGACCGACCGCGCAGCTGATTGTCGATGCGCCGAGACTCGTGCCGCTCGGTGCCCAGAACATACAGTCCGCCCGCCGCGACGACCTTCTCGGCCTCGGCCGAGACGCGCTCCCGCATGTCGTTGTAGACGGCGTCCCACTCGGCCTCGTACGCCTCGGGCGTCTCGACCGGGTCGAGTCCCTTCGCCTTCATCTCCTGAACGGCGAGGAACTCTGCGTTGCCGCCGAGCATGATGTCGGTACCGCGACCGGCCATGTTGGTCGCCACCGTCACCGCACCCAACCGGCCGGCGCGCGCGACGATCTCCGCCTCGCGCGCGTGGTTCTTCGCGTTCAGGACCTCGTGCTTGATCCCCTTCTTCGCGAGCAAGCGCGAGAGGTACTCGCTCTTTTCGACCGAGACCGTCCCGACCAGCACGGGCTGGCCGGCTTCGTGACGCTTGGCGATGTCCTCCACGACCTGCGCGAACTTGGCGGGCTCGTTCTTGTAGACAAGGTCCGCCTGATCCTTACGGATCATCGGCTTGTTGGTCGGGATCGAGACCACACCGAGCTGGTACGTCGACATGAACTCGGCCGCTTCGGTCTCGGCGGTACCGGTCATTCCCGAGAGCTTGTCGTACAGGCGGAAGTAGTTCTGCAGCGTCACGGTCGCAAGAGTCTGGTTCTCGGCCTTGACCGGGACCCCTTCCTTCGCCTCGATCGCCTGGTGGATGCCCTCGTTGTAGCGCCGGCCGACGAGGATTCGCCCCGTGTGCTCATCCACGATCATGACCTCGTCGTTCATCACGACGTAGTCGGTGTCGCGCTTGAACAGCGCAAGCGCCTTGATGGAATTGTTCAGGAACGAGATCAGCGGAGTGTTGACCGACTCGTACAGGTTGTCGATGCCGAGGTAGTCCTCGACCTTCTCGATCCCCGGCTCGAGGACGCCGATCGTGCGCTTCTTCTCGTCGACCTCGTAGTCGACACCCGGCTCAAGCGTGCGAGCGATCTTGGCGAACTCGGTGAACCAGCGGTTGGCCTCTCCCGCGGAAGGTCCGGAAATGATCAGCGGCGTGCGAGCCTCGTCGATGAGGATCGAGTCGACCTCGTCGACGATCGCGAAGAAGTGGCCGCGCTGAACGAGGTCTTCCTTGCGCCAGGCCATGTTGTCGCGCAGATAGTCGAAGCCGAACTCGTTGTTCGTGCCGTACGTGATGTCGGCGAGGTACTGCTCACGCCGGACCTCGGGCGTCTGCCCCGACACGATCGTGCCGGTGGTCATCCCGAGAGCGCGATAGACACGGCCCATCAGTTCGGCCTGATAGCCCGCGAGGAAGTCGTTGACGGTCACGACGTGCACGCCCTTGCCCGCAATCGCGTTCAGGTACGCGGGAAGGGTCGCCACCAGCGTCTTGCCTTCACCGGTCTTCATCTCGGCGATATTCCCGAGGTGGAGCGCCGCACCGCCCATGAGCTGCACGTCGTAGTGGCGCTGACCGATCGTGCGCTTGGCGGCCTCACGCACGGCAGCGAAAGCCTCGGGCATGAGCTTGTCGAGCGTCTCACCGGCTTCGTAGCGGGCACGGAACTCGACCGTTTCGTCTCGCAGTTCTTCGTCGGTCAGCTGCGAGTACTCGTCCTCGAGGGCGTTGACCGCCTTCGCGACCTGCTGCAGCCGTCGCAGCAACCGGCCTTCACCGGCGCGAAGGAGTTTCTCGAGAGGATTGGCCACGGAAAGCTCTCCATCTGTCAACGGCGGCACCCAGGGTGCCGACCCGGCGCGAACCGCGCTCGGACATACCGACTCATGTTACCGGGCCGTGACCTTGGCGTGGGCTGAGACCGTTCGCGAGCGGTGATATGCACTCAGCCCGAACTCGGCCGCGCGCTCCTAGGATCAAGACATGGCCGGATTCTGGGGACGACGCAAGCGCGAACAGGCGGAGACGGCTGAGCGGGATGCCGATCTCGCTCGGCGCGCGCAGAGCGCTCTGGTCGCGGCCGACGAGCACATCCGTCTCGCCGTCGACGAAGTGTCGTTCGCGGAGGCCGAACTCGGACCGAACGCCGTGAGCGATCTGCGCACCGCACTCGAGTCGGTACGCACCCACATGCAGGAGGCGTTCCACCTCCAGCAGCTCAATCACGACGAAATCCCGGATACGCCCGAGGAGCTCCGCACCCGCAACACGCGCATCATCCAGCTCTGCGAGTGGGCCGAGGACCTGCTCGAAGACCGGATGGCGGCCCTGGCCGAACCTATCGAACGCGCTCGCCGCGCCCCGGAGATCATCGCGCGCGTGCGTGCTGACGCGACCCGCATCCGTGCCCGGCTGCCCCACGCCCGCGAAACCGTCGAGCGGCTGGGTGCGAGGTATGCGCCGAGCGCTCTGGAGGGTGTCGCGGCCAACCCCGCCGAGGCTGAGCAGCTCCTGGGGTTTGCCGAGCACAGCGCCGCCGTCGCAGAGCGTCGCCGTGAAGCCGGTCAGCGAGAGCAGGCCAACCTGGCCTTGGAGGCGGCCACCGAAGCCGCCCGACGCGCGGAGACCCTCGTGGACGCCGTGGAGACCTTCGAGGTCGAGGCGCTGCGCGCGGAGTCGACCCTCGCGGCAATCATCGAGGACTCCCGAGCGGACCTAATCGCCGCTCGGAGTGCTCCCCAGGTGCCCGCCGTGGTCGACGCGATGTCAGCACTGCAGTCGGCCCTCGCCTCCCTCCCTGCAGCCGGTGTGAACACGGATCCGTTCGCGCACTTGACTCGGATGCGCGAGGCCAACGCGGCACTGGACGCCGCGGTCGCCGCCGCCCGCGAGCGGGCCGCCCGGCCGATCCCGGAGCTCGGCCACGTGCGCCACGCGATTGATGACGCCGACCGCCAGCTCGCGGTCGCGCGAGACGTGATCGCCGGTCACCGCGGGTGGATCGGCGCTGACGCGCGCACCCGCCTCGCGGAGGCCGAGCGAGTCAGAGCGGATCTCGACCGGGTGGTCGGAGGCGCGGCGGCCACCGTGTCGACGATCGCCGAGGATGATCGGGAACAGGCGATGGAGGTCGCTCGACGCGCCGCCCATCTGGCGAGCGAGGCACTTCGCTATGCGCAGCGGGACATCGATGCCTCCCGGCCCGCCGCCGGTCCCCCGCCCCAGTGGGGAGGCCCCATGGAGGGGTTCGGTCGCCGAGCCGGCGGGGGGTCGGACCTCGTGGGCGGCATCCTCGGAGGTCTCGTGATCGGCAGCATCCTGGACGGAATCTTCGACTGACACGCCGGATGCCGCGGGCGCCTGAGCCCGCGGCATCCGTTCAGCGAACCGTGCGATCCCGTGGGTCAGACCGCGACGGCTGCGGGGCTCGCCTCGGTCGTCAGCGAGATGACGCCGTAGTCCCATCCCTTGCGCCGGTACACGACGCTCGGGTGATCGGTTGCCGCGTTGATGAACAAGAAGAAGTCGTGTCCGACCAGTTCCATCCTGTCGACGGCCTCCTCGACGGTCATCCACTCCGCCTCGAACTCCTTCGTGCGAATGACGACCGGAGTGTATGCCTCCTCTTCCTCCCCGTCGACGATCGGCACCTCACCCGTTGCGACGCGGCGAAGCACATCGGCGGACGCGGGTTGAATGTCGATGCCGTCGAGTTCGCCGCGACCCTTGTCGAAGCTGGCCTTGCGCGGGTGGTTGCGCGCGTCCACCCTCTTGTCCTTCGCCCGGCGCAACTGCTCGCAGAGCTTGTCGACGGCCAGGTCGAGCGCCGTGAACTTGTCGGCGTCCGTGGCCTCGGCCCGCACCAGCGGACCCTTGCCGGTCAGCGTGAGTTCGACGGTGTGGTCCTCGACGCGCCCGGTGCGGTACGTGCGGTGCGTCACCTTGACATCCACGCGTTGCGCGCGGGGCGCGAGGTGTTCGATGCGAACCACTTTCTCCTCGACGACCGAGCGGAAGCGGTCTGTGATACCTACCCCCACGCCGACGATGTTCGTGTCCATCATGACCTCCTTGTTTCCGGTCCGCCCGGTTCCAAGGGCGGACCATCAGTCGCCTTGTCACCCCCACGTTAGACCCTGGCCACCGGACTGTCACGCATGATGTGCATCGTGTCGATAGAGTTCGCCCCCCTCGGGCAGACCGAGGTTTTTCACGGCCTCCGGGCGCGCGCCGGTGGCGGTGATCCACTCCCGTCATCGCGCGGTGCGCCAGTGTCCGGGGGCACCCACCGCAACGGGGTCGACGCGACAGTGACGGCGCCGACGACCGTTCCCCCGGCAGCGCGTATTGCGTGAGCGGCGGCCCGAAGAGTGGCTCCTGTCGTGACGACATCGTCGACGAGGATGAGGGGAGCCCGCGGGAGGGACCGGACCGTGAACATCCCCTCCGCGTTCTGGTGTCGCTCTGCTCGACCGAGCGCGCGCTGGTCGGCGGCCGCTGTGGCCACTCGAAGGACCGGAACGCACCGCAGGCCCGCGTGGCGAGCGATGAGGTCGACGACACGGTATCCCCGGCGACGGAACGCCGCGGCAGACGAGGGAATCCCGACGGGGACCCACGCGGCCCCGGCGGCACCGGGGATCAGCTCGGGGGTCCCGGGGCTGATCTGCTCGAGCGCGGTGCGCAGCGCCATCCCCAGAGGGCGTGCGAGACCTGTTCTCCCCTCCGACTTGAGTGAGCGCAGCACCCCCACCACCGGTCCGGTGTACTCCATCGCGCTGACGACGTCGACTCCAGGCAGCGCGCGATGCCGCGGGCGGGAACGTCGGAGGGTGTCATCGCACGCCGGGCACAGTGCGCGGTCCGGCTCGCCGCATCCCGCGCACTCCACGGGGATGAGCCACGACAGCGCCCCGGCTGCGGCGTCACGTATTCGCTCGGCGGCGGTCGACAGGCTCGGAGAGATCACAATGAGAGCATCCATCGCCGCGCAAGGCGCTCCGTGCGCGCACCGAAATCGGCGGCATCACCACCCGCTCCCGCGGCCTGGGGAGGAACGCCGGAGGGGACTACTGCGGCGTGCCCTGCTGCACCGCCAGCAGGGTGATGCCCTCCGCGGTCTGCAGCCAGTTCGCACCGCGGCGGACGTACAGTCCCCCGGCGTCCGAGCGAAGACGGATGCTCGAGGTCGCCGTGGCGACTGTGGTGATCGACGCTCCGGCAGGACCGGCCACACCCGCGGGCGCTCCACCCACCACCTGCTCGACGATCTCCGTTGCCGAACCGTCACGCACGACGACCGAGACGGTGACGTCGTCTGTCCACGCCATCGAGACTGCCTCGCCGTCGATGAGCCCGGCAACGATGGGCTCGCCGAGGCGCGCAGGAACGCCGTCGCCGTTGCGGATGACCCCGGAGAGCCAGACCTCGGCACGATCCCCCACCCGCACGACTCCCGCCATCCGGGTGCCGTCTCGCGAGATCGAGATCGCCTGAACATCCGTCGCCCCCGCGGCCGCCCACGGCTGCGAGAGCAGCGGGGACTCGACGTCGGGGGCGAACGCGGTCAGCGCTGCCGGCGAGCCCGCGGGGATGCTCCACACAAACCCGCCCGGATCGATGACGGGGTCACGGAGCCCGCTTCGGGTGTCGAAGACGACAACACCACCGGTCGCCTCGGCGCGCGAGACCGACCCGTCCACCGAACGCACGGCAGCGACGTCCCGGTCCGGGCCCACCTGGACGGCGACAGGGTCACTGCGTACGACGGCATCCGACAGTCCCGGAATCGGCGTGAGCTCGTTCCCGGTGAGAAAGCCGAACCCCGCGTCCGTCATCACGAGCGGTCCGCCGGTGACGGTGGTCGACCGGGTCTCCACGGGCGTCGCGGCAACGGGAGCGCCATCGACGGTGAGCTGGACCTCGGTGATGCCCGCTGTTGCGAGGCTCGCCTCCAACTGGGTGGCCATCCGGTCGATCGTGAGCTGCTGGAGGGCAAGCACCTCGGGAGACAGCTCCACCTGTGCGGTGCCCGCACTCTGCGGGACCGACGACCACGCGAACGTCACGTCGTCCGGGAACGCGGTGGACACCGCACCTCGGAGCCAGTCGCTCGGCTGCTCGTCGACCAGCGCTCCGGTGATCCGGACGGCGGCGGAGGTCGTCGGGAACCATCTCTCGTCGGGGACGAGGTAGGTCCAGGACGGGTCGAAGTACATGACGGAATAGCGGTGGAAGACCGTGCCGAACACGCTCTCGTCGAGCACGATCCCATCGGGAGCCTTCGAGATCCGCCACTCGCCCGATATCTCGACGAGCTCGTACGCGAGGGTCACCATCCCGCCCGCCGCCGGCTCGTAGTGGCCGGTGGCATCGACGCTCGCGAGGGGATTGAGCACCACTTTGACGGTGTCCTCAACCGCCGGCTGCGCAGCGATCTCTCCGGTCGGCACGACGGCGACACCCGCGAGCGGATCCCACGTCGTTCGGATGGAGGGGGCCAGGAAGAGACGAGCCGTCTCCCAGTCCCCGCTGGATCCCGACCCGGCACGAAGGAAACCGTCGACGATCTCCTCACGTGATGCACCTGGCTGGGGCCCGTCCGGGAAAAAGCGCACTTCCGGACCGGTCCGCGTCTCGTCGACCGGTCGACCGGCGGTCACCGGCCCGCTCACCGGGAGGCCCGCACACGCGGCCAGAGCCAGGACACCGACCATCGCGAGGACTGCACCGATGATCCTTCTCATGTCCCCTCCCCCCCATGACGGTCGGTGTCGGACACCGTCGAGATCGGTTGGGTGTGCTCGAACGCCTCGATTGTGTTCTCATCGCCGGGATCGAGCGGTATCGGCGAGTCCAAGGGAACGGGCGGCGAACCGACTCCGCGACGGGCGCCGCGTGGAAGCGTGAGCACGAAGTGTGCGCCGCGTCCGGGCTCTGACCACACCGCGAGATCGCCACCGTGCAGTCGCGCGTCTCCAAGCGATATCGCAAGGCCCAGGCCCGTACCCCCGAGGGTTCGCTTGCGGGACGGGTCCGCGCGCCAGAAGCGGTCGAAAACGCGCGCGGCATCCTCCGCGGCGATACCCATGCCGAAGTCGCGAACTCCCACGGCCACCGCCTGCTGATTGCTGTCGACGGTGATCACCACCGGCTTGCCCTCGCCATGCTCGATGGCGTTTCCGATCAGGTTCCGCAGCACCCGGCGCACGCGCCGGGGGTCCATGTCGACGGGTGAGTACCCGCCGGGCGCGACCAGGCGCAGGTCGGTGCCGTGCTGTTGCGCGACCTGCTCCATCGAGCCGATCACATCCTCCGCCACAGCCACGAGGCTCGTCGGCTCGAGCTCGAGTTGCACGGAGCCCGCGTCGTACCGGCTGATCTCCAGGAGATCACCCAGGAGAACCTCGAACCGCTCCACCTGCGCGTTGAGCAGTTCGGCGGCGCGCGCCGTCGTCGGGTCGAACTCATCCCGGCGGTTGTTGAGCATGTCCGCGGCAAGTCGGATCGTGGTCAGCGGCGTGCGCAGCTCGTGGGAGACATCGGAGACGAAGCGCTGCTGCACCAGCGACAGGTCGGCCAGCTCCTTGATCTGCGTCTCGATGCTGTCCGCCATCGCGTTGAACGACTCGCCCAGCGTGGCGAGCTCATCCTCACCGCGCACCGGCAGCCGGACGCCCAGCTCGCCCGCCGCGAGCTTGGCACTTGTCTGCGCGGCCTCCCCTATGGGCGTCGTGACAGAGCGGAGCACGAACCACGCGATGCCACCGATCAGCAGCACGAGCGCGACACCCACGACCCACAGCGTCGCCTGGACGAAACGCAGGGTCTGCTCGGCCCCGTCGAGTCCGTAGGCGTAGTACACCTCGAAGCTTCCGACCTGCGGAAAGATGAGCTGCTGGCCGACGACGATCCCTGGAGTACCCGATCCGTCCAAGGCCACGGACTGCCACCACTGCTGGTTCGGGTCGGCGCGGACTTTCTCGCGCAGGCCGTCGGAGATGATGGCGGTGTCGAATTCGCCCACCCGGTAGCCCTGTGCCGCCGACGGAGTGCCGATGCGGAACGTCGCGATCATGTCGGTGGAGGACTGCTGCTGCAGCACGGGCCGCAGCCCCAGCCAGACGCGCTGGATCTGCGCGCTGTCTCCCTGCGTGTCAGCGCCGTCGAGCACTGTCTGGGCGGACGCGGTCGCGCGCAGGGCCTGCTCGGTCACCTCGTCCCGACGGGAGGCGAACAGGTCATCCTGGATCGCGAGCGCGGTCCACGTGACAGCGATGAGGATCGAGAAGGCCGTGAGCACGATCGTGACGCTGAGCGTACGGAAGCGAAGAGATCGCCGCCACAGGTGCACCAGGTTGTCGGGCCACGCCCTCCAATCGCGCCGCCAGATCAGCGGGCGGTAGGCCCGCTCCGCAGCCCCCGGGGAGCCCACGCTCTCACCTCGCGCAACCGCGGCGCGCGGCTCGGGTAACGGCCGGTGTCACTCGACAGCACCGGCCCGGTATCCCACGCCGCGCACCGTGGTCACGATGCGGGGGTTGTCGGGGTCGAGTTCGACCTTGGCGCGCAGCCGCTGTACGTGGACATTCACCAAGCGCGTGTCGGCCTTGTAGTGGTATCCCCAGACCTGTTCCAGGAGCATTTCGCGCGAGAACACCTGCTGGGGCTTCGAGGCGAGGGCGACCAGCAGCTCGAACTCGAGGGGAGTGAGAGAGATCACATCGTCGCCGCGCCGAACTTCGTGTGCGGCCACATCGATCGTGAGATTCCCGATCCGCAGCGTCTCCTGCGAGACCTGTCCGCCGGGCCGAAGCCGGGTACGGATGCGGGCGACAAGCTCTTTCGGATTGAACGGTTTGACGATGTAGTCGTCTGCGCCCGACTCGAGTCCACGCACGACATCCGCCGTGTCGGTGCGCGCGGTCAGCATGATGATCGGCACGCCCGACTCCGATCGGATCGATGTGCAGATCTCGATTCCGTCGCGCCCCGGGAGCATCAGGTCGAGCAGAATGAGGTCCGGACGCTCCGACCGCCAGGTGTCGACCGCGGCGTCGCCGTCGGCGCAGAAGACCGTGTCGAACCCCTCGGTGCGCAGCACGATCCCGATCATCTCCGCCAGGGCGGTGTCATCGTCGACCACCAGGATGCGTGAGCTCATCGCGCCTTCGTTCCTTGCGTCCAGCCTGCGCGCTGACGGCGGGTGACCGCCTGCGCTTCTCCCCGAGAGTAGTCGACTCCGCCTGTGCGCACGCCGATGATTCGTACGCGCGTCGGCGCGCCGTTCCCGTGGCGGGCAGGCACGAGCGCTCCGCCACCCCGTATGACACGATGGAGGTCGCGCCGATTCCAGCCCCACGAGGAGGATTCCGTGACCGCGTATCCGTCTTGGACGCCCGCGCCGCGGCCGGGGATCATCCCGCTGCAGCCCCTGACCTTCGGCACGATCCTGGGCCGCTCGTTCTCGGCGCTCCGCCACAACCCGAAGGTGCTCCTGGGGTTCGCCATGGTCGTGCAGACCATTGCCTACCTCGTGGTCACGGTCGCCATCTCCGGCATCGCGTTCGCGAGCTTCTCGCGATTGGACACCGTGCCGACCGGGACGGACGAGTGGGACGCCGTGCTCACCGGGTCGATCACGCTCACAGCACTGGCCGGACTCGTTCTCGGCTTGCTCGCCGGCGCTGTCGGCGTGCTCGTGCAGGCGGTGGTCATCTCGGACGTGCTGCACGCGGCAGTGGCCGAGAAGATGACGCTGCGCATGCTCTGGAAGCGCGTGCGACCCGTGGCGTGGCGTCTGATCGGGTACACCATCCTGCTGTCGCTCGCGATCGGCGTTCTCGTGGTCGTCGTCGGCGGGCTCATCGTCGTGCTGGCGGCCGCCGTCCCCGCCGCCGCCGTCGTGCTGGGTATTCTCGTCGTTCTCGCGGCGATTCCGATCAGTCTGTGGCTCGCGGTCAAGCTGCTGCTGGTCCCCGCCGTCCTCATCGTCGAGCACACCTCGCTGGGCACCGCCCTGGCCCGCTCGTGGCGGCTCACGCGGGGACGATTCTGGGTGATCCTCGGAATTCTGGTGCTGGTGTCGCTCGTCTTCGGCGCCGTCGCGCAGATCGTGAGTATCCCGTTCTCGTTCCTCGCCTCCGCGCTGTCAGCTGTCATCGCGCCCACCGGCGACCCGAATGCCACTGCGATCATCGGCATCGTCGCCACACTCGGTCTCACCCAGATCGTGACGCTGCTCATCCAGTCCGTCGCCGTCATCGTCCAGTCCACGGCGGCCGGACTCGTGTACATCGACTGCCGGATGCGGCACGAAGGCCTCGACCTCGACCTGCTGGAGTATGTCGACCGACGAGACGCCGGCGCGTCCGACCTCCCCGATCCGTACGTGGTGCACATCGGCCGTGCAGTCCCCCCGCGGTGGCCCGCTGCCCCCGCCCCGCCGCCGTCGCCTGCGCCGCCTCCCGGGTATCCCGTGCCGCCCCCGGGATACACGGTCCCACCGCCCGCGCCAGCGGCCCCGACCGCAGCATCCGCCGACCCGGCACCTGACCGCGCCGCCGGCTCCGACCCAGCACCAGACCCGGACTCCGGCCCGGACGACGACCACACGACATGGGCGACACCTCGGTGATCTTCGAGATCCCCCTCGTTCCGGATGGCGAGCAGGCTCGCGAGTGGGCGAGGCAAGAGCTCGCGGACCCGGTGTATCAGGCTGCCCAGCCGACCTGGTTCGACCGCGCCGCGCAGGCCGGCCGGGATCTGCTGGCATCGCTCTTCTCCGCCGACGTCGCGCCGGAGTGGGCGGCCGTGCTCGCCCTCGTTGCGGCGGTTCTGGTGATCGCGGTCATCATCGTCGCGCTCGTGGTGTGGGGCATCCCCCGCCGAGCATCATCCCGCACCCACCGAAGCGGGGAACTCTTCGGCGACGTCGACTACCGCAGCGCCGACGGGCTGCGGGCGGCAGCCGCCGCCGCGCAGAGCCGCGCGGACTGGGACGCCGCGATCGTCCTCCGGTTCCGCGCCGCCGCACGCGGCCTCGACGAGCGGGGGATGCTGGAGCTTGCGCCGGGCACGACGGCGCGCCAGTTCGCCCACCGCGCCGAGGCGCTGCTCTCCCCCGGTAGCGCCGACCTCCGGGGGGCCGCCCGAGTGTTCGAGGACGTGCGTTACCTCCAGCGGCCGGGAACAGCGGCTGGCTACGATCTCGTGGCTGCCGCTGACACGGCACTGGCCCGTTCGCACCCCGCTCCCGCCCCGGCGACGGTCCCGGCGGGCATGACATGAGCGTCGACACGCGACAGGCCCGGCCGCTCCCCGCCGCGGGTGAGGGGACCACGCTCGCCCCGCGGCGCACCCCGGTGCTCGGCTGGATCGCCATCATCGTCGGCCTGATCGCCGTGGGAACGATCGGCGCAACGCTGGTCGGCGGGAGCGAGTGGTCGCAGCGCGATGCGCTGGATCCGGAGTCGGCCGCACCCGACGGCACGCGGGCGCTCGTGAGCATCCTGGCCGATCAGGGTGTGGACGTTCGCGTCATCCGATCGCACGAGCGCGCAGCCGCCGAACTGCGCGAGGGGCATGCGACCCTTGTGCTCCCGGATGCGCCGGCCCTGTCGGACGACGCGATCACGGAACTGACCGCTGCCGCCGCCGACGTCGTCCTGATCGATCCGCGCTCGCGGACGCTGCGTCTGGTCGCCGACGGTGCGAACGCGGTCGGTGTTGCCGACGACGCGCTCGTCGATCCGCAGTGCTCGGTCGCCGACGCGCAGCGGGCCGGGGCGATCCGGCCCCGGACGGTGTTCGCCGGCGGCGAGGCCGCCCAGTGCTATCCCGCAGCGGGAGGCTACGCGCTCCTGGTGAGGGAGGCAGTCCGCAGCGGGATGCCCGGGACGCAGCGGGTGTCAGCGGTCGACGGCGTGGCCCTGTTCACGAACGAGCACCTGGCGGAGGGGGGCAACGCTTCCCTCGCGCTCGGGCTCATGGGTAGACACGCGACGCTCGTCTGGTACGTACCCTCGATCGCCGACACCGATCTGGAGCCGCTCAGCCCGTCCCTGGGCGAGCTCACCCCGCCGTGGGTCAGCCCTGTCATCGTCATCCTCCTTGCCGCGGCGGTCGCGGCGGCGCTGTGGCGCGGCATCCGTTTCGGGCCACTCGTGGGCGAGCGCCTTCCGGTGACGGTGCGCGGGGACGAGACGACGCGTGGCCGCGCGCACCTTTACGCCCACTCCGGCGATCTCGCTCATGCCGCAGCCCTGCTGCGCCACGGTGCGCGGGTGCGGATCGCGCGGGTGCTGGGACTGTCGGGCGCGTCCTCGGCCGAGGAGGTCGCGGACGCTCTCGCCGCAGCATCCGTCATCTCCCGGGAACAGGCGCGTGCGGACCTCGCCGGTGGCTCGCCGACGGCGCGACGCGAACTCGACGACCTCCATGACCGGCTGCGGCGGCTCGAGGCTGCCGCGCGCGCCTCGCTACACCCCGAAAGGACCGAGCAATGACGACCCCCGATCCCTTGTCGACACCCGCCGAGGAGTCCGTTCCGGGCGAGAGGGACGCCCGAGCCGCCGTCGGCCGCGTCCGGGACGAGATCGGCAAGGCGGTGGTCGGTCAGGATGCTGCCGTCACGGGCCTGCTGATCGCCCTGCTCGCGCGCGGCCATGTCCTGGTCGAAGGCGTCCCCGGCGTGGCCAAGACGCTGCTGGTGCGGGCGTTCAGTCGCGCCCTCGGACTCGAAACCAAGCGCGTGCAGTTCACCCCGGATCTCATGCCCGGCGACGTGTCGGGATCGCTCATCTACGACGCACGCTCTGGCGAGTTCGAATTCCGGGAAGGCCCCGTCTTCACCCACATCCTGCTCGCCGACGAGATCAACCGCACGCCACCGAAGACGCAGGCTGCGCTCCTGGAAGCGATGGAGGAGCGCCAGGTCTCCACCGACGGCGTCACCAGGCGCCTGCCCGACCCGTTCCTGGTCGCCGCGACCCAGAATCCGATCGAGCACGAGGGCACATACACGCTTCCCGAGGCGCAGCTGGACCGGTTCTTGTTGAAACTGATCGTGGACATGCCCGCACGCGACGCGGAAGTGACGGTGCTCCGACGACACGCCGACGGCTTCTCACCCCGGAACCTCGATGAGGCCGGCGTCGCCACCGTCGTCACACCGGCCGACCTCCACGCTGCCCAAGCCGCGGTACAGGCCGTCACCGCCACCGATGACGTCCTGGCCTACATCGTGGATCTCGCCCAGGCCACCCGCCAGAGCCCATCCGTGCAGCTCGGCGCGAGCCCGCGCGCCGCGACGGCGTTGCTGGCGACCGCAAAAGCGTGGGCGTGGCTCGGTGGGTCGCCGGCCATCACTCCGGACCACGTTCAGACGATGCTGCTGCCCACGTGGCGGCACCGACTGCGCCTTCGCCCGGATGCCGAACTCGAGGGCGTGTCGGTCGAGGCCCTGCTCCAGAGCATCCTGCAGCAGACCCGCGTTCCCCTGTGAGCGCGACATGGGTGTGAGCGCGACATGGCTGTGAGCACGACGTGTACGTGACAGGACGGTACCCGCTCCTGGTCGGCGCCGGAGCGGTGCCGGTGGTCCTCGCCTCCGTCGGCGCAGTCCCGGCTTGGGCCGGCGCCGCTGCATGGCTCGGACTGTGTCTGCTGCTGCTCGCCATCGATGTGCTGGTCGCTCCCGACCCGCGCCGGGTGAGCGTCACCCGGTCGGGCCCGGCAAAGGTCTTGCGCGATCAGCCCACGCAGGTGACGGCTGCCGTGCGCAACACCGGTCACCGCACCCTGCGCATCCGTGTGCGAGACGCCTGGCAGCCGACGGCAGGCGCGACCACCGGAAACGCGGTCATCCGTATCGACCCCGGGGGCTCCGGTCGTGTCGTGACCTCGCTCCTTCCCCGGCGGCGCGGAGAACTGCGCAGTCTGGGGCTCGCGGTGCGCTCCGCCGGGCCGCTGGGGATCGGGGGCCGCAGCGCGCTCGTCCCGGCTGCGGGAAGCATCCGTGTCCTGCCTCCGTTCACCTCGCGGCGCCACCTTCCGTCTCGCCTTGCCCGGCTTCGCGAACTCGACGGGAACACGAGCGTGCAGGTGCGTGGACAGGGCACCGAGTTCGATTCCCTCCGCGAGTACGTGCGAGGCGACGACGTACGTTCGATCGACTGGCGCGCGACGGCGCGGGCGAGCGCCACGATGCTGCGCACGTGGCGCCCGGAGCGAGACCGGCACGTCGTGATCATCATCGACACCGGCCGCACCGCCGCGACTCGCGTGGGCGACGGCGTGCGGCTGGACGCCGCCATGGAGGCGGCGCTTCTGCTGTCGGCGCTCGCCGCGCAGGCGGGAGATCACGTCCACCTGCTGATGTTCGACAGAGCCGTCAGGGCGCGCGTGACGGGACGGGACGGCGCGGCACTGCTCCCGGCGCTCGTGGACGCGATGGTCGCGGTGGATGCGAGCCTCATCGACACCGACTGGGATGCGGCATTCGCCCAGGCGCGACTGATGACCACGCGCCCATCGCTGGTGGTGGTGCTCACGGCGCAGGACGATCCCGAGGCATCGCGCGGATTCCTCGGGGCCCTTCCGCTGCTTCCCGCGCACTCGCACGTCCTCGTCGCCGCAGCACAGCCCGAGCACACCGCGGGACCGAAGGAGGATGCGTTCAGCGCAGCGGCACGTGAACGCGCGCGGTGGGACGCCGACCGGATGGTCATGGCGCTCTCGCGCGCGGGGGTCGACGCCCTGTCGGCATCCGCAGAGGACCTGCCGCCGCGCGTCGCGGATCGCTACCTGGCGCTGAAGGCCCTCGGTCGGCTCTGATGCGCAGCGGCCAGACCCTGCCCCGCGGCTGGCACAGGTGAAAGTCAGGGTGATTTCCCGGGCCGGACGCATGTCGTTTGCTCGTGCGCCGTCTGAGAGCGCTAGGTTTCGGCCGACGGAAAGGAGCCAGAGATGGCTGACACCACATCTGCCCCCGCAACAGCGACGAAGCTGATCGCGGAGGCGCTCGGCACATTCCTCCTCGTATTCGGATCGATCGGCACCGCCCTGTTCGCCGCGAACTTCGGCGCAAGCGAGAACGGCACCTCGCTCGGCGTCGGGTTTCTCGGCGTGTCGCTCGCGTTCGGCCTGACCCTCATGGCGGGCATCTACACGTGGGGGCCCATCTCGGGGGGCCACTTCAACCCCGCCGTGACGTTCGGGCTTGCCGCTGCCGGAAGGTTCGCGTGGAAGGACGTTCCCGGCTATCTCATCGCCCAGATCGTCGGCGGTGCCGTCGGGACGACTCTGATCGTCCTGATCGGCCTGTTCGGCCCGGACGGATGGCTCAGCGCCGCCCAGGACGGCGGATTCGCGAGCAATGGCTATGGCACGGCGTCGCCCGGAGGGTTCGGAATCGGCGCGGCGATCATCGCCGAGATCTTGCTGACCGGAGTCTTCCTTCTCGTGATCCTCGGGGTCACCCACCCGCAGCGAAACGCCGAGCGGTTCGCCGGCCTTGTCATCGGGTTCGCCCTCACAATGATCCATCTCGTATCGATCCCGATCGACAACACCTCGGTCAACCCCGCCCGTTCGATCGCCACCGCGATCTACGGCGGAGGTGAAGCGCTCGCGCAGCTCTGGGTCTTCATCGTGTTCCCGCTCATCGGCGGCCTCCTGGCCGGCTTCGCGCATCGCGCGCTGTTCGAGCGGAAGCCGCTGCCCCCGGTCCAGGCCGAAGCGCGCGTCAACTGACATCCGTCGCGCGCCGCCGAACGCGGAGCGCGACGGCGATCAGACGCACAAGCGGCCCGTCCCCTTCGGGACGGGCCGCTTGTTCACGGATGCCGAGAGCTATGCGCGTCAGACCAGATCGAAGCGGTCGAGCTCGGTCACCTTGCCCCAGGCCGCAACGAAGTCGCGCACGAACTTCTCGTTCGCGTCATCGCTCGCGTACACCTCGGCGATCGCGCGCAGCTCCGAGTTCGAGCCGAACAGCAGGTCGACGCGCGTTCCGCGGCCGACAAGCTCGCCCGACCCGTCCTTCGTGCCCTCGAAGGCGTGCTTGCCCGGGTCCAGCGGTCGCCACGTCGTGCCGAGGTCGAGCAGGTTCACGAAGAAGTCGTTCGTGAGAACTCCCGGTCGGTCAGTCCACACGCCGTAGGCGGATCCGTCGTAGTTGCCTGCGACGACCCGCAGACCGCCGACGAGCACTGTCATCTCGGGGGCGGTGAGGGTCAGCAGGTTTGCCTTGTCGATGAGCAGGTGCTCCTCGGGAAGCCCGGATGCCGCAGCGACCGGCCCGACGTAGTTGCGGAATCCGTCGGCGGCCGGCTCCAGGTACTGCATGGACTCGACATCCGTCTGCTCCTGCGTCGCGTCGGTGCGCCCCGGGTGGAACGGGACGACAGCGTCGACACCGGCATCCTTCGCCGCCTTCTCGACGCCCGCGTTGCCGGCCAGCACGATGAGGTCGGCCAGCGACACCTTCTTGCCGCCTTCCGCGGTCGCGTCGAACTCGGCCTTGATGCCCTCGAGGATGGCGATCACCTTCGCGACCTGCGCGGGGTTGTTCACCTCGAAGTCCTTCTGCGGCGCCAGACGCAGGCGGGCGCCGTTGACGCCACCGCGCTTGTCGCTGCCACGGAAGGTGGATGCCGCAGCCCACGTCGTCTGGACGAGCTCGGCAACGGTCAGGCCAGAGTCCAGGATGCGCTGCTTGAGAGCTGCCGCGTCGGCGTCGTCGATGAGCGGGTGGTCCACCGGCGGCACCGGGTCCTGCCAGACGAGATCCTCGGCCGGTACTTCGGGGCCGAGGTAGCGGGACTTCGGACCCATGTCGCGGTGGGTCAGCTTGAACCAGGCACGCGCGAAGGCGTCGGCGAAGGCGTCCGGGTCCTCGAGGAACCGGCGCGAGATCTTCTCGTACTCGGGGTCGAACCGCAGTGCCAGGTCGCTGGTGAGCATCCGCGGTTCACGACGCTTCGAGGGGTCGTGGGCCAGCGGCACCATGTCGGCGCCGCCGCCGTTGACCGGACGCCACTGGTTCGCCCCGGCCGGGCTCTTCATCAGTTCCCACTCGTAACCGAACAGGATGTGGAAGAACTCGTTGTCCCAGCGCGTGGGGTGGTAGGTCCAGGTCACCTCGAGGCCACTCGTGATCTGGTCGTCGCCCTTGCCCGAGCCGAAGTTGTTCTTCCAGCCCAGTCCCTGCATCTCGGGACCGGCCGCCTCGGGGTTTTCCTCGAGGTAGGAATCGGGAGCGGCGCCGTGCGTCTTGCCGAAGGTGTGTCCACCGGCGATGAGGGCGACCGTCTCCTCGTCGTTCATCGCCATGCGCTTGAAGGTCTCACGGATGTCGCGCGCCGACGCGAGCGGGTCGGGATTGCCGTTCGGGCCCTCGGGGTTGACGTAGATGAGACCCATCTGCACCGCCGCGAGCGGACGTTCGAGGTCGCGCTCACCGGTGTAGCGCTCGTCGCCGAGCCAGGTGGTCTCGGGTCCCCAGTAGACGTCATCGTCGGGTTCCCAGGCGTCCACGCGTCCGCCTGCGAAGCCGAAGGTCGTGAACCCCATGTTCTCGAGTGCGACGTTCCCGGCGAGGATCATCAGGTCGCCCCACGAGAGGGAGCGGCCGTACTTCTTCTTGACGGGCCAGAGGATGCGGCGCGCCTTGTCGAGACCGACGTTGTCGGGCCAGCTGTTCAGCGGCGCGAAGCGCTGCTGTCCGGTTCCGCCACCGCCTCGGCCGTCCATCACGCGGTACGTGCCGGCGCTGTGCCAGGCCATGCGGATCATGAGCGGACCGTAGTTGCCGAAGTCGGCCGGCCACCACTCCTGGGAGACCGTGATGGTCTCCTCGATGTCCTTCTTCACCTGGGCAAGGTCGAGCGCCTCGAAGGCGGCCTTGTAGTCGAAGTCTGCGCCGTACGGGTTCGCCTCGACGGGATTCTTCGCGAGGATCTTGAGGTTCAGCTTGTTCGGCCACCACACCTGGTTGGCCGACCCGTTGGTCGGGTGGGGCTGGGCGTGGATGACGGGGCAGGCGCCTTCGCCGGTCGCCTCCGCGAGCTGGGCTTCGTCGGTGTCGGTGACGGTGACCGACTGATCGATGTCGTTCGCCTGCTCCCCGAGAGGGGTGACAGCCGGGTCGTTCTGGCTCATGATCGTCCTTCCGTGACGGTCGGGTTTTGGGTGGGTGATGGGGGGTCGATCGCTGCGGCGGCGCAGGAGGGGCACCGGCCCCAGAAAGTGACTTCGGCGTGCGTGAGCGCGAAGCCGTGGTCCTGCGACGGATGCAGGCACGGGGCCTCTCCGACGACGCAGTCCACGTCCTCGACTCGCCCGCAGGACGTGCAGACGAGGTGGTGGTGGTTGTCGTCGATGCGGACCTCGAAGCGCATCGGCTGCCCTGCGGGCTGGATGCGACGTACCAGCCCCGCGGCCGCGAAGTCGTTCAACGCGTTGTAGACCGACTGCAAAGCCGTGCCCGGCGCGCGGCGGTCGACATCCGCGAAGATCGCGTCAGCACTGGCGTGCGGCTGGTCACGGAGCGCATCGAGCACGGCGACACGGGCGCTCGTGACACGCAATCCGGCAGAACGGATGGCGGATTCGGCGGATTCCCCCCCATCGAACCGCCGTGCATCCATCACGCGTCAACGTTACCGCACTTTTGATCTGTTCAAAAGGAGCGGTTCATCCCCCCGCCCATAGCCGCGCCGTGCCGGCGTGGAACTCGGTGAGGTCCCCCGTCTCTCCCGCTCGCGCCGCCCGGCGTCCGACAACGAGCATGTAGACCAGGAACGCGCCGAGGGCCGCGGTTCCTATGCCGATCTTGATCACCCAAGGCCATGCCTGCGCGGTCACGAACCCCTCGATCAGCCCCGCGACGGCGAGCGCGAACACGAGTCCGATCGCGACCGTCGCCAGAGCGCGTCCCTGCGACGCGAGAGCCTCTCCCCGCGTCCGCGATCCCGGGGCAACCCACGACCAGAACAGGTGGAGCCCGGCGGCCACAGCGACGAACACGCACGTCAGTTCGAGTTGACCGTGGGGAAGGATGAACAGGACGAAGGTGTCGATGCGGTCGAACGCGGCGAGCACGGCTGCGGCGGTGCCCACGGCTACCGCGTTCTGGACGAGCACCATGACCGGCCAGATCCCGGTGATCCCGAACAGGACGCTCTGCGCCGCAATCCACGCGTTGTTGGTCCACACCGTCCCGGCGAAGACCGCGGCCGGGTTCTCGCTGTAGTAGCCCTCGAACTCGACCTCGGCGTAGTACTCCAACTGCGCCTGGGAACCCAGCGAGGCGACCAGCGCGGGATCCCTCGAGATCCACGCAGCAACGATCGCGGCAACGGTGATGAAGAACACCGCGACCGCGAGTGTCGTCCACCGCAGCCGATACAGCGCCGCCGGCAGCTGCCAGAGGAAAAACCGCGGAATCTGCCGGAGCGGGTTCTCGCCGCGGCCCGTGAGGCGCCGTCTCGCGCGGGCGAGCAGCATCGAGACGTAGTCGCTCTCGCGCGTACGTCCCGCGGTCGTCTTGATGTCGGCAAGATCCGCCGACGCCGCCCGGTATCGGGTGACCAGCTCGTCGATGTCGGCGCCCGAGAGCCTGCGCGCACGGCCGAGTTCGTCCAGCCGCGCCCACTCCGCGCGCCGCGCATCTGCCAGGGCGTCGAGGTCCATTTGCTTTACTGTACCCATGGCCGCCGACCACCCGATGACGGTGCAGATCCGTCAGGACGAAGTGCTCACCGGCGAGGCCGTGGCGCTGGACATCCAGCCGCTGAGCTTTTTCCAGCGAGCTCTCGGATGCCTGATCGATGTGGTCGCGTCCGTCGTGCTGCTGCTCGTCCTGGTGGTCGTGTCGAGCTGGCTGCTCGGCGGCGCACTCCTGGATGCTGCGGCAGCACCGATCCTCGGGATCACCACGGCGGTGGTCGTGTTGGTCCTGCTCCCGGCGCTCGTCGAGACCCTCACCGGCGGTTCGAGCCTCGGCCGGTGGGCGGTGGGCGGACGCATCGTGCGGGTCGACGGCGGTGCGGCGGGCTTTCGCCACGCGTTCATCCGTGCCTTCATCGGAGTGCTCGAGATCTGGCTGACCTTCGGGGCCGTCGCCGCGATCGTGGGGGCGTTCACGCCGCGGACGCAACGCCTGGGCGATCTGGTCGCGGGGACCTACTGCGAACGTTCCCGCGCACCGACATTGCAGCCGCGCCCGGTCGAGCTGCCCGACGCGTTGAGCGGCTGGGCCACGGTCGCCGATGTCGGTCGGATGCCTGACCGGCTTGCCCGCCGCGTAACCCAGTTCGTGCACCAGGCGCCCTTCCTCGACCCCGGCGCCCGCGCGCGCGTCGCAGCCGCGCTCGCGGCGGACGTCACCCCGCACGTCTCGCCCATTCCCGCCGTGGACCCCGAGACGATGCTGCGCGCAGTAATGGCGCTCCGGCGCGCGCGGGAGAGTCGCGCCCTGGCGCTACAGAACGAGCGACTCGCGGCGCTCACCTCCGGCGACGCCGATACCGCAACGATCCGGACGGCGCGTCAGTAGCGATAGTGCTCGAGCTTGTACGGGCCCTCGACCGGGACGCCGATGTAGGCGGCTTGATCGGGTGAGAGCTCGGTGAGCTGCACGCCGAGGGCGGCCAGATGCAGCCGGGCGACCTTCTCGTCGAGCAGCTTCGGGAGCGTCGAGACGCCGAGCGGATAGCTCTCGCCGCGCGTCCACAGTTCGATCTGGGCGAGCACCTGATTCGTGAACGACGCACTCATGACGAACGACGGGTGCCCTGTCGCGTTGCCGAGGTTCATGAGCCGGCCTTCGCTGAGCACCAGCACGCTTCGGCCGGTCGGAAGGCGCCATTCGTGCACCTGCGGCTTGATCTCGATCCGTTCCGCGCCGGCGAGACTCTCCAGCCCCGCCATGTCGATCTCGTTGTCGAAGTGTCCGACGTTCGCGACGATCGCGAGGTGCTTCATCGCGAGCAGGTGGTCCACGGTCACGACATTGCGGTTGCCGGTCCCGGTGATGAGGATGTCGACCTGGCCGATCACGTCCTCGAGCCGGGCGACCTGGTAGCCGTCCATCGCTGCCTGCAGCGCGCAGATCGGGTCGATCTCGCTGACGATGACGCGGGCGCCCTGGCCCCGCAGTGCTTCGGCCGCACCCTTGCCGACATCCCCGTATCCGGCGACGAACGCGACCTTGCCGCCGATCAGAACGTCGGTGGCGCGGTCGAGTCCATCCGGGAGGGAATGGCGGATGCCGTACTTGTTGTCGAACTTGGACTTCGTGACGGAGTCGTTCACGTTGATCGCCGGGAACAGCAGCTCACCGTCGCGGGCGAGCTCGTAGAGTCGGTGCACCCCCGTCGTCGTCTCCTCCGTCACCCCGACAAGCCCGCGGCTCATTCGCGTGAAGCGCTCGGGGTCGCGAGCGAGGGATCGCCGGAGCACGTCGAGCACGACGCGGTACTCCGCTGAGTCGCCGGGGTCAGCATCCGGCACTACCCCGGTCTTCTCGAAGGCGACACCCTTGTGCACCAGGAGGGTGGCGTCACCACCGTCGTCGAGGATGAGGTTCGGACCGTCGAATCCCTCGGCGGACCAGTCGAAGATCCGGTCTGTGCAGTCCCAGTACTCCGCGAGCGTCTCACCCTTCCAGGCGAAGACGGGCACGCCGTGGGGCTGGTCGACCGTTCCCCCCGGCCCCACCACGACCGCGGCGGCAGCTTCGTCCTGGGTCGAGAAGATGTTGCAGCTGGCCCAGCGCACCTGCGCCCCCAGCGCCACGAGCGTCTCAATGAGCACGGCGGTCTGCACCGTCATGTGCAGCGATCCGGCGATGCGCGCCCCACGGAGCGGCTGCTGTGCCGCGAACTCCTCCCGAAGCGCCATGAGTCCGGGCATCTCGTTCTCGGCGAGCCGGATCTGGTGGCGCCCGGCCTCGGCGAGGGAGAGGTCGGCGACGGCGTACTCGAGCGCGGCGATCGTGGGGGTCGACATGACCGCCATTCTCCCACGCCGGGGCGGGCCGGGCCCGCCGCGCGTCAGCTCACCGCTCCGTCAGGCCCGAAGCGTCTCGTGACGCACGATGACCCACCCGCGCGGCATCGCCACACGCTCGGTGTGGATACTGCAGAGGTCATGGGCGTGGGCTGCCGCCTCGGGACCGAGGGGCCCGAGAACCGCCATCTGATCCCCGTAATCGTAGGTGAGCGTGGCGACGGCCTCCCGCGCGCACGCGATCTTGGAGCACAACCGTTCACGCATCACCGCCACGGTACCCGCAGTGCTTCTCTCGTCCGTCCCGCCACGCGGGCGATCGCCGCACCGCCGTCGCCTCCGCCTCCCCGCGTGTCTCGCCCCCGGTCCCACCCCGGCGCGCTCGCGCTCTGCTGTCACGGATCCTGGAAGGGACCACCCCAGAGCGTGGGCGTGTGACCGTGGGACCGGCACGAGTCGGCGGAACTAGGATGGGCGCATGGCCTGGCGACGCTCCCGCACCGCGTCGGTGAGTCCGCGCAGACCGGCCCGTCACGGTCGTCACGGGCGCGTCGGTCGCAGTCCCGTTGTGCGACCGCCGCTTCCGCCGCTGGACACCCGGATCGACCGGTTCGATCTGACGGTGGGCACTGCGGCGGAGTTCCTGCGTTCGGCCTGGGAGGAACTGCGGGAGGTCAGTTTCGAGATCGGGGACATGCCCCCCGCCGCGGATGCCGACGGTATTCCCCGGTGGGCGGTCCTGGCCGACCAGAAACGCATCATCCTCTACCGCGTGCCGCTCGAGCGGCTCTCTCACCTGCACCGCAACGACGACCTGCACCGCCGGATGATGATCGAGGGCGCGGTCTTCCGCGCCGCCGCGCAGTACCTCGGAAAGGACCCGTGGGACCTGGGGCCGGACCGGTTCCGCTACTTCTGATCGCTCTCAGGGGTGGACGATGATCGGTTCCTGACCGGCACTGGTCGGTGATACCGGGAAGGCGGCAAGCGCCCCCGCGCCGGCGTAGCCGACCGAGGCCAGCACCGGCCCACCCGTCAGCTCATACGTCGTTGCCGCGCGCAGCGGCACCTGCGTGCTCGATCCGGCCGCGATGGCGATCGTCACCGGCTCCGTCCCGGGTTCGCGGAGGTCGACGGCGATATCGTCCGTGCCGGGGTTGGCGATCGTGAGGACCGGCGCCGGGCCGGTCGGCACGGCGATCACGGCGTCGGTGTCGATGACGGGTGACGGTTGATACCAGGCGAAATCGGATGCCGCGCCGAAGCCGGTCGTCTGCCACACTGCCGCCGCGACGGGCTCGCCGGCGTCGACATCCACGATGTAGGAGCCCACCGGCACGCTGGGCATCTCGATCGCGGCCGGGATCCCCGCCGCCAGCTGCACCGTCACGGGGTCGATCACCGGCGTTGCGCCGCCGACGGCACGCACCGAGATGGTCGCCTCTGTCGCCGACTGCGGCGAGAGCACCCGCACGATGGTGCCCGACAGTCCCGAACCCGTGCTCAGCGCCCCCTCCGTGACGGTGACCCCCGGGATCGTCTGACGTCCCGCCAGCTCACCGAGTGCGCCGGCCTGGTCCACCCCGCCCGGCTCGAGGACGCGGGTGATGCTCGACTGCAGCGACGCGGCGACCGGGGCTCCCGCGGCCTGGACATGGATGACCGGGCTCTGCTCTCCCAGAGCGATCCCGGCCACCGGGACGATGCGCTGCGCTCCGGGTCGCACGACGATGTCTGCGCCACCGGGAGGCACATCGGCCCCGGAAGCCCCGTAGACGGTGAGCGTGACGGTCGCCGCGACCTCCCCGGGGTTCGAGAGCACGACGAGGTCGGCAGCGCCCGTCGTGCCCGCGCCGGCGACGAGCCAGGAGTCGAGGAGCGGGACGCGGCACGCCGACGCGCTGAACCCCGAGAGGTCGGGATCGCCGACGGTCGCGGAACCGGCTGCGGCGAACGGCGCGGACCCCGCCGAGGATCGCAAGACCAGGGGCGCCGCCCCCGCGGCATCCGACTCCAGCTCGGTCCGCCCGAGCGCACCCTCCCCCGCGGTCACGACGGCTTGGGAGGCCGCGACCGTGATCGCGTCGACCGCGGTGGAGTCTCGCGCCGTCGCGAGGATCTCACCGGTACACACGAGCGTCTGGCCCGCCGACGGGGGCGCGATGGCAACGGATGCCGGTTCCGGCGCGACAGCCGGCAGATCCAGCACCGGCAGCGCCACCACCGCGACGATCGCACCGGCCCCCGCAAGCGCGCCGAAGAGGGGCCGAGCCCAGTCCGAGAGCGATGGCGTGCGGGTCATGCCGCTCCCTCCCCGCTCGGCTCAGTGGGCAAGGCCTGCGCGTCCTGGGTGCCGTCGTCGAACCGCCGGCGTGCGCGCCCGGCATCCGACTCGCGTTCGGCGCGCGTCAGGCCCACGATGCGCGGATGCTGTCGCGCGCGTACGCGGCTGCGCCCGGTCGGGGCCGCAAGCAGCAGGGCGATGAGGATCACGCCCAGTTGCACCGCCTCGACGGCGATTCCCGCAAGCGGCGTCGACCCGCCGGGCCGCGCGGCGATCTCGGATGAGACGCGCCACAGGTCACCGCGGTCGGTCGCGCCGACCGGGTCGAGCTCGTCCCGCTGATCGAGCGCCGTCGAAGACTCGAGACGGAGCAGTGTGGCCGGCGGCGCGTCGGCGCCCGGGGCCAGGAGAACGAACGCGATCCCCTGTTCACCCAGCGCGGCGACCGCATCCGGAGAGGTCGAGCTCACCAGGGCCGCTGCGGTCGCCGCGAGCTGCGACGAGGCGTCGTCCACACTCGTTCGGGTTTCGAGCACGGTGCTGTGGGAGCCGAGGGTCTCACTGCCTCCCCACACGACCCGCGCCGCCAGGGTTCCGTCAGGCTCCGGGGTGAGCACGATCGTGCCGGTCGCGGTTCCGCCGCCGCTGTCGGCTTCGACGTAGGCCGGGAGGGTGCTGGTCGGACCGTTGGTCAGCGCGGATGCACCGCGGGCCTGCGCGCTGAGCGCCGGAACAGCCAACACGACGAGGGCCGCCATGCACACGACGGCGGCGGATGCCGACACCGCGCCCGCCCGGCGTCGATAGCGCGCCATTTCTCCGCGGCCGACCTGATCGAGCGTCAGAACTGCCGCGCCCACGAGGCCCCACCAGGCCAGGCTGAGCCCCGCGCCAGACCACAGGGGGAGCGCGTCAGCTCCGTCGAAGCGCACCGCCACGTGGGTTGCGGCGACCGCGGTCGCGCTCCCGAGCACGACCAGGCCGAGGTGCGCCAAGCCCACCGGCCACCGCGGGGTCGCCGCTGCCGCTGCCGCCAGGAGGGCGAGAGGCAGGAGCAGGAGCGCCACGGCCCAGAGCGGAAGCGGAGGCAGGAACTCCGCCCAGCCCGCAGCCCCGGGGGCGGGGAAGCCGAGAGCGATCCACCATCGTGCACTCGCGTCTGTGGCGGGCACGAGGCCGCTGATCGGTGCACCGGGATCGGCGAGGAGCCCCCACGCATTGCCGACGTGAAGCTGAGCCCACGCCACGGGCGCGAAGACGGCGATGGTGGGAACGGGAATCCACAGCATCCGGGCAACCGCCGCCCCCGACCGGCGCGCGACAGCGACGACGATCGCGACGAGCAGGACGACCGCGAGGGCGGGCGCGAGGGACGGAGCGGCGGCGATGACCGCGGCCGCCAGCAGCGATGTGGCGGCAGCGGGAACCCACGAACGGTGGGCGACCGCGCCCGCGAACACGAGCCACGGCAGCAGAAGGTGGGCGATCACGCCGGTCGGGACGCCCTCGGTCAGGGCGACCAGGAAGGTGGGCGCCAGCGCCCACGACAGACCCGACAGGATCCGCAGCACGGGCCGATCTGTGATCCGAGTCGCCGCGAACCACCCGCCGAGGGCGGCCAACGGCAACGCCGCGAGCCAGAGCACCACGAGCGCCCGGCTCGGCGCGAACGGCCAGAGCGATCCGATCACGGCGACGACTGCCGAGAACGGATCGGCGGGGCCGGTCACGTTCCATCCCATCGGCCGCAGTCCGTACGCGGCGTCGGCCCAGAGCCCGGCCACGGTGTCGCGTAGCGGCTGGAGCGCACCTCCGCCGAGCGCCGGCCAGGCCAGCAGCGCAGGGAAGGCAGCGATCGAGACAGCGGCCATCGCGAGAACGAGCCACGCCCCGCCGCCACCGAAGAAGTGAAGCTCTCCCCGGGGAAGGGAGTCGGGTGACGGCTCTTCCGGCTCCGCAGCGCGCTCACGCGCCAGAGCGGTGGACACGCGAAGCGGCGCGATCCTCGACCACGGCACGGTCCGGTGGCGCCGCAGGCGGCGTCGCCCTCGCGCAATCGCGCCCAGGCGCACCATGGCCAGGATCGTCGCGCCCCACTCCCCCGCGATCCTGCCCGGGTCCTTCATGACCAGCTGCGCGACGGTGCGCCCTAATGCCAGGAACGGCAGCGAGAGCCAGACCGGAAGGACCAGCAGGGGATGCGCGGTGGTCAGGCGCCGATGCAACTGCGCCGCTCGGCGGCGGGCGATGATCATGCGGCGCCGGCGGGGACTGTCGGCGAACGGCAACCCTGCGACCCCATCACCCGAGACGGCGACCCGCGTCGCGGGCACGAGCGCGACGCGCCCTCCCATCAGACGCGCCGCCACCGCGAGATCGAGGCCCTCGTCGGCGTCCCGGAGCGCTGGGTCGATGCCGCGCAGCGCGCGGAACACGGGGCCGCGCACCAGCACGGCACGGATGTCGGAACCGAGGACGTCCGTGATGCCATCGCGCTGCCCCTGGTCGAGGTCTCCGGCCGCGAGTTCGACCGATGCGCCGGTGCGGGTCATGCTGACCCCGAGCGACACGATGCGGTCCGGCCGGTCATCGCGCACGAGCTTGGGTGCGACGACTGCGAGCGTGGGCGAGAGCTCCAACTGACCCGCCAGGCGCTCGAGCGCCTCCGGGTCGGGGGCGGTGTCCTGGGCGAGCAGCCACAGCAGGTCGGCATCCGTTGCCGCACCGCCGTGTCCGTCCGGCGCGAGCGCGGCACGCGCGACGGCTGCTGCGAACCGCACGCGTCGTCCCAGCCGGATGACCCGGATGCCGCGTCCGTCGGCCGTGGGGTCGGGCAGGCTTCCGGGTTCGAGCGCGTCCTCGACCGCGGGGTCGGTGCCGCAGACGACGAGGGTCACAGCATCCGGTCGACGCGAACCTCCCGCCAGGGAGGCCATGGTGCGGCGCAGGTGGTACGCCGCAGAGGTGCGACCGTCGGGACGCACGACGACGATCGCGTGAACTGTGCCGGGCATGACGCCGTCAGCCTATGGTCGTGTCCGCCGACGAAACCGGCTTGGCTGCGGCGTTTCCGGCTCGGGCGTTTCGGGCGGCGACTCCGCCCCAGACACCGTGTCGGCCGAGGCGCGTGGTGAGGCGATCAGCTGGCCCGGCGCTTCAGCTTGCGGCGCTCACGTTCGCTGAGGCCGCCCCAGATGCCGAACCGCTCGTCGTTCTGGAGCGCGTACTCGAGGCACTCGCCGCGCACGTCGCATGAGCCGCAGATCCGCTTCGCGTCCCGCGTGGAGCCGCCCTTCTCAGGGAAGAACGCCTCGGGGTCGGTTTGCGCGCACAGCGCGTCGGTCTGCCAGGCGAGCGCGTTCTCGTCTTCGGGATCGATGCGACGCACGCCAGGCACACCGAGGTGCACCGGGTCGACGAACCAGTTGTCCGGAACACCCGAGCGGTACTGCGAGGCGGTCATGTCGTTCTCCCCACCTAAAGAACTCCCCCACGCGGTCAGCGTGTTGCAGTAATTACACCGGTGTAGTTCGCCGCGGTCAAGTCGCAGATCGTAAACCCTCAATCGCCGCCTTAACCTTCTTGGCGGATTTCCCGGCGTGTCGCGAGCGCCCTAGCGGCCAGGTTCGGCGAGGAACACCTCTCCGGTTCCCGAAAGGGACACCGATCCCTCATCCGGGGTGATGAGCACGGCCGACCCCGGACGCAGGGTGCACGTGCTTCCCGTGCCGGCGGCGGTGAGCTCGACAGTCCCGGATGTGGCGAGCGCGATCGCCACCCCGCTCACGGCGCTGCGCGGGGTCGACTCCGGGCCGGCCGTCAGCTGCGTCAAGACGAAGTCGGGCACCTGACCCGAGAAGACCCGCACCGCACCGGGCGCCGGGTCGAGCACCGGCGCGGGACCCGGCCTCGGGTCGAGGATCGCGGCCAATTCCGTGACGTCGATGTGCTTGGGCGTCAGTCCGCCCCGCAGCACGTTGTCGCTGGCGGCCATGATCTCCACGCCGAGCCCTTCGATGTACGCGTGCAGGACGCCCGCCGGCACGAACACACCCTGTCCGCGGCGCAGGGTCACGAGGTTCAGGAGCATCGCGACGACGATCCCGGGGTCGCCCGGGTAGTGCCCCTCGAGGTGACGCACGAGCGCGAGTTCGTCCGCGAACTCGGCGGATGCCGCATCCGTCGCCGCCGCGATGATCGCGCCCACCGCCGGCTCGGCGACCGGGGACAGGATCCAGGCGATCGCCGCCGCGAGCGCCTGCGCGTCGTCGGCGTGCGCGTCGAGGATCTCGCGCAGGGGCAGAGTCGCCGGGCCGACGATATCGAGGAGTCGCCGTGTCTCCTCGAGCCGGCGCAGGCCCGCGAGGGCGAGGAACCTCTCGCTCAGCGCGACGATGATCTCGGGCTTGTGGTTGTCATCACGGTACGTGCGCGTCGCGCCATGGCGCGGGATCCCCGCGGCCTCCTCACGGGCGAAGCCCTCCTCGGCCTGAGACTTGGACGGGTGCGCCTGGATCGACAGCGGCGAACCGGCCGCGAGGATTTTCAGCAGGTAGGGAAGCTGAGCGGGCGTGCCCTCGGGAGCCTCGCCGGAGGCGAGCCACTCGCCGAGCGTCCGCCCATCAGGCACGCGCGCGGGATGCCCCGCGTGATCTCCGAACCAGACCTCCGCTTCGGGGGCGCCGCTCGGGGCGCGCCCCTCGAGCTCGGCGATCAGCGTCATGGACCCCCACGCGTAGTCGCGGGGCGTGTTCGTGAGCGGCACCAGCACACGCCCAGCGTACCGACGCGAGAGCGCTCGTCCGCACCGCGGGAAGCCGCGCGGGCGGTGCGCCGAGCGCTACCCTGAGAGCACCATGGCCCGATTCAGCCGCCACCCCGCCTCGGCGCCGCCGGTCGCCCCAGAGCGGGAGCGCACCGGACACCTGCTCCTGCGCGGATGGATGGTGTTCAGCCTGTTCTTCGCGTTCACGGCGCCGGGCTGGGTGCTGGGCTTCGGCATCCCGATAACCGCGATCGTCGGCGCCGTCATCGTCACGACATCCGCCGTCGTCGTGGGGATCATCCGTCCACCGTTCCAGTGGCGGAGACTGCCGTGGATCGCGGGCGCGTTCATCCTGTGGGCGGGGCTGTCGATCGCGTGGTCGCAGTGGGCGCAGACGTCCGCGCTGACCTGGCTCCTGCTGCTTGCGACGACGTTCCAGGGCATCGCCATCGCGAGCGTGCTCACGTGGCGCGAAATCGTCCGGGCGATCGGGAGCGCGCTGGGGTGGGTCATCGGGCTGTCACTGGTCGCCGAGATCCTCGTCGCCTGGATCGTCGGCGGACCCCTGTATGCCGGATTCCAGACGGATGCCGACGCCGGCGCACCCGAGTGGATCAGCGGCGGGATCTTCGCCGGCGCCCGGATCGACGGTGTGATCGGCAACCCGAACCTCCTCGGCATGATCGCCCTCCTGGCCGTGGTGGTCTTCGCGATCGAGTTCGCCGCGCGCGAGTCTCGCCGCAGCATGCTCGGGGTCTGGATCGGCCTGTCGGTTCTCACGCTCGTGCTCGCGGCATCCGTCACCGCCTGGATCGCCGCAGCGGGTGTGGCGCTGGTCCTCGCCACCGTGCTGCTGATGCGCACCGCCCGCCGGCCCGGCGAGCGGACGCGCTATTACGTCGGGTACGCCGTCATCGGAGCGGCCGGCGCGCTCGCGATCTGGATCTGGCGGGTACCGCTGTTCACCGCGGTGGACCGGACCGCAGACCTCCTCGACCGTGAGGCGATCTGGAGCGCCGTGCTCGACCGGGCGGGCGACCATCTCGGCGTCGGCGGCGGCTTCGCGACCCCGTGGCTGCCGTGGGATCCGGCGTTCCGGGACTGGATCGTGCTCGGCGGCAGGCAGATCACGCAGGCGCACAGCGTGTGGGTGGACGTGCTGTTCCAACTCGGGATCGTCGGCGTCATCCTGCTCGCGTTCACCTACCTTGCCTTCGTCTGGCGGTCGTGGTTCTTCGCCGTCGACCGGCCCCGCTGGGATCTGCGGGCCGATCGTCCGTACTCGGCGCTCACGCTCCTGCCGACGCTCACCGGGGCCATCCTGCTGGTCCAGGGCCTTGCCGAGACGGCGCCGCTCATGGGCTGGGGATGGATGCTGCTCATCCTGCTCGGGTCGAAGATCAAGCAGTCCCCGCACATCGGTGAGGGGCCCGCCGAGCAGCGCCTCGCGATCGAACGCGGCGAACTCCTGCGCGCCGGCTGAGAGCGAAACCCGGCCTGCGCGTGGGCGCGGATTCGGTGCGGAGGCTCGGGAGTCTGTGACCGATCTGTGATCTCGGGCGGCTAGCGTGGCCAGCGATGACGACCTTCGGCGCCTCCACGGCCACGCTCCCCGTCGTCGCCCCCTCGACCACGATTCCCCTCCGCTGGATCACGCAGACCTGGGCCGGCGTGGTGTTCTTCATCGCCTTCACGGCGCCCGGGTGGGCGGCGGCATTCGGGGCGCCCGCGGCTGCAGGCACGGGCGTCGTCGCGGCCCTGGGAACTGCCGCGCTCGCCCTCCGCACGATCCGCTCCCCCCAGTGGCGGTCGCTGCCCTGGAGCGCACTCGCGTTCGCGGGGTGGGCCGGCGCAAGTCTCGCCTGGTCTCGATGGCCCGAGACGACAGTGCTCACCTGGACCCTGCTCGCGGCGACGGCGCTGGTCGCGATCGGCATGGCCGCGATGCTCAGCTGGCGCCAGCTCGTGTCCGCACTCGCGTGGGCGCTGGCGGCGGTCATGGCCCTCTCGCTCGCCTTCGAGGCGTGGGCGGCCGCGATCGTCGGCGGCCCCGTGGGGATCGAGTTCGCGCCGGTGGATGCCGGCACCGATCGCAGCGACATCTGGACGAGCGCGCAACTGTTCAGCGGCGGGCGTCTGGACGGAATCGTCGGCAATGCCAACCTGCTCGCGATGCTCGCTCTCTTGGCCGTCGTGGTCCTCAGCATCCGGCTGGCCATCGAGCCCCGGCGGCGGGCGCTCGCCGCGGCAGCACTCGCCCTGTCGGCCTACCTGCTGGTGCGCACCGAGTCGGCGACGGCCTTCGTCGCCACGGTCGCCCTCGCCGTGGCCCTCGTCATCCTGCTGGCCGCTCGCCTGGCGCGCACGACGCGGGGCCGGGTCCGCGTGTATCTCGCAGCGGCCGTCGTCGGCGCCGTCGCAGCGGGCGTCGCATGGCGGATGCGGCACACCCTCCTCGGCTTCCTGGGACGAGACGGCGATCTCACCGATCGCACCGAGATCTGGGATCTCGTGGTCTCGCGCGGTGCCGCGCAGCCGGTCGTCGGCAACGGGTTCGCG
This sequence comes from Microbacterium sp. bgisy207, assembly GCF_057706855.1. Classification (NCBI taxonomy): domain Bacteria; kingdom Bacillati; phylum Actinomycetota; class Actinomycetes; order Micrococcales; family Microbacteriaceae; genus Microbacterium; species Microbacterium sp. bgisy207. The sequence continues at coordinate 204,758 of NZ_JBYIPB010000006.1, forward strand.
ACCCCCTGGATCCCGTGGGACCCCGCGTTCTCGGACTGGATCGTCATGCCCCGCGGCCTGCACATCATCCAGGCGCACAGCGTCTGGGTCGACGTCTGGTTCCAGCTCGGCGCCGTGGGGGTCGTGCTCCTTGCCGGCATGTACGCGCTGTTCGTCTGGCGCACCTGGGTCTTCGCGGTACGCCAGCACCGGTGGGAGCGGCGCGACGACCGAGTCACCGCGACGGTGTCACTCCTTCCTGTCGCGGTCGGCGTGATCGTGGTCATCCAGGGACTCACCGAGTCCAGCCCGCTTCTGCTGTGGGGCTGGATGCTGACCGTGCTGTTCCTGGCCAAGCTGCAGCCTCGCTACGCAGCGCGCCACTCGGATACTGCGAAGGGAGGGAAGGTAGGCTACGGTCTCGGCCTCGATCAGCCACCTCTCGTCTGACCGGAGACTTCCTTCGTGATCCACGTCCTCCAGAACGCCGTGTTCCCCCTCGAGCGCGACCCCGACCTGCTTCCGCTGTACGCCGACCCCGAGATCTGGTCGGTCATCGACGAGCAGCCCGTGCGCGTGTCAAGCCGAGCCCACCTCGGCAACATCCTCGACCGCCGGCGAGCGCGCATCGTCGCCGGACGACGCGTGTCACTCGGCACCTACTTCAACGCGTTCCCCGCGTCCTACTGGCAACACTGGACGGTCGTGCGACAGATCCGGCTGACGGTGCGCACGAGCGGCCCTGCGACGGTCCTGGTCTACCGTTCCAACGGCAACGGCGTGCGTCAGCGACTGGACACCCGCGAGGTCTCGGGCAATGCCGAGACCCATTTCGATTTCGCGCTTGATCGCTACAGCGACGGCGGCTGGATCTGGTTCGACATCGTGGCCGACGAGAGCACCGCGGTGTTCGAGGGTGCCGAGTGGACCACCGAAGAAGAACCCGTCCGAAACGGCAAGGCAAGCCTCGGCATCACGACTTTCAACAAGCCTGACTACTGCGTGCAGACGCTCGCGAGCCTCGCTGACAGCCCCGACGTTCTCGAACTCGTCGACCGGATCTTCGTCATCGACCAGGGCACCGAGCTCGTCGCCGACCGCCCCGAGTATCCTGAGCTGAGCGAACGCCTCGGCGAGACGCTGCAGATCATCCGGCAGCCGAATCTGGGTGGTTCGGGGGGTTTCTCCCGCGCCATGCTCGAAACCCTCGACCGCCCCGACAGCGACTTCGTGCAGTTGCTGGATGACGACGTCCTGATCGAGCCGGAATCCCTACGTCGCTCCATCGTCTTCGGGCAGTACGCGGCCCGGCCCACAATCGTCGGCGCGCACATGTTCGATCTGCTCGATCGCCCCAAACTGCACGCCTGGGCCGAGGTCGTGGATGAGGTGCCGTTCATGTGGCGCACGCTCTACCAGGAGGAGTTTCCGCACGACTTCAGCGCGAGCAACCTGCGGCAGACGAAGATTCTGCACCAGCGGCTGGATTCAGATTACAACGGCTGGTGGATGTGCCTCATCCCGATGGAAACGGTCCGCGAGGTCGGCCTCGCTGTGCCTGCCTTCATCAAGTGGGACGACGCCGAGTACTGCCTCCGGGCGGGCGAAGCGGGGTTCCCGACCGTTTCCGTACCGGGCATCGCCCTGTGGCACGTCTCGTGGGTCGGCAAGGACGACTCCCTCGACTGGCAGGCCTATTTCCATGCCCGCAACCGGATTGTGGCTGCGCTGATTCACTCGGAGGTGCCGGAGGGCGGAACGCTGCTACGGCACAGCCGGCGGATGGACCTTAAGCATCTGATGATGATGCAGTACTACCCGACCGCTCTGCGGCACCGCGCGCTGCGCGACATTCTCAGCGGCCCTGAGCATATGTGGCACACCCTCGCGACGGCGATGCCCGAGGCTCGGGCGCTGGCCTCGAAGTTCCCCGAAACAGTCGTACACACAGCCGACAGCACTCGTCTGCGTGCGCGCAGAGGTCGGGTTGTCTTCAAGCAGACTAAGCGGCACGAGTTCGACAGCCCGACGGGTCTTGCGCTGCGCTGGTTCACCCTTCGGACCCTCATGTCCCACTGGCTGCGCCAGCCGAATCCGGCGAACGTTGTGCAGCCGGAAGTGGAGTTCGGCAAGCTTGACGCCCACTGGTGGCGGGTCCCGGCGTACGACAGCGCGCTCGTAAGCTCCGCGGATGGGCGCGGGAAAGCGATCTATACCCGCGACCGCTCACAATTCCGCCGGATGTTGCGCGATTCGGTCGCCCTGCACCGGCAGCTCCGTAGACGCTGGCCAAAGCTGGCCGAGCAGTATCGTCGCGCCCTTCCCCAGCTCACGTCGCCCGACGCGTGGCGGGCGGTCTTCGAGGCGGAGCGATGACCGCGACAGCTGAAGGGTTCGATCCCGCGACGGCAACCATCGTCGCGGTCACGTTCAATCGCTCCGGGTTGCTGACGCGCCTCCTGACCAGCATCAGCGAGATGGAACCGAAGCCGGGGCACGTCGTCGTCATCGACAATGCCTCCTCGGATGACACCACCGAGGTCGTGGAGTCCTTCCGCGACCTCCTCGGTACGGAACTGGTCTACCGCCGCCTCGAGACCAACACGGGCGGCTCCGGAGGATTCAGCGCCGGAATGCAGACGGCGTATGAGCTCGGATCCGAGTGGATCTGGCTCATGGACGACGACGTCGAGGTGATTCCCGACGGGCTCGCGAAGATGGGCCGCTGGTCGGGGCGCTTCCGCTCCATCCAGGGTCGCCGCTACGACTTCGACGGCAGCGAGTTCTACTGGCAGTACCGCATCGCGGCCCGGATGGGCATCCCGATCCCCTTCGCCCCGGCGGAGTTCGACGACTCGGGCTTCAAGGAGATGAACTCCGGGTGCTTCGAGGGGATGTTCATCCATCGCGACATCGTCGCCCGCATCGGCCTGCCCGATCCGCGGTTCTTCATCTACTGGGACGACCAGGTCTACGGATGGCTGGCATCTCGAATCACGACATCCGTCATCGTGAACGAATTCGTGCTGCGGCGCAGCCGCGAGATCAAGCAGTGGGATATGGGTGTGCGCCACATGAACGCCTCGAGCGACGCCTACCGGTACTACATCATGCGCAACCGCGCGCTGATCAAGCAGTACTACCGGTCGGTGGGCTTCTACCGCCCCCTTCCGTTCGCCGTCGGCACGGCGCTCACCTTCGCCAAGGAGATCATCCGGCTGGTCGTCGTCGAGCGCACCATGCGTGGCACCAGCCATCTCTTCCGCGGACTGCGGGACGGCCGTGCCATCGCCCGGGACCGAGAGTGGATGCCGATGCCCGCGCTGGTGGAGGAACCGACGCCGCGCTGACCCCTGCCGCTCAGGCGAGGGTGTTGTTCCACATCGTCAGGGCGGAGCCGATGGCCATGTGCATGTCCAGGTACTGGTACGTGCCCAGTCGCCCGCCGAAGTGGACGTCTTTCTCCCCCTTCTGCAGGTCGCGGTAGGCCAGCAGACCCGCGCGGTCCTCGGAGGTGTTGACGGGGTAGTAGGGCTCGTCGTCGCGAGCCGCGAAGCGGGAGAACTCCCGCATGATGACCGTTCGATCGGTCGGGTAACGGTCAGCCCGCTCGGGGTGGAAGTGCTTGAACTCATGGATGCGGGTGTACGGGACGTCCGCGTCGGCATAGTTCATGACCGGCGTGCCCTGGAAATCCTGGACGTCGAGGACCTCTTCCTCGAAGTCCAGCGTGCGCCACGACAGCTGCCCCGCGGCATAGTCGAAGTACCGGTCGATCGGGCCGGTATAGACGACCGGGACCTGCCCGACAGTGGCAGCCTTGTGTAACGGCTGCGACGCGTCGAAGAAGTCGGTGTCGAGCTTCACGGTGATGTTCGGGTGATCGGCCATCCGCTCCAGCCATGCGGTGTACCCGTCGACGGGCAGACCCTCCCAGGTGTCGTTGAAGTACCGGTTGTCGTAGGTGTACCTCACCGGCAGACGACTGATGACCTCGGCAGGCAGTTCAGTCGGATCGGTCTGCCACTGCTTGGCCGTGTAGTCCCGGATGAACGCCTCGTACAGCGGGCGGCCGATGAGACCGATCGCACGCTCCTCGAGATTCCGAGCGGTCCTGGGATCGAACTCCCCCGCCTGTTCAGTGATCAGGGCCCGCGCCTGCGCTGGGGAGTAGGCAGCGTGGAAGAACTGGTTGATCGTGCCGAGGTTGATCGGCAGCGGGTACACGACACCGCCGTGGTTCGTGTAGACCCGGTGCACATAGGGCGTGAAGGCCGTGAATCGGTTGACGTACTCCCAGACGGTCGCGTTCGAGGTGTGGAACAGGTGCGCCCCGTACCGGTGCACCTCGATACCTGTCGAAGACTCCGCCTCACTGAACGCGTTCCCGCCAATGTGGGAACGGCGATCGATGACAGTCACCTTGCGGCCGGCGGCTGCCGCCCGCTCCGCGATGGTGAGCCCGAAGAACCCCGAGCCGACGACGAGAAGGTCCATAGTGGATCAGGCTTTCGATCTGGGAGCCACCCGACAGCGGCTCGGCGCGAAGTCAACCACGGCAGTTTACCCGCGCCCCGGCGCCGCCAGCGCACTCGCAGGGTTCAAACGGACGCATCGACTACCATGATGCGTTGACCGAGTGAAGGGGCGATCACGCACATGATCGAGAGCTGGTCGGCTGCGATCGCGCCGTTCACGGTGGCGGCCCTCGCCCTGGTCCTTCCCGGCGCCGTGATCGTCGTTGCGGGCTGGGGTGTTCGCCGACTCTCTCTCTGGTTCTTCGCCCCGGCCCTGTCGCTTGCCGTCCTGGCGGTGGCTGCCGTCCTCGCCGGAGCCGTCGGGCTGCGCTGGGGTCCGCTCCCCATCGTGATCGTCACGGTTCTCATCGCTGCCATCGCCGCATCGATCCGGCTGCTCTGGGTGAGAGATGCACCGACCGCCCCGCCCTTGCGAGTGACGCTGACCACGGCTGCCGCGTTCATCGCGGCGATCGCGGCCATCAGCATCCAGCTCATGACCGTCTTCGGCCGCCCCGAGAACATCTCACAGACCTTCGACGCGATCGTGCACCTGAATACCATCCGCTACGCGATGGACAGTGCGAATGCATCGGCCTTCCACATCGGTGCTACCAGCGACATCGCCTTCTACCCCAATGCGTGGCACGCACTGGTCTCGCTGTCGGGCCTCATGTCAGGCTCCAGCGTGCCGGTCGCGGTGAACGCGGCGAACATCGCGATCGGCGCCGTGGCCTGGCCCGCCTCCGTGATCGCGCTCTCGCTCACGACCCTCGGTAACCGGATGGCCGTCGGTATCGCTGCTGCGGCCCTGTCGACCGGGTTTGGCGCATTCCCGATCCTGCTCTTCGACTTCGGCGTGCTCTATCCCAATGCGACAGCGTATGCCGTGCTTCCCGCAGGGCTGGCTGCCGTGTGGATGTTGCTGCGAGCCGCCGACTGGGGCGATGCCATCCGGACCACGGCTCTTCTCCTGCTGCTGATCGTCGGGATCGGACTGGCCCACCCCAACGCGTTTCTCGCGCTGTATGCGATGGGCGCGGCGGTCGTGCTCATGTTCCTGCTCATACGGGCAATCGAGGGCGCATCACGCCGCGTGTGGCTCACGAACTCCGCGATCGCCCTACTCATTCTGCTCGTGGGCGCGGGCCTGTGGCGCTTCTCTCGCACCGGTTGGGACATGTCCCGCTGGGGACCGTGGCAGTCGACGGCGCAAGCCTTCGGCGAGGCAATACTCATCAGCCCTCGCTCCTACCCCGTAACGCTCCTGACGGCCGCCCTGCTGATCGCCGGTCTCATCGCGATCGCCCGACGTCCGCGACAGGGGCTTTTCGCACTGCCGTTCGCGGTCGCCTCGTTCATGTTCATCCTCGTCTCTGGCACGCCGGTGGAGTTCCTGATGCGCGAGATGGTGACCAACCCCTGGTACAACGACTCCTTCCGACTGGCAGCGTTGCTTCCGGTCGCGGGGATCCCCGTCGCCGTGTTCGGCGTTGTCTTCGTCGCCGACGAGTCTGCGCGGAAGCTCCGGGCCGGCACCCCGCTGCGGGCGGGGGCAACCGCCGCGGCGGCCGTGGTGCTGTTCAGCGTCGCTGTAGGTCCGAACGTGTCGGGTGCCATCGCGCAGGCTCAGGTCGCCTACCGTCTCGATCCGTCGGCCGCCCTGCTCACCTCGGACGAAGCGGCGTTGCTGGAGCGCCTCGACGAAGAGACGCCCGCCGACGCCCTCATCGCCGGGAGCCCGTGGACGGGAACTTCCCTGGCTTACGCGCTGGCAGGGCGAGATGTCGTCGAGCTTCACGTATTCGGATCCCGCAACGCCGACGAGATCTACCTCGACGAACACCTGCGAGACATCGACCAGGATCCACGAGTGTGCAATGCGGTGCGAGCGCTCGGGGTATCCCATGTGCTGGACTTCGGTACACAGGACGTCTTCAACCGGGACGACGCAGCCGCCGACCGTGCAGGGATCCAGAACCTGGCCCCGGGCGAGCACCTCGAACTGGTCGACTCGCAGGGTGACGCGCGGCTGTTCCGGGTCGTGGGCTGTTGAGAATGCCCCGTCGCGACATCGCAATCGTCTTCGACTGCCTGTACCCGCTCACCAAGGGCGGCGGCGAGCGCCAGTACGACGCCTTCGCCCGGGACCTCGTCGCGCGCGGCGAGAACGTCGAGTACCTCACGGCGCGGCAGTGGGACGGAGCGGCGCCGGAGGTCCCGTACCGCGTCGAGGCGATCACCGACCGCCTGCGTCTGTACGACGACGCGGGTGTGCGCCGCAGCGCCGCTGCGCTGCGATTCGCTGTGGGCGTGTTCGGGGCACTCCGGCGTCGACGGCACAGCGCCCGGGCAGTCATCGTCAGCGGCCTGCCCGTGCTCAACGTCTTCGCGGCGCGCCTGGCCCTCCTGGGCTCGCGGACCCCCCTGATTGTGGACTACCTCGAGGTCTGGGGGCGGTCGCAGTGGACCGAGTACACGGGTCGGGTGATGGGCACCGTCGCGTGGCTGCTGCAACGGCTCGCGATCGCGGCGACCCCGATCGCGACGTGCCACTCTCGGCTGAGTGCCGAGCGCCTCCGTGGCGAGGGATTCCGCGGCACCCTGCTCGTGAGCCCCGGACTCATCGACGGCGCCGCAGCCACCACGCCGCCGAGGCCGGCAGCAGAGCCCCCGTTCGTGCTGTACGCGGGACGCCATATCGCCGACAAGCGCGTCGAGTCCCTCCCCGCGGCTGTCGCGGCCGCACGGACGGACGTCCCCGGCCTCGAACTCGTGATGCTCGGCCAGGGTGCGACGACCGAGCAGATCCGGTCAGAGGTCGCCCGTGTCGACGGCGGCGCGTGGACACGGATGCCCGGCTTCGTCGCCCAGGAGGAACTGGACGAGCTCATGTCCGGTGCCACATGTCTGGCGAACCCTTCCCGACGCGAGGGCTACGGCCTGGTCGTCGTCGAGGCGGCCGCCCACGGCACGCCCGTGGTGCTCGTCACGGGCGAAGGCAACGCGGCGACCGAGCTGGTGGATGAGGGCGTGAACGGCTTCGTGGCCGCATCCGTCGCTGCCGAAGATCTGGCCGCGGCGATCGTGGCGTGCGTGCGCGCCGGCGATCGGCTGCGAGACTCGACCTATCAGTGGTACCAGGACGCGGTGCAGACCCGCACGATCGCTCGGACGATGGATGCCATCGTCCGAGCGATCGACGGTCTCGCCGACCCGGTCCCCCCGAACGAAGGACACCGATCGTGACCGCGACGAACGACGCAGCCGAGCTCGAGCTGACGATCCTCATGCCGTGCCTCAACGAGGCCGAGACGCTCGAGGTCTGCATCCGCAAGGCACAGGGATTCCTGGAGCGCTCCGGCATCGCCGGCGAGGTACTCATCTCTGACAACGGCAGCACCGACGGTTCTCAACAGATCGCGCAGCGCCTCGGTGCGCGCGTCTCCCACGCCCCGCGGCGCGGTTACGGTGCTGCCCTGATCAACGGCATCGAAAACGCACACGGCCGCTACATCATCATGGGGGACGCCGACGACAGCTACGACTTCGAGAACCTGCAGCCGTTCGTCGACCGGCTCCGCGACGGCGCCGACCTCGTGATGGGCAACCGGTTCAGAGGCGGTATCGCCCCCGGAGCCATGCCGCCGCTGCACAAGTACCTGGGCAACCCCGTGCTCTCGGGGATCGGGCAGCTGTTCTTCCGCCCGAACATCGGGGACTTCCACTGCGGGCTGCGCGGGTTCAACCGCGACCGCATCCGTGACCTCGACCTGCAGACGACCGGCATGGAGTTCGCCTCGGAGATGGTGGTCAAATCGACCCTCGCCCGCCCCAAGTACCGCATCGAGGAGGTGCCGACGACCCTCAAGAAAGACGGCCGGTCCCGCCCGCCGCATCTGCGGAGCTGGCACGACGGATGGCGGCACCTACGGTTCCTGCTGATCTTCGCCCCCCGCTGGCTGTTCGTCTATCCGGGGCTGGTGGCGTTTTTCCTCGGCGCGATCGCCGTCGGCATCCTATCGTTCGGGGGTGTGCAGATCGGCGGCATCGGCTTCGACGTCACCACGATGGTCTACGCCAGCGCGCTGTGCGTCATCGGATACCAGTCCCTACTGTTCTTCTGGCTCACGAAGCTGTACGCGACACAAGAGGCCTTCCTGCCGACAAGCCCGCAATACCGCAGCATCGTGTCCAGTTGGACCGCAGAGCGGGGTCTCTTGATCGGGCTCGCGCTGTTCGTCGTAGGGGTCGGGATCGGAGTGGCCCAGGTGATCCGATGGGGCAGTCTTGACTTCGGCCCCCAAGACGCCGCCGAGGTCGTACGCATCGCGATTCCGAGCGCGCTGGGAATGATGTTGGGCTTCCAGACGATCATGATGAGCTTCTTCTCGGGCGTACTGACGACTCCGCGACGCGAGCAACGTCCGGACGCCGTGATCGAGAGCTGAGCGGCGTGCGAATCGTCGTCGATCTACTCGGCTTCACCGGTTCACGAGGCGGCACCGAGACATACGTGCGAGAACTCGTCCCCCGCCTGGCAGCCGCGCTTCCCGACATCGAGTTCATCGCCCTGACGGGCCGAGCGGGCCGGGGCGGCGTCTCGAGCTTCTTTCCGGGCCCGGTGAACACAGTCGAGCATGTCGGCCCAAGCCCTCGTAGTTGGGCACTCGGAGCCATGACCGTCACGGACCGCATGGCCAGGAGGCTCGGCGCAGATCTCGTTTGGGCTCCCGCGAACTTCGGACCGATCGTGCGCGGCGTCCCGCGCGTGGTCACAGTGCATGATGCGATCTACGACGACGTCCCCGGCGGCGGCATTGTCGAACGGGCGCAGCGAACAGTCACATCCTGGCTGATGAGAAGGTCCGCCCGAACGGCGGACCTCGTGGTCACCGTCTCGCAGGCGGCAGGTTCCAGCATCGCGGCGCAGCTGGGCGTGCCCGCGGAACGCATCCGTGTCGTCCACAATGGCAGCGCACCTCCACACCCGGTCAGCGACCCCTGGCCGCATCTCCGCCCACTCGGGATTGAGCCTGGCCGGCGCGTCCTGCTCAGCGCCGGCAACCGGCTCCCTCACAAGAACTTTGACGGCCTGCTCGCGGCTCTGACGTCCCTGCCCGCTCGCGAGAGGCCTCTGACTGTGATTCCGGGCGGAGGGGAAGAGGATCCTCTCGCTTCCCTCGTGGCCCGATGTGAGCTTGGAGAGGATGTCGTCCTTCCCGGCTGGGTGAGTGCAGAGCAACTAGAGGCGCTCTACTCCGTCGCCACCCTCTATGTCTGCCCATCCCTGGCTGAAGGGTTCGGCCTGCCCGTGCTCGACGCTCTGCGCCGGGGGGTGCGTGTGGTCGCCAACGACATCCCCGTACTGCGAGAGGTCGGCGCGGAGTGCGTAACCTACGCCGACGCGAGCAACCCCACGGCCTTCGCCGCGGCGATCGCGGATTCTCTGCGCTCCCCCATCGATCCGGGCGAGCTTGAAGCAGCGACGTCCTGGGCCGAGACGTTCACGTGGGAGCGCAGCGCCGAACGCACCGCCGAAGTCCTCCGTGAGGCGCTCGGGATCGCGAGCGGTCGCTCATGACACCCCCGCCACTCAGCAGGCGCCTGGTCGGCTTCCTCCTCATACCGGCGTTTGCCGCCGCCTCTCCGCTGATCGTCCTACCTTTCGTCTCTCGCAACGCCGGCCCCGCTGGCTGGGCCAGCGCGATCGCGGGTGAGTCGGTGGGAACTCTTGCCGCGATCGCGATCGGCTACGGGTGGGCATCCATTGGGCCTGCCATAGTCTCGGTCGCAGGCGAGGACATGCGACGGGCGCGGATCTACCGCGACTCGATCGTGATCCGCGTCCTCTTGGCCGTTGTCGTGCTGCCATTGCTCGCCATCGTGTGCTGGTTCGTCGCCTCACCCGGCTTCGAGTGGCTGAGCGTGCTCATGGGCACGCAAGGAGCTCTCATCGCCCTGTCGTTCACGTGGTATTGCGCAGGCGTCGGAGACCCACGCACGATCATCGTCTTCGACGCGGCACCGCGCCTGATCGCGACCGTCGCTGCCGCGGGAGCGATCGCTGCTACCGGTATCGTCGAGCTCTACCCCATGGCGGGCATCCTGGTGACCCTCGGTGGCACGGCCGTGTTCACGTGGCGTCTGCTCCGGCGCAATCCCGGGCCGTGGCCGACGGCGCGCGAGATCCCGGGGCTGATGCGCAAGGGCGCACCGGTCGCACTCAACGACGCCGCGCTCAGCGGGTATTCGAGCCTGCCTGCTCCTCTCGTGAACGTGACTTCCCCGCCGATCGCTGCCGCCGGCTTCGCGTCGGCGGAGAAGATGCTCAAGCTCGGACAGTTCCTCCCGATGACGCTCGCGAACGCTTTCCAGAGCTGGGTTGCCGAGACCGACGGCGCTGGCCGCCGGAGACGGATTCTGCTGGCCCTGGCGGTCCTCATCGCGGGCGGGCTGGCCGGGTGGGGGGGCCTGGCGGTTCTCGGGCCCTGGGCCAGCACGGTGCTCTTCGGCGAGGAGGTCTCGTCGAGCATCGGGATCCTGTTCACGATGGGTCTGGTGTTCGCCTTCTTCTCGTTCCGAACCGGGCTGACGCGTCTCGTCCTCTTCCCCGCGGGGCTGGCGACGCCAGTCATGCGCGCGACCCTCATCGCCACCGCGCTCGGCGCTCCGCTGATGATCGGGCTGGGACTCGCATGGGGGCCGATCGGCGCTGCAATCGGCTACGCCGCGACGGAGGGCGCGGCCGCCGCCCTCCTGGTCCCTCGCAGTCTGCACGTCCTACGCGCGCTCGCGAACGCATGAACCACGGAGCGCGATGGCTCGAAGCTAGGCTAATGCGGTGACCATCGCGATCAACGGGCGCTTTCTGCTGAACTCCTTCGGAGGCGTCCGGCGCTTTGCCACCGAGCTGACTGTGCGGCTCGCACGAGAACGGGACGACGTCGTGCTGCTGCTGCCCGCCGGCGGCGCCGACCTCAAGATCCCCGGTCTGCCGTACGAGGTCGTGGGGCGATTCGGGGGTCCGGTCTGGGAGCAGTTCGAACTCCCCTCCTGGCTGCGCAGACATGGGCGCCCCGTGCTGTTGAACTTCGCGAACATTGCACCCGTCTTCTACCGCAAGCAGATCACCGTCCTGCACGACATCGCTCCCGCCCTCCGCCCGGGGGACTTCTCTTTGCTCTTTCGCATCCAGTGGCAGCTGTCGACCCGTCTCGGAGCGATCCGCCCAGGCCGCGGCGTCGTCACGGTGAGCGAACAATCTCGGGACGAGATCTGCACCTACTTCCGGCTCCCTCAAGACCGTGTCGACGTCATCTACAATGGCGCCGACAGCTTCGCGGTCCCCGAAGGCGCTGACGTCGCGGACGAGACACCCGTCGCACTTGTGTTCGGCCGGCACGGCGCAGCCAAGAACGTCCGACGTGTCATGGATGCCGCAGCCGCTCTGCCCCACGGATCTCCGCTGCGCGTCCGTGTGGTCGGACAACTCGATCCGGCCCTCGAACCGTACGCGCGCGACGTCGGTGTGCCCGCGAAACGCCTAGCCTGGGTCGGCCCCGTCAGCGACGAGGAGCTGGCGAGGGAGTACCTTCGGGCACGCGTGTTCATCTGGCCCTCTCTGCACGAGGGGTTCGGCATCCCGCCATTGGAAGCCCAGGCTCTGGGAACACCTGTGATCGCATCCGACATTCCCATCAACAGGGAGATTCTCGGCGACTCCGCCCGCTACTTCGCGCCACACGATGCCGGAGCCCTCGCAGATCTGCTCCGCGCCGTCACCGACGACGACACGCTGCACACCGAGTTGGTCGCGGCGGGGCGAAGCAATGCCGCTCGGTTCACGTGGGCAGAGACCACGCGCCAGTGGAACACGATGCTCTCGCGCTGCGGCGCGGGATGCCGCGGAGGAGAGAAGCACAGATGAAGCCATCGTTCGGCCTGGTGGTGACGACCCTCGGACGTCTGGACGCGCTGCGGGCTCTGCTCGCCTCGCTCGACGGCCAGCTGGCGCCCGACGATCACATCGTCCTCGTCGCTCAGGGCAACCAGGACGCCGTCGCCGCGCTCGCCGCCGAGTTCGCCGCCGCCGGGCTGCCGGTGACGGCAACTACCTCGGGTCGCGGCGCGTCTCGAGGTCGCAACACGGGGGTCGCTGCCCTTCCGCCAGGTGAACGCATCCTGACCTTCCCGAACGACAACACGCTCTACCCCGAGGGAACGCTCGCCCGCCTGCGGGAGGCGGTCGCGGATGAGAGCTTCGTGGTGGGCGGATTCACGTCGTGGGATGAGCGCGGGCCCAAGACCACCCTGCCCGCACCGGGCACCCGGCTCGACATCTTCAACCTGTGGAGCGTCATCGAGATGGGCATCCTCATGAAGAGGTCGCTCTTCGATGACGTCGGCGGCTTCGACGAGAGCATCGGTCCGGGTGCCGATACGCCGTGGCAGGTCGCCGAGGGAACAGACCTGCTGCTGCGGGTCATGCAGACCCACCCTGCCGTCGTCGACTCCTTCGTGTGGGTCGATCGCGCTGTCCACGTGGACGGTATCTCGACAGCGTTCGGCCTTACGGACACCGAACGCCGCCGCAAGCTGCGCGCATACGGCCGCGGAACAGGCCGGGCAATGAGCGTCCACCGCTACCCGCTGTGGTGGCGCGCCGCATTCGTCGGAGCCGGGCTGCTCTACGGCATCCGCAATCCGAAGCCGGTGCGGGTCAGCGACGGCTGGCCGATGTTCGTCGGCCGACTCGAAGGCGTGCTCGGTCACACCTTCGGGCAGCGGACCATGGTCTCGACTACCCGCTGAGCGCCTGATCCCCCGGTGCTAGGCTATGGCGGTGTCATCGAGAGTTCTGATCACCGGTGGCGCAGGCTTCATCGGATCCCATCTCAGCGAGCGTCTGCTCGACGAGGGACACGAGGTCATCTGCGTCGACAACTTCTTCACGGGCAGTCGCCGCAACGTCGAACACCTCTTCCCCAATCCTCGGTTCGAGGTCATTCGTCATGACGTGACGTTCCCCCTCTACCTCGAAGTCGACCAGATCTACAACCTGGCTTGCCCCGCCTCGCCCGTGCACTATCAGCACGATCCCGTGCAGACGACCAAGACAAGCGTGATGGGCGCCATCAACATGCTGGGGCTGGCCAAGCGGCTACGCGTACCGATCCTCCAGGCCTCGACCTCGGAGGTCTACGGGGATCCGGCCGTGCATCCCCAGGTGGAGGAGTATTGGGGCAACGTCAATCCCATTGGCCCGCGTTCCTGCTACGACGAGGGCAAGCGAGCGGCCGAGACGCTGTTCTTCGACTACCGCCGTCAGCACGACCTCGACATCAAGGTCATTCGCATCTTCAACACCTACGGGCCTCGCATGCACCCCAACGACGGCCGTGTGGTCTCGAACTTCATCGTGCAGGCGTTGCGTGGCGAGCCCATCACGATTTACGGCGACGGCTCGCAGACGCGGTCGTTCTGCTTCGTGGACGACCTCGTCGACGGCATGGTGCGCCTCATGAACACGGGACACGACGTGACGGGCCCGATCAACGTCGGCAACCCGGGCGAGTTCACCATGCTCGAGCTCGCGCAGACCGTACTCGAGATCACCGGCAGTTCTTCCGGCATCGAACACCGCCCGCTCCCCCAGGACGACCCGAAGCAGCGGCAGCCCGACATCACCCTTGCTCGCCGCGAGCTCGGCTGGGAACCCACCGTGGAATTGCGTCGCGGCCTCACCCAGACAGTCGACTACTTTCGCGGTGTCGTCGCCTGACGCTGATCGACCATCATTGCCACGTAGCGACGCCGTCGACCACGCTCACGCGTCCCCGCTCAAACCTCTGCTCATAAGTGTTGGGAGCCTGACCCGCTTTTCCGGTCACCTGAGTTGAGGCGATGATCGTCTCGGAAGGAGTCCGTGAGATGCCTGCTGCCCACCCGCCGGAGTTCCGGCGTCGAGCCCTCGATCTGGTCGCCCAAGGCAACCCGGTCGGTCAGACCGCCCGGGACCTCGGGATCAGTGAGTCCTACCTGCGGAACTGGATGTCCAGAGATGCGGTCGACAGCGGCCGCAAGCCCGGGCTGACTACCGAGGAGCACAAGGAACTCGTCGAGCTGCGGCGCCGGTTGCGGGTGTTGGAGATGGAGAACGAGATCCTCAAGCGCGCCAGCGCCTACTTCGCCAGGGAGAACGTGCTCCCAAATAGGGTTCCGGCTGGTCCAGGAGTTCGCCGCGGACGGTGTCCCTGTCGCGGTGGCCTGCCGGTTCCTGAAGGTCTCGATCTCGGGGTCTCGCATCGCCGCAAGCGGCGCAGCTGGAAGCCGGACACCGCGACGCACGAGGACCTCGTGAAGCGGCAGTTCCGCGCGGAAGCGCCGAACCGGCTCTGGTTCTGCGATATCACGCAGCACCGCGCGAGAGACGGGTGGGTCCACTGCCCCGCCGTGATCGACGCATACTCGCGCCGGATCGTGGGCTGGTCGATCTCTGACCGGATCACCGCAGAGATCGTCGTCGATGCCCTCGAGATGGCCCGCTGGCGACGCCGACCCAACCCGGGACCGTGGTTCATGCGGACCGCGGAGCGCAATACACCAGCTGGCTCTTCGGGCACCGGCTGCGCCAAGCCGGGCTGCTCGGATCGATGGGCAGAGTCGCCTCCAGCGTCGACAACGCCCTCATCGAGAGCTTCTGGTCCACGATGCAACGCGAGCTCCTCGACCGCACCGTCTGGGACTCGCGGGCACAGCTCGCGTCGGCGATGTTCGAGTGGATCGAGGGCTTCTACAACCCCCGCCGCCGGCACACCAGCCTCGGCAACATCAGTCCCGCCGACTACGAAGCCACTTCACACCGCCGCAGAAATCGCGGCATGATCAACACACAAGAACCGTCCGGGAAACCGGGTCCGGCTCCCGTCCCTCGTGGACTATTCCGCATCGTTGCACGCCCTCGAATCTCATCGTTACTCGGGTGCGGTGTCCGTCGAGATGCGATCCGCGGCGCGCGGCACGAACCTCCGTCGAGTGTCGGCAGCAATTCTCACGACTCGTCGCGCAGCGAACGCAGCGGGAGTCCACCTCTGAACCCGTGCTAGCCCGGGGGGACAAGCTCAAACGCGGGGGCGGCGCAACGAGACGTACTCGAATGGATCCTCCCGGGGCTGCCAGGCAAGCGAAGCCTTCGCGTACGCCGGGTCGGCGACGCTGAACGACCGGATCGAGGCGTCGCCGTCCACGTAGCGATCCGGACACGCCGCAGCCAACTGGGAGTTGTCCACTCCCCTGCCGCTGCCAATGTTCACCGCACCGATGACGTCATCCCGCTGGGCGGCGAGGAGCAGCGCGCTCGCGACGTCGTCGACATGCACATAATCACGAACGAAGTGCGGCGTCACGGCCAGAACAGGGGGCGGCCCTTCGACCAGCGCGTTGAGGAGGGAATCCCGACAGCCAGGCCCGAAAACGTTGAAGATGCGAGCGCTAGCGGCAGATAGGCCGCGATCGAGCGCGAACTTCTCGAGTTGACGCTCCGCCGTGATCTTCTCCGCTGCGTAAGCCGACACGCCTTCGGTGGGATCCGATTCTCTCCTGGGCGCTCGATGACGATCACCGTAGACAGCAGCAGAGGATGCCAGAACGAAGCGGCTCACACCTGCCTGGACTGCAAGTGAGGCAACCCGAAGCATCTGCTCCACGGCGGTGTCGATCTGCCGGTCACTTGCCCCTCTCGGTGCCCGCACAAGATAGACGAGCGCCTCGGGACGCACACTCCGAAGGATCGCCTCCACCTGAGCGGGAATCGACACGTCAACGGTCAATGATCCGCTTCTGCTTGTCGCCACAACGGGGAGATCGTGAACCCCGGAAAGGCGTGACACGGCTCGTCCAATCGGGCCGCTAGCACCGACGAGAAGCGTGTGCGGAAATACGGAGGCCCTCAATAGATCGCTCATTGGAGAGCTGAGAACCCGAAGGCTCGCAATCGAGCCCTGAGCTCCTCGTCCGTGATCTTGTGCTGGAGCGTCTCAGCGAGGGTCTCCTCGACCCAGGCGAGTGTTTCCCCCCGACCGTGATCGTCGTGCTCCGTCAAGACAAAGATCTTGGGATGAGTTGTCGCATCCACGGAGCTTGCCTGATACGAGAGCTCCTCGAACATCTTCTCGCCGGGGCGCAAACCGACGATGTCGATTGAAAGTTGCGGATTGACGGCGTTGATCAAGCTCTGCGCGAGGTCGAAGACCCGGATTGGGTCCCCCATATCGAGGACGAAAAGCTCGCCGTTCTGCCCGGTCGTAGCTGTCTGGATGACGAGTTGCGCGGCTTCGTCGATTGTCATGAAGTAGCGAGTGATATCTGGATGAGTGACCGTCAGGTTTCTTCCAGACTGGAGTTGCTGCCGGAAAGTCTGCATAACACTTCCCTCGCTCTCGAGGACGTTCCCGAATCGAACGCCGGAGAATCGCGTGGATGTGCTCT
Source organism: Microbacterium sp. bgisy207 (assembly GCF_057706855.1). Taxonomy (NCBI): domain Bacteria; kingdom Bacillati; phylum Actinomycetota; class Actinomycetes; order Micrococcales; family Microbacteriaceae; genus Microbacterium; species Microbacterium sp. bgisy207. Next base: position 221,743 of record NZ_JBYIPB010000006.1, read on the forward strand.
GGCGACCGAGATCAGCGACGATGAGTTCTCCGATACGCTTCGTTGCGCCCATGACGTTCGTCGGGTGCACCGCCTTGTCGGTCGAGACATAGACAACCCGTTTCGCGCCGTGCGCCTCGGCTTGCCGCATGACGTTGAGAGTGCCCCAGACATTGTTGTTGAAAGCCTCGACCGCGTTGGCCTGCATGAGCGGAACGTGCTTGTAGGCAGCAACGTGGAACACAAAATCTGGAGCGTGCGCGGCCATGAGCTGAGCGACTCGCGACTCGGACTGCACGTCCGCGATCTCGACGCGGACCCGGGGGTCGCTGCCCAGCTGCTGGCCGAGCCGGAAGATGGCCGGCTCCGACCTGTCCACACACACCACGAGGGCGGGATCGAGGGCAACCAGTTGCGAGACAATCCGCGACCCGATAGACCCGCCTGCGCCGGTGACCAAGACGCGCTGCCCCTCAATGAGCGCGCGAGCATGCACCATGTCGTGCTTCACCGGCGCGCGACCAACGAGATCCAGCACATCAACGTCGGTGAGATCCGATACCGAGACCCGCTCACGCGACATGATCCGATAGGTGCGGGGGATGATGGCGAGCTCGACGCCCGCTCGCGTGACACGTGACGTGAAATCGCGCACCACGTCCCCGGAGGCCGAGGGGATAGCGAAGTAGACAGCATCGACGTCGTAGTCGATCACGACTGCCTCGACATCAGAGAGCGTCCCGAGAATCTCGACTCCCTTGAGCCGGTCATCGAGGTATCCGACGACCGAATCGCCTGCGCTGGATACGTCCTCCGCGAGGCTTCTGCCCGCCGTTCCGTGTCCCGCGATCAGTATCCGTCGACCCGACATCCGGTCCCCTCAGCTCAGTGTATGAACTCGAGAATCCTATCGACCTCGTGCCCCTCGCCTGGGAGCCCGCTGGGGAGTCGCCGACGTTCCCTCATGCGGCGCTATGAGAGGATGATTCGGCCGGCCGGTACAGGGGGAAGCCGGGAGCGTATGCGCGGCTCTGCGCTGCGCGCGGGTGAAGAGGAAGGGTGTCGAGCAATGACCGTCACGCTGACGGCCATCGTGACTGCACACAGCGAAGGGCGACTACTCCGCCCAACGATTCGGTCAGTACGCGCGGGCTTGGAGAAGGTCGTATCCGACGGCTATTCGGCAGAGCTTCTCATCGTCGCGGACAACGCAAGCCCGCATACCCAGATGCAGATCGGTCGCGAGCTGAAGACGGGAAGCGCAACGGTTCCGAGCCGTGCGATTAACGTCGCCGTCGGCGACGCTGGCGCGGCGCGCAACACGGCGGCGCAGGCAGCTCAGGGCAAGTACGTGGCGCTGGTGGACGGCGACGACATCGTGTCCTCCGACTATCTCGTGAAGGCCCTTGAGCTACTGGAGGCGACCGATGAACGCATGATCGTTCATCCCGAGTACGTGATCAGCTTCGGCGCCCGCTCGCTCCTTTGGCACATTAGATCCGCCGTGACCGACGACGTCAGCTACCTCGATCTCATACGCCACAATCCCTGGCCCGCATGCAGCGTCCTGGAGCGGCAGGTGCTACTGGACACGCCATACCGACCCATGGTGGAAGGGACGGGCTACGGCCCCGAGGACTGGCTGTGGAACATCGAGACAACCGCGGCGGGCGTTCGGCATCATGTCGCAACCGATACCTACTTCTTCTATCGGGTACGAGAGTCCGGCGGTGTCAACAACCGGCATTCCGCGTCAGTCTTGCCGTCATTTTCGATGAGCGAGATCGAGGACGCACTGCCCAACGAGGACAACGAGGAGCAGGCGACGACAAACGTGCCACCCCTGTCGCATCGGATATACCGAACAGTGCTGCCGACGGCACGGTTCGCCACGAGCTGGCTGAGCTGGGAGGCCAAGCACGCCATCTACCGGTCGGCTAGATGGGCGCTGAGAGCCGCAACCCGCCGGGGGAAAGTATCGCGGACCGAGCTCCCTCTGCGTTCAGAGTATCCCCCGCTCGCCGCCGCGCTTCGAGAGGCGACGAGCTACGAGCCGGCTATTTCGTGGACCGCTTCGGCCATCGACGGGTTGGTTGCATGGGAAGCGTGCGATGACGGCTACGGACGAGTGCTCAAGAAGGCGCTCGACCAGATCGGTGAGCGTGGGGACGCCCTGGTGATGGTGCCTTGGCTTGGCGTCGGTGGCGCTGATCTCGTATCCCTGAACTACGCGCGAGCACTGAACGAGACCTCTGAGTTCAACGGACGTACAACGATTCTGGGAACCTTCGATGTGTCGCGCACTGATGATGACCTCATCCCTGACGAGCTCAATTACGTGCACCTGGACCCACTCTGGTTGGAACTCCCGCTACGGACTCGCCAGCGCCTGATCGCACAGCTTGTCGTGCTGTTGCGTCCCCGACTCATCGTCTCGGTCAACTGCTTTCATCTTCTCGAGGCACTGAGCGCATACGCCGCACCGATCACGGACGGGACCGACGTGCACACGACGCTGTTCTCTTTCGACAAGATCGGGGACGGTTACCCGACAAATCCGATAACCGATGACGCGCAGCGGGCCTTCCTCGACCACATCGCAGGCGTGCTTACTGACAACAGCAACAGTGCGGCACTCATTGACGATGTCCTTGCCCTGCCGACGCCGAACGTCGCCGTTCATGTGCACCGTCAACCCGCGGAAGTATCTCCTCAAGCGTCACTCATCTCTTACCCGGCGACCCCATCCGCGACGGTCCGGCTCCTCTGGCCTCACCGCCTCGATATCGAGAAGAGGCCCGACGTCCTTCCGGCGATCGCTCACGGGCTGGCCGAGGCAGGCGTAGACGCAGTCATCGACGTCTGGGGCAAGCGAGTGCTGTCCGAAAACAGCGACACATTGATGGCCGATCTTGCACGAGCCGGAGTACGTTACCGGGGACCGTACACGGGCGGTCTCTCCGCGATCAACCTGTCTGACTACGACGCACTGCTCCTGACGTCGGAAAACGAAGGCCTTCCTCTCGTGCTGGTCCAATCCATGCTCTTGGGGCTTCCCGTGATCGCGTCCGGGGTAGGGGGCGTGCCAGACATCGTGCATGACGGTGAGACGGGCCTGCTCACATCGGGTCCCGAGGACGTTGCGGGATACGTTCGGGCAGTGGCCCGGCTGGTCAGCGAGGAAGGACTTCGAGAAGGCCTGATCAGCCGAGGCCGGGCTTTTGCGGAACAACATCACTCCTGGGCCGCCTTCGTCTCGACCGTCGAGAGAGATCTCGTGCACCCAAGTGCGCGGCGGGAACGAGAACCCGTGGCCTAACTGAGGGACGAGGCTGCCGAAGCGTCAGCCTCGGAACCCTGGACCGCACGGAAGTACCCGACAAGCGTGGTCAGGCGAGCATCGAAGGCCCCGACGGAGAACTCTTCGGAGACTCGCGCCTTCGCGAACTCTGCACGCTCCCTCGCATCTCGGGGGTTGTTCCTGATAGCCAGGAGAGCATCGAGATACGCCTCGATGTCGTCGAACCTGGCGATCGGATAGCCGGTCAAGTCGCTCAGAACTTCTCCTACACCTCCGACAAGCGGCCCCACGACAGGGATACCTTCGCACATCGCTTCGAGAACGGTCAACGGAATCCCCTCCCACTCACTGGTCAGGACGTAGGCGCCGAAGACCTCGAGTGGCAGGTCAGCAAATGAGGCGTAGGGCGGGTGACGAACAGCGCCCGCAGCGTCGAGCACAGCCAGGGACTCGGAGAGGCCGCTGGAGCCCATGACCTCCTGTCCGTAGAAGTGGAACTCGATCGGCATATTCCGTTCCGCCGCCCGAGCGGCAAGCGCGGCGTAGATGTCGAGCCGCTTGGGCAAGTCGAATCGTCCAGCCCAGAACACCCTCAGGACATCGGCCGACTCGTCACGAGGAGCGGAGGCAGACCGTCGTGCCGACGAGACGACGCTGCGCTGGACCAGGAACTTTTCCGGCGCATAGCCGTGCTCGTGGACCAGACGAGTTGCATAACTCTGGCTGTCGACGAGCACCTTCGATACCGGATCCAAGAAGCCGGGTCTCCGGAGGAACATCACGGAGAGAGCCTCACCGTCTTCGCTGCGATCGATCGCAAAGCTCGTGAGGAAGAGGTTAGAGTGCTGACTCAGTCGGGGACCATGACGCTCGATGACGTCGAAGCCCACCGTGCTGTTGAATGCATGGACGGTATGCGGTTGGTACTGAGCGATGAGTTGAGGAACGATCCATTCCACGAATGCGTCGCGCGGCACCCCACGCGCGAGCAATGGCGCGAGTTCTACGGTGCTCACGCCAGCGGGCACTTGGTCAAGTCGCGTCGAGATGACCGGCTCAGTCGTCAACAGAACAACGCTCGCCTGCGGATCCTGGCGCTTCACCGAGGACAGGTATTCAATGAGCACGGAATCGCCGCCACCGGTCCGGAGCCACGGGGCGAAGTAGAGATAGTCGATCGACGACGGTAATGCATCGATGATTCGCAGGTAGGCGCTGGATTCGCGAACGATCTGGGGCGTGGGAGGACCCCATCGCTCGATCCATGCCCCGGTATCTCTGCGCGGGTAGGGAAGGAGCGGTTCAATGCTGTTCAGCATTGCCCATTCTGCGAGCACGCTCGTGGGCACAGGACGCGGGCGGCTGCGGCGCATGAAGGATGACAGTGCGTCACGCCAGGGTTTGACGAGGCGGCCGGCGACTCGGAGAATTCGCGCGGGACGTGGGGCACGCACGGGCAAGGGCGGCGGATCTGTCGCCAACCGTTTGTCGGTGAGGAGCGGTACTCTCTCGAGAACTGGCCCGGTTCGCCAAAATGGGTGCTCCGGGCCCCATCGACGGATGAATCCGACGCTACCGACCGGAGTGCGTACCGCTATCCCCTCCTCGGCGAAAGCAGCAGCAAGCGCGAGGGACCCTCCGCGCAGATCACCGGCGGCGACTGCTTGCCGAACGGTGTCGGCGCGTGCAGCGAAGATTGAGGCCCACACATCGACGTGCGCAAGCAGCCGCGAGATTTTGTCGATCCCTTGCGAGGTCGGCTGACGTCCGATTCCTGTCCGCTGACCGAACGTCACGATGAACTCAGGGCGGATGACCTCACCGCGTGCGACTCGCGCCGCAGCACTAAGCCAATCCACCCCGACCAGATCGCCCGCCTCCACGACCCCGACGACGTCAGCCGTGGACTGGCTGAGGCCCCGGCCAGCGAGAACCGCGGCGTCAGAATCGCCGATGAGAACAACACGAGCGTGTGAGCGCACCACCGCAGGGAGCGCATCCGCGCATGACTGCGCGACGGCCAGCACAAGCGATGTCTGCGCCACCGCGGAGGCTGCCTCCGCCGACTCCAGGAGCGAGCGGACGGTCGGGACGGCCTCTCGCCCATGCCGCCACACCGGAATGACGATCTCGATACGCACACGCACGTCGACTCCTTCCGGCACCGCACCATGCTAGCCGCACGCCACTTCGCGCAGCGGTCCACGATTCTCACACGGCAGATTAGGATGCTGTGGTTGCGTGTTCCGCTGACGCGCTGAGGGATCCATGACGAACGAAACGCTCTCCGGCGCCGACCTGCGTCCCCCCGGTACGGGGCTCGGCCTGATCGACGTGCTGCGCCGACGGCATCTGCTGATGTTGTTGGTGCGCAAAGAGGTGCAGATTCGTTACCGAGGGTCGGTCCTCGGCTGGCTCTGGTCCTACGTCAAGCCGCTGATTCAGTTCGCCGTCTTCTTCGTGGCTCTTGGCATCTTTCTGAATCTCAACAGTTCGGTCGGGTACTACCCCGTGTACTTGTTGGCGGGTATGACGGCCGTGACGTTCTTCACCGAGGCGTTCACGAACGGCACCCGCTCGATCGTCGACAACGCTGCACTGATCAAGAAGATCTACTTGCCGAGGGAGCTTTTCCCCGTGTCGAGCATGCTCGTCGCGATCATCAACACGATCCCCCAGGTCATCGTCGTCTGGGCGATCGCGCTCGTCATCGGTTGGGAGTTCTCTCCGATCGCGGTCGCAGCCGTTCTGTGTGGACTACTGATCGTCGCGCTGCTTTCCACCGGACTGGGGCTCCTTTTCGGCGCCATCAATGTCGCGTTCCGTGATGCGCAGAGTTTCGTCGAGATCATCGTGATGTGTGCGATGTGGGCATCACCTGTCATGTATCAGTGGTCGATGGTGCGGCCACAACTCGGGGAGGTCGGCTTCCTGATCTACTGCTTGAACCCCCTCACCGTCGCTGTCGAGCTCTTCCACGCAGGCTTTTGGTTCCCGTTGAACCCTGAGAACGGCCAGCTACTTCCTGACCTGTGGACATTTGCGGGTCTCGCTCTCCTGATCTCATTACTGACAGTGGTGGTCGGACAGTTGGTCTTCCGGCGACTGGAGGGTCGTTTTGCCCAGGAACTCTGATAGGGACGCGCGCGCAGCGATCGTGGTAGACGACGTTCACAAGAATTTCCGGCTTCGCCACACTCACTCGCTCAAAGAGACGTTCGTTGCGACGGTCAAGAGAAAGCCCGTGTCGACCGATTTTCATGCTTTGGATGGAGTGTCGTTCACGATCGACCAGGGCGATTCCGTTGCACTTCTCGGGTTCAACGGTTCAGGCAAATCAACGATGCTGAAGCTTATCTCGGGGGTGCTCACTCCAGACTCCGGACGCGTCCTCACCCGTGGCCGCATCGCCGGCCTGATCGAAGTCGGAGCAGGTTTTCATCCCGACCTCTCGGGACGGGAGAATGTCTTCCTCAACGCCGCGATCCTCGGGATGAGCAAGCGTGAGACCGAGCAGCGATTCGATGAGATCGTCGCGTTTAGCGAAATCGAGCGATTCATCGACACTGAGGTCAAGCACTATTCGTCCGGCATGTTCTTGCGCCTCGCATTCGCCGTCGCGATCCACACAGAACTCGACATCCTTCTGATCGATGAAATCTTGTCGGTTGGTGACGAACCGTTTCAGAAGAAGTGCATTGCGCGTATCCGCGAACTTCATGAGCAAGGGAAATCCCTCGTCGTGGTGTCACATGATCTCGATATGGTGTCAGGCCTCTGTGCGCGCGGCATTCTTCTTCGCGACGGCAAGGTGAGCTTCGACGGCGACAGCAAGCATGCCGTCGCCGCGATGCGAGCCTGAGAGTATTCGCGCGTCGACCTCAGCGTCGCCGGAGAATACGGCGGACACGGCGCCACACCGGGTGCCGGTCCCAGATCTCTCGAACCAGGACCTCGCGCTGCCGGTCGAGTTGCTCCGCGAGTTCGCGCGCAAAGCTTTCGCGCAGGCGCCTTTCGACACTGGCAATGAAGAGAGGCATTCCAGCGCCATTTCGTTCCACCCAGGCTCGAAGCGCCGCGTCCCTCACCGCGAGGTCATCACGCTCATGCGCTCCCGCGAGTTCGAACATGCTATTGCCGTCACTCCCGCGAGCAGTGGGACGCTGTGTCCAGTAAGCGAGGGGAGGTCCGGCAAGAAAGCCCAACGAGTGCCGTGCTGTCAGCCGCAGGTAGAAATCCCAGTCTTCGACTGTCTCGAGCGACTCATCGTAATACCCGACATCGTCGTGGATGGCACGTCGGTACAGCACAGAGATCGGTACAGCCCGATTGATCTCGAGCAGCTCCGTGAAAGTCACCGAAGAGAGGCCCGGCCAGAATGGCTCCCGTCGCTGTTCAAGCCAACCACCATCAGCTGCACGCTCGTAGATGATCTCGGTCGGTACCACGACGCCGGCCTCCACGGGATGCGCGTCAAGGTAGGCCACCGTCGACGCGAGGAAGTCCGGATGCCAAAGGTCGTCATCGTCGTGCAGAACGACATAATCCGCTGTTGCGGCACGGACTCCCCGGTTGGCCGCAGCGCAGCGACCACCCGGGGAAGACGTCGCCAACACGCGGGTGCGATCTGCTAAAGGCGACGAAGCGACGACAGCACGAGCGGCGTCTTCGTCGCCCTGATCGTTCACAACGAGAACATCGAGTTCGTCGTGACCCTGAGCAGCGATATCAGCGAGCGCCCTCGCGAGGAAGTATGGCCGATCTTTCGTCCGAACAATCACCGATACGCGTGAGCTCACTCGGTCAGCCTAGTTGTTGTTGTCTCAGAGCCCCCGGGCGCGAGTGCGCCCCTGCGAGCCGTGTCGCCCGATAGGCAGTCATCGTCTACCGTGCTTGAGCGCCTTGAGCAGGTAGACGCCGTATCCACTCTTCACGAGCGGCTCGGCCGGGCGTGAGGAACGGATCGGTGACAACTGATCGTTAGTGCCGGGAGGCGCTGGCGGGGAGGATGTCATCATGCCCGGTCCCTATCCCCGAGAGTTCCGCGAGGACGTTGTCGCGGTCGCCCGCAGTCGTGAGAGCGGCGTCACCATCAAACAGATCGCGTCCGACTTCGGGATCAGCGAGGCGACGTTGCAGAACTGGCTCCGCCAAGCCGATGTCGAGGAGGGCGACCGTCCTGGCCAGACGGCTGCGGACGCTGCAGAGGCTCGCGAGTTGAAGAAGCGGATTCGGTTGCTCGAGCAGGAGAACGAGGTCCTTCGGCGGGCGGCGGCTTATCTGTCGCAAGCGAATCTGAAGCTCGGTGGCTCCCCAAAATGACGTACCCGCTCGTTGCTGAGCTCGCCGATGCGGGGATTCCCGTGACGGTGTCGTGTCGGGTCCTCAAGCTCGCAAGACAGCCTTACTACCGGTGGCGAAACGACCCGGTCCGGGATGCCGACGTGCTCCGGGCGTATCGGATCAACGCGCTCCACGACGCCCACCACGACGACCCGACCTTCGGATACCGATTCCTCGCCGACGAAGCCCGCCGAGCGGGGTGGCGGATGAGCCGTCGAACGGTGTGGAAGCTGTGCTCACAGGCCGGGATCCTCTCGTCCGCGCAACGCCGCCGGCGTGGGAAGGGCAAGAAAGCCGGCCCTACTGTGTTCGACGACCACGTGCAGCGGGTGTTCCGCGCCGACGCGCCGAACCGGGTCTGGCTCACGGACGTCACCGAGCATCGCACTACCGAGGGCAAGCTGTACTGCTGTGCCGTCAAAGACGTGTTCTCGGACCGCATCGTCGGGTACTCGATCTCGGATCGGATGACCGCGAAGCTCGCCGTCGATGCCGTCCGAAACGCTGTCGCCCGCCGCGGTGAGGTCGCCGGATGCATCCTGCACGCCGATAGGGGCAGCCAGTTTCGTAGCAGGGCCATGGCCCGCGAGCTGCGCCGACACGACATGGTCGGATCGATGGGCCGCGTCGGTGCCGCCGGGGACAACGCGGCCATGGAGAGCTTCTGGTCGCTGCTGCAGACGAACGTGCTCAACCAGCAGCGGTGGACGACCAGGCAGGAGCTGCGCCTCGCGATCGTCGTCTGGATCGAGCGGAAGTATCACCGCCAGCGAGCACAGGACACCCTCGGCGGCTTGACGCCCATCGAGTTCGAAGCCAAGCTAGCCGAGCCGCTTGAAGCGCCCTGGGTCTGATGGAGACTCGCGCTACTTGATTCCGACCAGTTGTTCGCGGTCGTTGGGCACAGCATAGAACGCGTTCTCGAACTCGGCGGGCGGGATGTCGCCGAGGTAGTCGTGGAGGCGTTGCGTGTCGTGCCAGTGCACCCACCCGAGCGTCGCGAGCTCGAGATCCTCGACCGTCTTCCACGGCTCGGACCGCGCCGGCCCGCGAACCAACTCAGCCTTGTAGTACCCGTTCACCGTCTCGGCCAGGGCATTGTCATAGCTGTCCCCGACGGTGCCGATCGATGGCGTCGCGCCGATCTCCGCGAGCCGTTCGCCGTAGCGAATCGACGTAAATTGAGAGCCCGCGTCGCTGTGACATCGCAGGTCGGCGTGGTGGTGGCCGCGGGACCAGCGGACCATCTCGATCGCGTCGAGGACCGTCTCGGTGCGCATGTGTGACGCAACCCGCCACCCCACGATCATGCGGGAGAACGCGTCAACGATGAAGCAGACGTAGGCGACACCGGCCCACGTGGGCACGAACGTCAGATCCGTCACCCAGAGCCGGTTCGGCGCCTCGGCGGTGAACTCCCGCTGCACCAGATCCGGGTGCCGCGCCGACGCCGGAGCCGGCCGCGTCGTCTTCACCCGCTTCGACCATCTGGCACCCTCGATCCCCGCAACCCGCATCAACCTGGCGGTCTGGTCGCGGCCGATCATGATCCCTGCCCGTCGGGCTGCTTTCCAGAGCTTGCGGACCCCATAGACCCGATAGTTCATTTCCCACAGCTCGACCAGCTGCGGAATCAGTTCCTCGTCCCGCCGGGCACGGGCGGACGGGGCACGGGTCTTGGCGGCGTAGTAGCTGCTCGGCGCTACCTGCAGCAGCCTGCAGATGAGCTCGACTCCGAGTCGGCGACCGTCCACCCGGTCGTCCTTGTTCGCGTCGATGAACGCGACTACTTCCGGTAGTGGCGGTCGAGCTCCGCCCCGAAGAAAGACGCGGCCCGCTTGAGCACTTCGTTGGCCCGACGCAGCTCCCGGACCTCCTGCTCGAGCTCACGCACCCGCTGCGCTTCCGCGCTGCTCACGCCCGGGGTGTCGCCGTCGTCGATGTCGGCCTGCTTCACCCACATCCGCACGGACTCAACCCCATAGCCGAGCTGCGTCGCGACGCGCTGCACCGTTCCCTGCGTGACGCCGAGTTCGGCACGCAGCGTCCTCACCATCCGCACCGCGGCGGCCTTCTCCTCGATCGAGTAGCGACGCGTCGTCGGCTTCCCATTCGCCAGTTCCTTCGGCATAACTCCATCCTCGTTTCCAAGATCAGGAGCCTCCAACAGACCCAGGGCGCTTCAGCTCACGCTCGCGGCCTAAACCGAAACTGTCACCAGTTCGTTCCTCACGCCCGAAGCCGTTCAAGCTCGGTGATGGGCGGCTGCTCGAGGCCGTGACGACGCAGTTGGAACAGCTGTGGTCGCCGCAGGAGATCGCCGCCCGCCTACGGTTGGAGCATCCCGACGATCCGGAGATGCACGTGAGCCACGAGACGATCTACCAGTCTCTGTTCGTGCAGGGGCGCGGGCAGCTGCGTCGCGAGCTTGCCCGTTGCTTGAGATCAGGGCGCGCGGCTCACAAGTCCCGGACCGCGACGGACGGGCGCGGCCGGCTGCCGGGAATGGTGATGATCAGCGAACGCCCGGCTGAGGTAGAAGACCGCGCGGTTCCGGGGCATTGGGAGGGTGATCTGATCCTCGGCGAGAACAGTCGCGGCGCCGTCGGGACTCTTGTCGAACGCAGCACTCGCCTCACGCTCCTGCTGCACCTTCCCGACGGGAAGAGCGCGGACCAGGTGGAGACTGCGATGCGCGAAGCGATCACCGCGCTACCGTCGGCGTTGACGCGGACGATCACGTGGGATCAGGGCGCGGAGGTGGCCAAGCATGCCGAGTTCACGACAGCGACGGGGATCCCGCTCTACTTCTGCGACCCGCACTCCCCGTGT